>NZ_JBFELV010000512.1:0-3360 GCF_041551955.1 Desulfosarcina sp.
ATCTGAGCTCGAATGTGATATCTTCAATAATCAGGTAGATATCAGCCTTGGCAATTTTCAACGATATTCGATAAGTATTTTATCTATCGTCCCGCCGTAGAACAGCCCGGTAACTACTCGCATTGCCACTAAACCGCAAAACTTATTTATGATGACGTTGACAGAGCGGGATGATTGATAAAATAAGAATGGTCGAAGCCGCCTGGCTGACGTTTCGGCACGATATTTTAATATGGGTTTTGTAATCGTGCGGTTCACTGCCACAAGGCTGCGTGGTGGTATTTTTGGTGATGGGTCTCGGGTATCCCGGATAATTGTTCATCGAGCTGGTCACCACAATATACATTTTGATTCTTTTTTCTCACCATATAGAGAGACTTCAGCAGGATCAGCGCGTACTTCACCTGCGGTTATTCCAAGAACCGATTTTAATATCAACCAATCTGACTAAGCTGCCGCGTAAGCCAGGGGGTTTGGCGGTCGTGCCAACCCTTTGGGGATCTGTCTGAACAGCTGCATTTTGCCCTTTTTACAGCAGGGGCAGACCGTAATGTCGATGCCAGTGAGTTGCTGCATCATCACTTCAACGGGAGCCACGGTTTTGTCTGGAGGCTCGGACAGGCCCATCAATTGACGGATGGCGGTCAGGTTTGCCGATCGGTTCCGGTTGGCTAAAAACCCGTAATGCCGGATGCGGACAAAGCGCTTGGGCAGGCTGTGCAGTAAGAACCGCCTGATGAACTCGACGGCAGTGATCGTGAGCGACTCGGTTTGCTTTTTCTTGCGGTTTTTAAAGGTGAACGTCACCATACCGTCCCCAAGCGCCTTGATGCGACTGTTGGCAATGGCTACGCGATGAGTATAGCGTGCCAGGTATTCCAGTACGTGCTCCGGTTGTTTGACCGGTTCACGCACGTCGATGATCCAGGGTTTATCATACAGCCTGGCTTTCAACTGGCGATACTGATCCCCGGTAAGCTTGATACGCTCCCGCTGACAGGCTATTTTCATCAGGTCCATGAACTTGCCGCGGAACACTAATGACAGCGCCCTTTCGTTGAACAGGTAGTTGCCTTTGCAGGGTATCCAGCATGAACCATCTGGAGAGACCGCGCCACCGGCCACCAGACAGTGCAGATGAAAGTGGGCGTTTAGCTTCTGGTCCCAGGTGTGCAGCGTGGCAATAAAGCCCAGTTTTCCGCCAAGGGCATTATCACCGAAGGTCAGCAGGGTTTGGGAGGCGGCTTTAAACAGGATCGTGAACATCACCTTTTTGTTGTTCAAGATAACGGCATTGAGCGCATGCGGCAGGGTAAAGACGACATGGAAATAGTCGGTGGATAAAATCTCTCGTTTTCTTTGTTCCAACCACCGTTCGCGCGGCATATGCTGGCATGTGGGGCAGTGGCGATTGCGGCATGAATGGTAGGCGATGCGCATGGCACCACATTGATTGCAACGATCGATATGGCCGCCGAGATATTCAGTCCGGCAGTTCAACAGGTCATAGACGATTTTACGGTGTTCCCACCACAGTGGATACTGTTTCTGATAATGGGCAATATGTTTTTTTAGAATTTGGGCGACCGCCAGTCGTCTGGCTTCAGGTTTGATGACCGGGGCCATGGGTACGATCCTCCTTGCTTGCATGATCCATGTCTATAAGGTCCAACGGACTGGGAACCTTGGACAGGGTTTCGCGGCTCACATGCAGGTAGATCATGGTGGTCGTGAGTCTGGAATGGCCCAACAGCACCTGGATTTTACGGATGTCGTACCCGGCCTCCAACAGATGGGTGGCGAAGCTGTGCCTCAGGGTGTGAATACCATCGCCGTTTTTCACACCGACCTTTTTGCGGGCCTTCTCGTAGATGGACCGCACCGTTTCATAAGATAACGGTTTGTTCTCATTTTTCTTGTAAGTCGATTGGAACAAGTAGGTTTGCGGACGGCAGGCCTGATAGTAGTGGCGCAGTTCCGCAAGAAGCTTTTTCGACAGCATGGTGTAGCGATCCTTGCGCCCCTTGCCACCTATGACCTTGATCAGCATCCGTTGGCTGTCGATATGGTCAGGCATTAATCGCCTGGTTTCACCGACCCTTAGTCCTGCCGAGTAGGTGGTCATCAGGATCAGCCGGTGTTTCAGGTTGCCCGGGGCACAGATAATTTTGCCGACCTGCCGTTTGGTGAGCACGCTGGGAAGCTTGCGCGGCGTTTTTGGCAGACTGAAACCAATGGATATCTGCTGGCCTAAAATGTGTTTGTAGAAAAACCGCAGGCCGGTTAATGTTATGCAGCACGTTGCAAGCGCGTTTCCCTTTTCGTTTTTCAGATACAGCAGATAATCCTCGATCATCTCTTCGGTGATGGTTTCCGGTGACTGCCGGTAGTGCTTGGCCAGCTTGGTAACGGCGTTAAGGTAGGATCGCCGGGTGTGAGGGGAAAGGTTCTTCAGATCCATAGCCCTGATCATTTTTTGACGCAGTGGTGTCATGGTCTACCTCCTTGGTTTGGGGTTAAACAAACTCAAAAAGGTAGTTTACACGATCAAGTAATGGAGAGTACGGACGTGGAGGGCTCGATGGAAAAGTAACTACGGTGGGTCAGGAGGGTGAACTGCCGCGAAGCGGTTTCGTCCGATCGAAAATAATCACAACGGGCCAAATCTAACCAAAACGGGGACTCAGGTGGAACCATAAGGATCACCATAACATATCAGTTAAATTTATATAAATTCCAGTTCCTTAGGTCGTCTCCTTACATCTCAGGTCGCCACATTTCTGTGATAAATTCTTTTCCCTGATGTAATCTGCACCGAACTGGAAATTCGGCAACCCCCATACTTAGCGGTGCTTGGAATTGACCCACGATCCACCGTACCGGAAACGTATGGCAAGCTAAGCTAACTTTTTAAGTTGCTAAGAATATACAGGTTTCATCAAATTCAACCATCCATTTACAACTGCAGGGGACTGTATTTCAATTAAGCAGTCTCTCCAATTTGATAAAAATTGAATGGAGATCCTTTTTTTAAGATACCATTTCGGTATGTATTGGTATGTAATCGCCACCTATCCAGAATTCCGCCGAACACAATATATAGAGGAACATCGGTCCGGCTTCCATTCTTGAATTAATTAGGATATCTTGACAACGCAATATCGAGCTCCTATCCTATACAAGATAGGGAATTTCTACTCAGAGTACAGCCAAGATTTAATGACATTCGTGTACCACTTCTGAGCCAAGCCTTCTCTTTACCTCGGTACATTTTTATCCCTATTTACCGTAGCTGAGTATTTAGCGCGAAGTAACTTTTCCACCAGAATTTGAAAGTGCCGCTGCTTGTCCTTGTTCCCG
>NZ_JBFELV010000513.1:0-3344 GCF_041551955.1 Desulfosarcina sp.
ACGGCAAGAATCAGTTCATCTACCCCTGGTCCTTCGTGCGCTTTGAGAATCCGAGGTTTTTTGCCATACCAATAACGGTCGGGGACATCCTGGGCAATCCTCAGGACTGGCTGGCCGTGGTAGCCGCGCCAACCGACCACATCGTATACCGTGTAAGCGTTTTCACCGGTCCGTTTGGCAGCAATCCAGGTGTGGATGGCAAACCAGCCACGCCAACCCCAGGCATTGGCACCGTAGACGTGAAGAATCGCCTCATTCGTGGTTGAGGGGTCGGGCGCGATTTTCGCAGATTCGCGACTGGCGGAGCGCCAATCTTGAACCGTATAAATGTTCAACAAAATCAATCCCATCAGGACTACCGCTGACGTTAATATCAAGTTTTTCACCAAAACGTGCTTCACGAAATCACCCAACCCATTAAAATCGTTGCGGCACCACCCTCATCCTTGATGAATTCAGGATAAGGGTGGCGTTTTCTGCCTAAGTTAAATCTGTAATTCGAGATGAATCCCATTCATTGCACTTACCCCTCCCCAATTAAAGGCAAAGCATATGCCTTGCCTTTAATTGATTACCGACGGGTACAAAATGCCGCCCCGGCCACTTTTGAGGTGTGGGCAGGCCTTGATTCATTTTCCCAATAAAGAGCCTTTAGGTTGCTTGCGTCGGCGTGGTTTAACCATTGCAGTGTCCTCCAGACCCTGTTTCGGGCAGGTTTGTTTGCAAGTACCACAATGTATTACTTATAATCATTGGTTTCACGTTTTAAAGGCCATACTGATTCTATTCTTATTTGCTGGTCGACTGATCCACACCATCTAAGATAACGTTCTGCAAACGGAATGACTGTCAGCAGGGCCCTGGAAAGGTATGCGCAGGCGATCATGACCCGATAAAACCCGATAACGATCCCGGAGAAGTAGCTCAAGGATTTCCTGCAGCCAAGCGTTATCTCCCTTCAACGAGGATTCGCAAAATGGTCGCCCGATCGGCATCGGGATTCTGGTTCAAGATGGACGCCACGCGTCGGGCGGTGTAGGCGGTGGCGATGGACGTGCCGGCATAGGTGCCCGGATTGCCCTTGTATCCCACCGGCAGGTCGGCCAGGCCTGGGGCGGACACGGCCACGAAATCGCCGAAGTTGGACTGGTCCCATGCATCACCGTCCGGGGTCAAGGCGCCAACGCCGATCACATTGTCATAGGCCGCCGGATAGACCGGGTTGCCTGTTGGGGCGTTGCCGGCGGCCGCCACCAGAATCAACCCCTTGGCGTCGGCATAGCGGATGGCAGACGCCAGCAGTGTACTGGGCGTTTCCGAACCCCAGCTCAGGCTCAGGACCCGGGTGCCGTTTTCGATGGCGTAGTCGATGCCGCGCATCAGCGTGTAGGTGGAGGTAAACCCGTTGTCGTCAAAGGCACGGATGGCGATCACTGGGCTGCCGGCGGGGCTGTTTGGACCGGCCCCCAACGGGTTGACCGCTCCCGCGGCAATTAGGGCCATCTGGGTGCCGTGGCCCAATTCGTCGCCGACCTCGGCGCCCGGTGAGACGGCATCGTATGCCGCCTGAACGAAGGGGCTGTTTTCGTAATCGGAACGCAGGCCGCTGTCCATTACCGCCACCACGGCTGCGCCCGATGACGGAGGCGGCGAGGGTGGGGGAGGGGATGACCGGGTCTCGCCCGTTGCCGGACGGCCGCCTTCAAGGGGATAGGCATGGTCCGGTTCGGCGGTTTGAACCCCCGGGGTGTTGGCGATGGTTTCGGTGATCGCCGGCACGTCACTGCCATGGGGCAGGCGCAGCCTGACGATGCCCAACGGGGCGTAAGCGTCGACGATGCTGGCGCCCAGCTGATCCAGCAGCGCCGCAAGGGCGGCTTCCGTGAAAGTTGGGGCCAGTCGCAGCAGCAGGATGTCCTTCACGTGATAGGTGCCGTCGCCATTGTCGACGACATTCAGGTTCATCCCTTTCTTCAGCGGCCGGGCCCGCGCTTCCTGACCCTTATAAAAGATACGAATTTCCCAGAGTCGGGGTTCGCCGGCGGCGGAGGCCTTCTCCTTTCTCCAGATGAGTGCATAGTCGACGGATTTCAAAATGCTGGTCATGGCGGCGCCGATGGGCCGGTCCTTGAAGGCCGCGGTGATTTTCGGATTGATGCGTGGATCGATGCGGATGCGGATGCCCTGGTCGGACAGCAGGCCCAGAATCTCCGAAAGGTCATTCTCCCGGGCATTCAGGGTCAGCCGATTCTCGTCGATGCGCACCTCGGGGTCCGCCGCCTGAACGAGAATCGGGCTCAGCACCAGGCAAAGCAGGAGAAAATTGCCAATGCGCATGCTCGTTTTCATCTATTTTGTCCTCGTTTTTTTATGGGCCGTCCGCGGGAGACTCGGCCGCCCGTGGGGTCGCTCCGGATGATTCCTGCACAGCGAATTCGGATGCGCTCTGGACCAGCTTAAAGGGGGCTTTCAAGGCTCTTGCCATGATGTTAAACAGTCCTTCACCGACCGCCGATGGCGACATCGGTGTGACTTTGATGTCGGCTAACGGTCCCGAAATCCGCAACGGTATCGATATCAGGGAGCCGCCGGCGATGTAGTTGACGATGGGTATTTTGTTGACGATCCGGTCTATGGTCTTCAGCGGGGCTGCCAGCAGTGTGATATCCGCTTGCCGGGTATCGAGGGCGATAAAGCCCAAGCCGGTAATCTTCAAGGAGTTTCCATCCAGCAGGATCTCGCTGAACAGCAGCTTTCCCCCTTTGATTTCGGCTTTGGCGTATGCCTTGGTGTAGCCGTACCCTTTTTCCGTGAGATCGGATTGTCCACCGGTGAATACTTCGGTGATATTGAGAACGGAAAAGATTTTCATCAGCACGCTGGAATGGTCTATCCTTCCATTGTCCGAGGTGAATTCCAAATGTCCGGACATGGATCGGGCTGGATTTTCCCTGATGGGCGGCAAGTTGATCTCGCCGGCAAGGTCGAATTGTGCCTGCGCTTTTATCGGCTTTTGAACGAAGCAGTTGGCCGTCTCCTGAAGAGAAGCACTTGTGGCCGTGGGGTTGACGTGAAGGCTCACACCCCCGGGTGAGATGCCCAGCTGCCCGATGGTGGAGATGCCGCACAGGTTCGCCCGATGCACATGAATGTCCACCGCACTCCCGTCAATCTGGACGTCGGCCAGCACCTGTGACCAGGTAAACCCGCCGTAGGAAAAGTCGTTCGCCTTGACGTGAACCGCTCCCCGCGGCGTCATTGTCGATGCGGCCGGTTTCTGCTTTATGGTGTCCGCTTTGTCTTTGTCGATGGGGCGGAGGGTCCGGATCAGTTCCTCGTCCAGC
>NZ_JBFELV010000514.1:0-3340 GCF_041551955.1 Desulfosarcina sp.
ACGGGTGATTACCGGGAACCTGTAGACCTGGTTGGTGTGTTTGATGGTCTTGCCTTCCGCTTGGCGGTTGCCCACAAATTGCAGATGCCCGTCAAAGCGCTCGCCGATGCGGTGGCGACCCTGTTCAATCGCCGGTTGGAATCCTTGGTTAATCAACGGCTGAAAAGCCTTTTCCAACTCGAATCCAAGGCTGTTTCGGCCGGCTGCAGCTGCGGCAAACACGGTGGTTCCGGTGCCCAGAAACGGATCCAGCACCGTATCGCCCATGACCGAAAACATGCATATCAGGCGGTAGGCCAATTCAAAGGGGTAGGCACCGCTGCGTTTTCGCAGCTGTTTGTCGCCAGTTTTTTGCCGGGTTCCCATAAGATCCATCCATACGTCGGAAAACCACTGGTTGCGCTCCTCCCAGAAAAAGGCACTTTGCCGCCGGTTGGCTTTCTCTGCCTGGCTCTTGAACAGCCGTTTGTCTCCCTTTCGGAATATCAGGATGTATTCATGCTCGAGGGTCACATAGGCACCGGGTGGCATCATCCCCGACCCCATGAATTTGTTGGGCGCGTTGGTCTGCTTGCGCCACAGGATGTTGGGCAGGTTGGAAAACCCCAGCTGGAGCATGTGCGCGAGAATGCGGGTGTGATTGGGGTAAAGGGCGAATTTGTCTTTAAGGGTACGGGTGGCGTCCCCGATGTTGATGCAGGCGATACCGCCGGGAACCAGGACCCGGTGGAGTTCGTCCCAGACCCTGTCCAACTGCCGGTGCATCAACTCAAATGCAGTCATACCCGCCTGGCTGTGCAGGGCCTTTTTGATTGCGGACTGCTGACAGAACAGCTCGTCCCACATCTCGATCATTGGGTAGGGTGGAGAGGTCACCACCAGGTGAACGCTTTGGGACGCGACCTCGGACATTCTATTTGCATCGGCAAACCGGATGCGGTGTTCAGATATCAACGGGATGGCGGCTCCTTTTTTCAATTTTATAGTTGCATGGATCAATACTGATGATACCATCAAATTTTATGATCACCGGTCCCCAAAAAAGAAATATATTGATGTTACCATTTGAAAGTAAACGAAAAATAAATTTGATGAAAAGCGCATGATCTGCCTTGCACCTTGACTTTCCCCAAAAAATCAATGAAACATACCCCTCGTGCACGTCCGAAATGGCATGGGACGTAAATCCCAGCCTTATCGACCCACTTCCATTATCATTTGTATTTAGTCAAGTCGAATTTCAGAAAAATATCCGGGCTTAGAAAACCGGTAGGAAACCGGTTTTTCCCGATCGGAAACATTGAAGCGGTTATTGCTTGTTGTCATTGCAGCAAAAGACTGCGGCAAACGCTGCAGGAGAAGGAGGAACGGAAAGATGATCAAGGTGCTTGTCAGCGATGCTCTGGGAGACGCGGGAATTCAGTTGTTTCGCGAGACCGAGGGAATCGATGTCGACGTAAAGACGGGTTTGACGCCTCAGTCGCTTAAGGAGACGATCGGCGACTACGACGCGCTGGTGATTCGCAGCGCCACACGGGTGACCGAGGAGATACTCGCGGCTGGTACAAAACTGAAAGTGGTTGGGCGTGCCGGCATCGGTCTGGACAACGTGGACATCCCCGCCGCCACCAAACGGGGCGTCGTCGTCATGAATACGCCCACCGGCAACGTGGTGACCACCGCGGAGCATGCCATTGCCATGATGATGGCCCTGACCCGGAACATCCCCCAGGGCACGCTATCGTTGAAGGCTGGCCGCTGGGACAAGAAAAAGCTGCAGGGGCGGGAGGTGTTCAACAAAACCCTGGGCGTCGTCGGTTTCGGCAAAATCGGTTCCATCGTCGCTGACCGGGCCAAGGGACTTCGCATGCAGGTGGTGGTTTACGATCCCTTTGTGGCGCCCGAGCAGATCGAAAAATCTGGCTTCGAAAGTGTGACACTCGATGAACTCTACCGGCGTTCCGACTACATTTCGATTCACGTGCCCAAGCTCAAGGAAACTACCGGCCTGTTGAACAAAGCGGCCTTTGAAAAGATGAAAGACGGCGTGATGATCATGAACTGCGCCAGGGGGGGCATCGTCCACGAAAACGACTTGCAGGCGGCCATTCAATCCGGAAAGGTCGCCGGTGCCGCGCTGGATGTATTCGAGATCGAACCTCCCGGTGCGTGCCGGCTGTTCGAACTGGATCGGATCATCTGTACGCCCCATCTGGGCGCCTCCACCCAAGAAGCTCAGGCCAATGTAGCCGTTGCCGTGGCCCGGCAGATCATCGACTACCTGGTCAACGGCACCATCGTCAACGCAGTCAATGTCCCGTCTGTGACCGGGGATCTTTTACGAAAAATCGGCCCCTACATGGCGGTGGGCGATCGGATGGGGTGTCTTCAGGCCCAGCTGGCCGGCGGACCGGTCAGAGCGGTGACCATCGAATATACCGGCGATTTCAAGGGGATGGACATGGCCCCGGTATCCACCGCGATCCTCAAGGGATTGCTTACGCCCATGGTCAAGCATGCCGTCAACTTCGTCAACGCACCGGTGGTGGCCAGCGAGATGGGCATAAAAATCATTGAATCCACGACATCAGAAGCCGAAGACTACACCCACCTGATAACCCTTCGGGTGACGACGGACGCCGGCGAGAACTTGGTTGCCGGCACCATCATCGGCCGAAGCGACCTCAAAGTGGTCAAGATCAATAACTTTCGTCTGGAACTGGTGCCCGAAGGACATATCCTATTGATCTTCAATCAGGATCGGCCAGGGGCGATCGGCGGCATCGGAACCACGTTGGGGCGGCACAACATCAACATCGGGCGGATGTACGTGGGGCAGGAAAAAGACGGGGATCTCAACATCATTTTTCTGCAGACCGATACCCCGGTTCCCCCTGATGTGCTCGATGACCTGCGTTCGGCGGAGATGATCAGTTCAGTGACGTCGCTGGAGCTGTGAACCTAAATCAGGCCGTTTCATCGATAACGCTGTTTTTCAATATCCCGATATGTTCGACCTCCACTTCGATGGTGTCGCCATGACTCAAGGGCCCCACGCCTGCCGGGGTGCCGGTGAGGATGATGTCGCCTGGCATCAGGGTGAAGTTTCTGGAGACGAAGGCAATGATCTCGGGAATTTTGAATATCATCTGGCGGGTATTGCCTTCCTGAACGGTCCGCCCGTTGAGCCGACAGCAGATGGCCAGGTTTTGGGGGTCGGGCAGGTCCCGGGTCAGCACCACCTGCGGACCGATGGGGCCGAAGGTGTCGAATGATTTGCCCCGGGACCATCCGGTGCGGTCACTGTTCTGGATATTGCGCTGGCTGACGTCGTTCATGC
>NZ_JBFELV010000515.1:0-3329 GCF_041551955.1 Desulfosarcina sp.
ACCGGGAGCTGCCCCTTCAACTCGTCGGCCACACCGATCACCGCGCATTCGGCGACGTCCGGGTGCGCGGCCAGGACCTCTTCCATGGCGCCGGTCGAGAGTCGATGCCCGGCCACGTTGATGATGTCGTCGGTTCGGCTCATGATGTAGGCGTATCCCTCCGCATCGATGTAGCCCGCGTCGGCCGTTTTATAATACCCGGGAAACTCTTCCAGGTAGGACTCCACGTAGCGCGCGTCGTTCTGCCACAGCGTCGGCAGCGTGCCCGGGGGCAGCGGCAGCTTCACCACCAGCGCGCCGATCTCGCCCGGTGCCACCTGCTTGTTGTTTTCATCCACCACCTGCAGGTTCCAGCCTGGCGCCGGCTTGGTGGGTGAGCCCTCCTTGACCGGAAAGGCATGCAGACCCATGCAGTTGGCGCAGATGGCCCAGCCTGTCTCCGTCTGCCACCAGTGGTCGATCACCGGCACCTTCAGGGCATCTTCGGCCCAGTGCAAGGTGTTCGGGTCCGTGCGCTCGCCGGCCAGAAACAGCGCCTTGAAGTTGGACAGGTCGTATTTTTTCATCAGCTCGGCTTTGGGGTCCTCGCGCTTGATGGCCCGGAAGGCCGTCGGCGCCGTGAACATGGCCTTAACCTTGTGGTCGGCGATCACCCGCCAGAACACCCCGGCGTCCGGCGTGCCCACCGGCTTGCCCTCGAACAAGATCGTGGTGCAACCCTTGAACAGCGGCGCGTAGACGATGTAGCTGTGGCCGACCACCCAGCCCACGTCCGAGGCCGCCCAGTAAACATCCCCGGCGTCCACGTTGTAGATGTTTTTCATGCTCCATTTCAATGCCACCACGTGGCCGCCGTTGTCGCGTACCACGCCCTTGGGCTGGCCTGTGGTGCCCGAGGTGTATAGGATGTAAAGCGGATCCGTGGCGGCCACCGGCACGCATTCTGCCGGCGATGCCGTCGACATGGCCTCCGCCCAGTCCACATCCCGACCGGCGATCATGGACGCCTTTTCCATGGGCCGCTGAAAGATGATGCACTTGCCCGGCTTGCTGGTGCTCATGTCGATGGCCTTGTCCAGCAAGGGCTTGTAGGCGATGACCTTCTTCACCTCGATGCCGCAGGACGCCGTCACGATCACCTTGGGCTTGGCATCGTTGATTCGCGTGGCCAGTTCCTTGGCCGCAAACCCACCGAAAACCACCGAGTGCACCGCTCCGATGCGGGCACAAGCCAGCATCGCCATGGCCGCTTCGGCGATCATGGGCATGTAGATCAGCACCCGGTCGCCTTTTTCAACCCCCTGGGCTTTGAGCACGCCGGAAAAACGGGCCACTTCATCGCGAAGCTGGCTATAGGTGTATTTTTTGATCGTGTCGGTAACCGGGCTGTCGTAGATCAGGGCCAGCTGGTCTCCCCGCCCCTGGTCGATGTGGTAGTCCAGGGCATTGTAGCAAGTGTTGATCTGGCCTCCAGTAAACCAGCGGTAAAAAGGCTTGTTGCTGTCGTCAAGCACCTTGTCCCAGCGCTTGTACCAGTGGCAGTCCTCCGCTGCCTTCGCCCAGAATCCGTTCGGATCGTTAATCGACTGTTCAAATGCAGCTTGATAGGGATTGGTCATGTGGCCTCCTTTTGCCGTTGGTTAAAAAAAATAGAAGGGAAACACCATTGCATGGTGACTGTGATATTTTGGATCCATTGGCTCCGGTATTTCTCCGGATGATGCGGTTTCGGGGATAACCGCCTGTGGTCGTTCGGTAGCCTTCTATGTGGTCGACAAGTCAAACCGCCAAAAAAGAATAGAGAAAAAGAACGATTAATGTCAAGCATAAAAGATGAATTTCATACAGTATGTGAAGGCCAATAGTGATCCACCCGCTGTGTTGACCCGTGTGGGCTTTTCAGATATCGTTCCACAAGTGTTGCCATGTCTTGACGCACTCGCAAAAAATCATATTTCCGACGGCATCGTAAAAAGCCCAAGACCAAGGCTTGCGGATCCCGAGGAATGAGGAGTACTTACGGTACGTTGCAATGACGAGGGATGACGCGTAACGCAGATATCGGACTTTTTACGATGCCGTCATGTCTTGGATCGACGCCTCTTTTCCCGACAACCCCCAAAGGAAGCATCCCATGCCGTCATTAAAGGCCATCATCCACGAAAGCCTGTTGCTCAAGCTATTGGCCAGCGTCGGCTTGGTGTTGCTTCTGTCCCTGGCGGTGTGGGGATTCTTCAACTATCGTTACATGCAGCAGAAACTAGTGGGCAACATCACCGCCGGCACGCAGCGGCTGAGCAATACCATCCGACTGGGCACCCATTATGCCATGATGCTCAACTCCAGAGATGACATCAAGCAGATCATCAACAACATTTCCAAGCAACACGACATCGTCAACATCCGCATTTACAACAAGCAGGGAGAAATCAAATTCTCCAACCAGGACGCCGAGATCGACACGGTCACCAACATCAAGGACGAGGCCTGCTACATCTGCCACCGCAGCGATCCGCCGGTGCATCAAGTGTCATTGGCCGACACCGTGCGCACCTTCCGGTCAAAGAACGGCTACCGGCTGATGGGCGTTATCAGCCCGGTATACAACGAAGCGGGCTGTTCCACCGATGCCTGCCACATCCACCCCCCGGATAAAAAGGTGCTGGGCGCCATCGACCTGGTCGTTTCGCTGGAAGAAGCGGATCTGGAGTTGGCCCGCTATGAAAGAAACCTGACCGCCCTGGCCGCATTCATTTTTCTGACCACATCGGCCATGATCCTCCTTTTCATATACCGGTTCGTGAAATACCCAATCAAAAAACTCATTGACGGAACGCGTCGCATCGAAAAGGGAGACTACTCGGCACCGGTGAAGGTTGATCAGGCCGATGAAATGGGGCAGTTGGCCAAGGCCATTCGACAGATGGGCGCGGCCATCGACAACAAACAGAGCGAACTCAACAAGCAGCGCGACCAGTTCCAGAACCTGTTCGAGATGGTGCCCTGCGTCATCACCGTTCAGGACCGGGACTACCGCCTGATCGGCTACAATCGTGAATTCGCCGACAAATTCGCACCCCGACCCGGTGATTTCTGCTACCGTGCTTACAAGGGACGCTGGGAGAAATGCGTGGACTGCCCGGTGGAAGCCACCTTCGCCGACGGCCAGTCCCACTACAGCGAAGAGACCGGCGTTGACAAGGACGGCAGCATCAAGCACTGGATCGTGCGAACCTCCCCCATACGCGACGAAAACGGCGAGATCGTGGCCGCCATGGAGATGAATCTGGACATTTCCGAGCGCAAGCAGCTTGAGGAGAAGCTGGCTC
>NZ_JBFELV010000516.1:0-3322 GCF_041551955.1 Desulfosarcina sp.
ACCGTCCCTGCTTTGATGTCCACGTCCACTGGCTGAAAGTCTCATTTTTAGCTGGTTGTGTACCCGGTTTATTCCGGTTTGTATTAAAAGAGTTCGAATCGATATTTTTATCCGAATGTTGGACCCCAACCGGTTTGGTCTGATTGCGGATTTCCCGAATGGTCTTATTCCCATCGGATGCCATCTTCAGAATTTCAATCTGCTTTTCAGGCTCCGTTTCCCGGGAGGCTTGGATCTGAACCTCTTTGGAAAGTTCAGACGTCTGAACCTTTTTTTTGGCCTCATCGGAGAGCCGCTCCAGGCCCAGGACCTGACTTACATAGCTTTTTGATTTATTGATCAGTTTTGCTATTTCGTGTTGGGTGAACCCGTAGGTCTGAACCAATCGCCGAATGGCTGCGGCCTCTTCCAGGGGCGGGATATCTTCGCGTTGGATGTTGGCAATAAACTGCATGAGAAAGCGGGTCTTGTCATCAGGTTGTTTGATGATACAGGGAAGCGTGTCGAGACCGGCGATCTTGGCGGCCCGATAGCGCCGCTCTCCACTGATGATCAGGAAACAATCTTCATTTTCAGAATATTGGACCGTTATCGGATCGATGATCCCGCCGATCTGTCGGATGGACCGGGCAAGGGACTCAAGGGTTTCCTGAACAAAGGTTTTTCTGGGTTGATTCGGGTCCGGCTGGATACGCTGGATCTCAATCAACCTGGCCGCCCGGATCGGGCGGGTATCTACCCGGTCGCCCCTCTTCACAGCTGTTTCCAAGGTCGGAGGGATCAGGAAGCTGGATCGATCCCGGGCATTTTGGGAAAAGTCTTTAGCCATGCATGACCTTCCTGCCAAGCTGGCGAAACGCCTCGGCATGCTCGCTTTTGGGAGAAAGCATGGTAACGGGTTTTCCCAAGGTGAC
This sequence comes from Desulfosarcina sp., assembly GCF_041551955.1. GTDB lineage: Bacteria > Desulfobacterota > Desulfobacteria > Desulfobacterales > Desulfosarcinaceae > Desulfosarcina. The sequence continues at coordinate 915 of NZ_JBFELV010000516.1, forward strand.
GGCCTCCGCGTACACAACGGCGTCTTTGAGCACCTGATCAAACACCCGCTTGCCCAGGTGGTTTTGGATCATGGCCTTGAAATCCTGTTCGATACGTCGGCGGCCATCATATCTGTTGATCAGGTAACCCAAAATCTCCAGCCGGGGATTGGCCCGCTTTTTCACCTTGTGGATCAAGGCGTGGACATACCCCGTGCCTTTGACACTGTAATCCTGGGCTTCCAAAGGGATGATCAGACCGTCAACGGCCGTTAATACCGACCAGGTGGCCATCCCTAAATTGGGAGGAGAATCAATAATGACCACATCGTATTGACCATTGATTTCATCAAGCTTGTCGGCCAGATAATAGTGAGCGTCCCGCTCTGATTGAAGCTCGCTTTCCAGTTTGGCCAGACTCAAATTGGAAGGAACGATTTTGATGTTGGCATATTGGGTCCGATGAACGGCCGCTTCGATGGATACCCCATCATCCCGGATCACATCCGTGACCACCAACGGCAGGTTGTGGATATCCGGCAAGAAGGAGGAACTTAAGGATCCTTGTTGATCCATGTCCACCAGGAGCACTTTCAGATCCATCTCGGCCAGGGCTCCGGCCAGACATAGGGTGATGGTGGTTTTGCCCACACCGCCCTTATTGTTGCAGATACCGATCTTTTTCATGGAAGATTCCTTTTTATAGCGTTTCCCAGGCCATTTTCAAAAAAAAGATTATCGAAGGGGTGCCCTGTTTAAACCGCCTTGGAGATAATGTCGGGGTACTCCACCTTTAACCTGGACGGTTTGACCAGTTCGGTTTTTCCCTTGTAGCGACCATTGATTCCAAAAAGATAGAAGATGCGTTTTCTCAAATTGAGTACATCTTCCGGACGCACCGCGGCTTCCTCGGCACAGCGCATAGTGATGCCGCCGCCCAGTTGAAGAAAGGGGTCGTATTTCTTGCGGGTGCCCGACGATTCACTCACATATCTGGCTGTCTGGGGATCGTTGACCCGCATAAAGATCTTGGTGTTCAGGTTGTCCAGAATCTTGCGGGCCATCTGCTCACCGATGGCTGCAGTGATATCGGCCAGCGATTGGGTAAAAACATTTACCATTGCGCCGGCGCCGCCGGCCTTGTTGAACAGGTCTTCGATGCCGATGTAGCAGGCATTGGAAAACTCATCGATGTAGATGGCCAACGGGGGGTCGATCTTTTGACCCGAAGCAAAGCGCCGGCCGATGAAGCTTTGAATCATGGAGATCAGGATCCGGGCCATCATGTCGCTGACCTTGCCAGACAGCATACTGCCGGTTTGAACCACCAGGATGACCCGTTGGCCGTTTTCCAGGCGCTTGACGAAGCGATTGGATCTGGCCCGACCGATAATCCGGCCCATATTGCCGATGGACAGAGCGGTAAGGACCGTGCGCAAAGACGATGTCACTTTGCCGAAAAATTCTTCCCGGGCCTGCAGTATCTTATTGGCAATATGGACGATCTCCCTGGCGCCGGGATCTTCGATTTTTGATAGGGTAGCCGTCAAATCCTCGATCTCCTGGGCACCGCAGCGCCTGCCGATCTCCGCGAAATTGATGGACAGATCGGGTGTCGCTTTCTCTTTCAGGGCCAGCAGGCCCAGGACGATCACGAGGGTGGTTTCATAAGCCACATTGTGAAAATAGGCGTCCTTGGCCTGAACTCCGGAGACCACATGATTGACGATCTCTTCCGGGCTGAAATAGTAGGCCAATGGGTTGATAGTGGCAGAAAAGTCAGGGTAAATGGGATTGATCAGGCATAACTCATTGGCTCTTTTGTTATCGTAAGCGGTCTGTACGATTTTGGAGAACAGCTCCAGGTCGCCTTTGGGGTCGACCACCACCACGCTATAGCCCTTGGCGATGTCCTGGGTCACCATGTGTTCAATCAGTTTGGATTTGCCGATGCGGGTGGTACCGAAGCACCCGATGTGTCCGATCCGGTCCGTGTCGGGGACCTCGATCCTGCGGATGGGCCCCTTGAGGTCGCTAAGGAGAACGCCCCGTCCGATTGTGGTGGCAGGCTTGCGTAACCAGAACATTATTCCATCCAAAAGCGTTCAGCATGTTTGCGCTGGTAGCCGCGATAGAGGGAAACCAGCCAAATGGTGAAAAAAGGTGTCGTCACCGCAATGGTGAAAATGGCCAGAATCCGAAAAGCGGTGATCAGAAGGTGCTCTTTCATATTGACGATGGTCATGAAAACGCCGCTGCCAAAACCATAATGAATTTTAGCCAAGGCGCTTCCTATCCCATAGGCAATGACAGCGTTGTAATGATACAGGGCGATCAGCAATGCGAAAATAATGATCGCTTTGATGATCAGGCTGAACATGCGCCCCACCAACAGTGCATCGACGGCACGTTTGGTTATTTTGCCGATC
>NZ_JBFELV010000517.1:0-3288 GCF_041551955.1 Desulfosarcina sp.
CGAATGTTTCCAAGCTAATGCAGGTGCTCACCTGATTCCGTCATCTCCCCGAAGAACCCGTCCGTCCGGTTTCGGTCCCGGAAGAACGGGTTCATTTTTTATCTATTCCTTCCACCTCGACGATGCGTGTTCGCGGATAACCTCCCAATGCGCGTTTTCCGTAAGCCTGTGGTGACCTGCGAGCAATCTTCAGAAGGCGCTATATCTCATGTCTACACCGGAAAGACATCTTAGAAACAATATGTCCACTGGCAGTATCCATTGGCGGCGGCAACCTGAAAAAGCATTTCTGGAAATGATATATATATAAAAATAACAAATAGATAAAATTTTTTTTCGTCCTGAAATCTTTGGCATGGCGATTGAAATGAGTAGGGTCAACAGCTTGGTTCAGTCCGTAATTGCCTATTCACAATTTAGAAAAGGAGAAGAAGCGAACCTGGCATTTGCAAGCGCAATGGACAAGTCTACGATTCACCCGACATTAAAATCACAGGAGGGCAATATGGAAAATATTAAAAAAGAGAAGGTGACCGGTTGGGAGGTCGCCAAGGACCTCGAGGCGACCAAGCAAAGCATTTTGGAGCGGATGATCCCGGAAGCGGGCCATTTCAAGGCGATGTTCGCCGGCGTGGCCGTTTTTTCCCTTCTTTTTCTGGTGGGCATCTGGCTGGCCGGCAATCCGTTTGAAGCCACAGTGCGCATGCCGTCCAAGTATGTGGTCGAACACGGGCTGCTGGGCAACCAGTGGTCGATCATCTGGAGCGTGGTGTTGATCGCGGCTTTCTTCGAATTCATGGATGCATCGGCCGGCATGGGCTTCGGCACGGCGTTGACCCCGCTGCTGCTCATGATCGGCTTCGATCCCAAGCAGATCGTGCCTGTGGTCATGATCCAGCAGGGCGCCGCCGGCCTGGTGGGCGCCTATCTTCATCGGGAGTTTCAAAATGTGGAATGGAAATTCTCGCCCATGAGCGAAACGGTAAAGTTAGCCTTGATCATCGCCGGCACCGGCGTACTCTTCAACGTCGTGGCGGTGGTGGGTGTTTACAAGATCTTCACGATTCCGACCGTCTGGATTAAGCTGTACGTGGCGGCCCTGCTGCTCATGATGGGCATCACCTCATTGATCCAGGCCAAGCAGGAGCGGCCCTACAAGCCCGGGAAAATGGTCTTTTGGGCGGCTCTGGCAGGATTCAACAAGGGCGTGGGCGGCGGCGGTTACGGGCCGGTGGTGACCATCGGTGGGCTGATGGCCGGCGTGCCGGTCAAAAGCATGATGGCGGTGACGGCCATCAGCGAAGGCACGGTGAGCACCCTGTCGGTGGTGACCTGGCTGGCCCTGCTGGGCAGCGGCGTGACCATCGACTACATCCTGCTGCCCAGCTTCATGCTGGCCACCGTATTCTCGGCCGTGGCGGCGCCCTATATGACCCGCGTGTTCCCGGAAAAGTTGTGGAAGATCGTGGTGCCGGCCTACTGCCTGTGCCTGACGGCCTATGCCTTCTACAAGATCATTCCCGATATCATGAAAAAACTGGCCGGCAGTTGATCCGGTAAACCTTAAACCCGGGCCCCGTCAGGGGTCCGGGGATGAATGTCCCCCAAACTAAAAAAGAAGGCGCAGAGAGGTCCAACGATGAACGAAAAGCATATGAACCCGGCGATGATTACAGGCAACGGTCAACCCCGCAGCGGTTTTGTGGGCAGCCGTCTTCACAACTTCGGCTTGACCATGGTGGTGATGGGCGCCAGCTTCGTCCTTTATTACCTGGGTCTCTTCGGAACGGTGGACGGGCCGTTAACGCCAGCCAATATGGGAGCCGCCCTGTCGGGACTGGGGGTCACTCAGCGTCACGTGATCATGGTGCTGCTCTCGGTCCTGGTTTTCGCCCTATGCTGGAACTGGGTGTTCAATCTGACCAGTGCCCTGGTCGGTGCCCGCATGACCTGCAAGGCTGACGGAAAAGGCGGTGATGCGACCTGCGGCGCACCGGTCAAACGCACGCGGCGCCATTCCAAGCGGTCGGGTCAGACCGTTGTGGCGTATGTCTGTCCGCACGGTCACCGTCGATCCGAAGCCCATTTCCATCCGGTCAAGAAGGGGGCGTTCAGCAACACCGTGTGGATCGCCTGTGTGGCCTTCGTGCTCATCACTGTATTTTACATCCGGTAAAAAAAACTGACATGCAGTGACGGACTAAAAGAGTCCAGTCTGAACCCGAACCTGCCGAAACCGCCCGCCGGTAAAGGCTTTGCCGGCTGTCCTGCCCGCGCCAGAACTGGCATATGACTTGCTCATGCCAAAGCCATGATGGAAGACACCTCACGTAAATCCCGCCAGAAACGGATCGGGAGGATTATTTTGGCCGCTGCCGCGCTGATCATGGTGGCGGCCACCGCCATTCACCTCCGGTTCACCCGGCAGATGGAAAGGCTGGTCAGCGATCAATTCAATCAGGAACAATTGACCATTGCCCGCATCATCAAGAAGCTGGTGGAAAACTCATTCAACACCCTGGAAAAGGAACTGCTGCAGATCGCCGGCAGGGATCCGGCACCGGCCTCGGGCCCGGCTGCCTGGCAGGGTCGCCTGCAGCCTGAGATGGATCGCCTGGCCACTGCCGGGATCATCGAGATTCTGATCTGGAACCGGGCGACGGATACCGCGTGGGTGTTTTCCCGCGGAGAACCGTTCCAGGCATCCGCGGTGCAACCACCGGTCGAGGCCGTTGAGTCGCTGCCGGGTCAGGGGGAAATTGGCGTGACCCGTCCTCAATCAGGCGGTTCCGGTGTCTATCTATATATGATCACCCGACTGGGATCGGGAACCGGGCAATTCATCTTGTTGCGGATCAACCTTGCCTGGCTTCTTTCGCCCCTGCTCAAGGACGTTCGCTCCGGTGCCAGCGGGTATGCGTGGATCATTGACGATCAGGGACGTTTCATATACCACCCCTTCACCGACTTTATCGGCCGCAGCGCCTTCGATGTGCGCAAGGAAGCCTATCCGGACGAGGATTTTGTTCAGATCGATCGCATCCAGAAAGAGGAGATGCTCCAGGGGCGGGAAGGCACCGGTACCTACCACTCGTCCTGGCACCGCGGTTTTACCGGTCGGATGTCCAAACACATCGCCTTCTGTCCCATCCACATCGCCCAGACCCCCCGGCAATTCTGGAGTGTGGCCGTGGTGGCGCCGACCCATGAAATTGCCAGCGCCGTGGGTCAGATCCATCGCTGGCTGCTGGTGCTCCAAGGGCTGGTGGTCCTGGTGGTGGCGACTGC
>NZ_JBFELV010000518.1:0-3282 GCF_041551955.1 Desulfosarcina sp.
AAGAGGGTTTTGCAGTAAAGAGCGCAGCCTCCGGCGAGAGTGCCCTCGCCATGGTGAAGGAGGATGATCTGCCTGATCTGGTCATCCTGGATCTGCGCCTTCCGGGTATCAGCGGTATTGAGGCGTTTCGGGCCATTCATCGGATCGAACCCAAACTGCCTGTGATCATCATGACCGCATTCGGGACAACCGAGACGGCCATCGAGGCGACCAAATTGGGGGCTTTTGATTACATTTTAAAACCGTTCGATATTCCGGAGATGCTTTCCCTCATCCGGCAGGCCGTGGAGGCCGGCCGTTTCATGCGCTCGACGGTGACGTTGGACGGGACGCCCGAGGTCGATGCCAAAGAGGCCATCATCGGGCGCAGCAAACAAATGCAGGAAGTATACAAGGCCATCGGCCGCGTTTCCACATCCGACGCCACCGTTCTCGTACGGGGTGAGTCCGGTACCGGCAAAGAGCTCGTGGCCCGGGCGATATATCAGCACAGCCTGCGATCGGACAAACCGTTTCTGGTGATCAACTGCGTCGCCATACCCGACAATTTGCTGGAAAGTGAACTGTTCGGCTATGAAAAGGGGGCTTTTACCGGCGCCACCCACCGCCGCATCGGTAAAATCGAACAGAGCAACGGAGGAACCGTTTTCCTCGACGAGATCGGCGATATGCCCTTTGCCATTCAGGCCAAGATTCTACGATTACTCCAGGAAAAGAGCGTCGAGCGCATCGGCGGCCGCGAAACCATCCCAGTAGATATCCGGATGATTGCCGCGACCAACCGCAACCTGGAACGCGCCATCGAAGATGGAAGTTTCAGGGAAGACTTGTACTACCGGCTCAAGGTCGTCACCATATCCCTGCCGCCGTTAAGGGAGCGTACCGACGACATCCCCCTTCTGACCGGTTTTTTCTTGAACCGATTTTCAGCTGAGCTTGAAATTAACAATCCCGGAATCACCGACAGCGCCCTGGGGTTGTTGACCCTTCATCCCTGGACCGGGAATATCCGAGAGCTGGCCAACACGATTCAAAAAGCCCTGATTTTCAACCGGGGAGCACCCATCGGCGAAGACGATGTTCATCAGACCATCGGCGACATGTCCTCAACTGACGCCAATTTAGATGGGGACACCGATGATGCGATTCGACAATGGGCCCGCAAGACCCTCGAGGGGGGTGCTCAGAAAAACCTTTTCGACAGCGCCATGGGGCGGGTTTCCGGTGTGTTGATCAGCGAAGCGCTTCGAATGACGGGCGGCAACCGCTCCCGGGCCGCCAAATTGCTCGACCTGTCGCGGCCGACGCTCCACGCAAAGATGGAAAAATATCGCATCCAAATCGAAACCACCGTGGCTAAGAATCCCACGTCGATGCTTTAAGGTGTCTCCCGACGGCCGCCATTTTCCATCAGTGCCGTAATATTGATTGACATGCTGTAAAAGAATCAGACACTGATTCCGTTCACCAGTGTTCCTCCTAAAAATAAATTAAAAAATATAAATTTATTACAATAAGTTAAGTCTTTTAAAAAATGATCGTGCTGGCATGGGAATTGATTGTCACGAAACTACTGCGATGAGCGAGGTGACCGAAGGTTCCTCGACAACACTCAATCCAATTAAGGGACCTATGCCAAAAAATACCTTCAAACACATCAGTGTGCGCGATCTTCTGCTGACCAGCATGATTCTCGTGCCGTTCATTCCCTTCATGTTGATTATGGGCCTCAGCTTTTACTCTCACAAAATCACGCTGCAAAAGGGGGCGATCGAACATATGCAGCGGGTTGTCGACGATCACCGGCATATGATCGACAACTTCCTGGAAGAGAGAAGGCGCGATATTGAGTTCGTTGTCAACTCCTATACCTTCGCCGAGCTCAGCGATCCGGACAACCTGAAAGCTGTTTTCGAACGGTTGAAGAAGGTGTCGGTGGCCTTCGAGGACCTGGGTATTTTCAACGCCGAAGGCACGCATGTCTCATACCAAGGCCCCTATGAACTGGTAGGCCGCCACTACCGGGATGCCGAGTGGTTCATGGAAGTCATCAAAAGCGGCGTATTCATTAGTGACGTGTTCATGGGCTACCGTCAGCAGCCCCACTTCATCATTGCCCTGGCCAGCGGGAACGGTTCACAACAGTGGGTCATCCGCACGACCATCGATACCCAGACATTTGAAAGGCTCGTCGGGGGCATCCATATCGGTAAAACCGGAGAAGCTTACATCGTCAATACCACCGGCGAGCTGCAAACCAGCAGGCGCTCGGGTGGGCGTCTATTGTCGATCACCGCGGATAACGTTCATTACGCCATGCGCGAAAAGACGATAGACAGTTTTGTCCAACACGACGATAGCGGTGAAAAGTATCTATACGCCATGGCCCGTCTAAAGAACGGTGCGTGGACCCTCGTCGCCCGGCAGAAAGCCACGGAAGCGTTTGCCACGCTTTACGCGACCATCTATCGCTCGGCATTCATTTTTGTTCTTGGCGGGGCGGCCATTGTCCTTGTCGCCTTCTACCTGACCGACCGCATCGTCCGTCGCATGGAAGGCATGCACTCAGAAAAAGAAACCCTGTCCCGCCAGCTCATCGGCACCAGCCGTTTGGCGGAACTGGGTGAGATGGCCGCCGGCTTTGCCCACGAAATCAACAATCCGCTGCAGATTATCAAAAGCGAGCAGTCGCTGATCGAAACGCTTCTCGATGAAATGAAAGCGGATGGCAAACTCACCGCCTCCCCAACGCTGACGGAATTGGAGGATTCATTTGGTCAAATCAACCTGCAGATCTCACGCTGCGCGAAGATCACGCAGGCGATCCTTAAATTCGGCCGGCAAAGCGAGCCCGAAGCCGTCGATATCGACCTGCACACGTTCTTGCCGGAAGTGACCAAGATGATCCAACAAAAAGCCAGTGTGCACGGCATATCATTTGACCAGCGCATTCAGCCGAAAACGATGGTTGTTCACGGGGATCCCGCCCAGCTCCAGCAAGTGATCATGAATCTGCTCAACAATGCCATGGATGCCATCCTGTCCAGCCACGGCGTGTCCGGCGGTGCTCTGGCCGTGAAGGCGCTGGCCGATGACAACGGGTTTGTCGAAATCCAGGTGACCGACAACGGTTGCGGTATCAGCCCGGCCAACCTGGAAAAAGTGTTCTCTCCATTTTTTACCACCAAACCGGTCGGTGAAGGGACCGGCCTGGGTCTTTCGGTGTGTTACGGGATCGTGGAAGGCATGGGGGGGAGGATGGAAGTGACCAGCCAGGAAGGC
>NZ_JBFELV010000519.1:0-3281 GCF_041551955.1 Desulfosarcina sp.
ACGTCCGGCAACAACCGGTGCCTGCCGCCCGTGGACCCCTGCGCGGGCGAGACCTTCGAGGGCCGCTGCGACGGCCAGACGGCCGTGTGGTGCGAGGCCGAAACGATCATGACCATGGCCTGCCCCGACCGCACCCTGTGCGACCCCATAGACGACGTAGACATTGATCCCCACCGGCGGCGTAATCACGCCCATTTGGGTCACGAGTACGATGATGACGCCGAACCAGATGGGGTCATAACCCAGTTGCGTGATCACAATGGGGTAAAAAATGGGGATCGTCAGCATCACCAGGGCGAGCGCGTCCATGATGCAGCCGCCGATCAGATACACGCCGACCACAGTAGCCAGAATCAGAAATGGCGGCAGGTCGAGATCGCCGACCCAGGCGGCGATGTCATAGGGTATCCGCGTAACGGCCAGGAATTTTCCCAAGACCACGGCACCGGCGATTAGAAACATGACCATGCAGGATGTGCGCAGGGTTTCATACAAGGACTTGACGAATCCATCCCAACTCAGCTGCCTGCGGACAACAGAGACGGCCAGAACCCCGAAAACACCCACGGCTGCCGCTTCCGTAGGTGTGAAAAATCCGAAAAACAGGCCGGCCATCACCAGGATGAAGACCAATACGGTGTCACCCATGCCGGTCAACGATCGGAATTTTTCTCCCCAGGTGAATGTTTCGCCGGGGGGGCCCTGATCCGGATACAGCCGGCAGTGAACAAAGATGGTAATGATGAAAAGAATCGTCATGACGATGGCCGGGAGGATGCCGGCCACGAACAGCGCGCCGATGGATTGTTCGGTCAGGATGCCGTAAACAATCAACACCACGCTGGGCGGCATGATCATGCCCAGGCCCCCGCCGGAGGCAACGGAACCGGAACTCAGTTCATCCGCGTAGTGGTAGCGTTTCATCTCTGGCAATCCGACGGTAGCCATGGTGGCGGCAGTCGCCGGGCTCGATCCGCACACCGCCCCGAAGGCGGTGCAGGCGGTAACAGTGGCCATGGCCAGTCCGCCCCGCGTGCTGCCTAAAAATTTGTAGGCCGTGGCATACAACCGCTTGCCGATGCCGCTGTTGAAGGCCAGCTGACCCATGAGGATAAACAACGGGATCGTGGTCAGGCCGTATGATGAAAAGGTTTCATAAATATTTCTGGACAGCAGGTTCAAGCCTCCTTTAACGGAGATCATCGAACTGAAACCCACCCAACCCACTAGGATCATGACGTAGGCCACAGGCATCCGGGTCAGGAAAATCGCCAGCATGATCAGCAGGCCAAGGATTCCAACCAGTGTAGGACTCATTTCTTACCCATTAGCAGTTTGACATTGTTGATGACGTCTTCGAGGATGGTCAACGTGAGTACCAGAAAACAGAAAGCGGTGAGAAATATAATTGAATGCAGGGGGAATTCAAGGTTCATGGACACTTCGCCGGAACGATGAATCGTTGCGGCATAGCGGGTCATGCGCCAGGTGACGACACCAAACAGCAGCAGACTGATCGCATGGGTGCACAGCTCGATGATGGCCTGGGTCCGCGTGGAAAGCAGGCGGACCAGGATTTCGACACCGGCGTGCCCCCTGGCTTCATGGGTGTAGGGCAGGGCCAGGGCCGCTGTCAACGTGGCCATGAACCCGACGATCTCGACCGATCCTAAGATGGGGTGCCCCAGGTAGCGGCCGACCACGTCGGCACAGGTCAGCAGGGTCATTCCCATCAAACAGACAGCGCCCAGACATTTTAAAAATTTCCGCAATTGTCCGGATAACTTAATCAGGATGTTCATTTCCACTCGTTCACTCTTTAGGGTGGGAATATAAGGAGCCGCCTGGGCGGCTCCTTTTTTTTGAGGGGCTTACTGCAGTTCGCCCAGGGTCTTGACGATGAAATCGACGACTTCTTGGGCGTTGCCGATTCCCTTCTTTTGGGCATCGACCACATAATCACTGATGATGGGCGCGACCGCTTTTTTCCAGCGGGCTTGTTCCTTCTCGTCGAGACCGATGATCTCGCCCCCCTGGCCAAGGAAGTACTTCATCCCCAGCATGTCGCTGGTGTCCCACGCCTCGCCGTGTTTGACGGCCCACTCGACGTTGATTGCCTCGATCGCCTGTTGGACATCGGCCGGCAGAGATTGCCATTTGTCTTTGCTCATGACCACGAAAAAAGAGGTCGTATAGGCCGAATCGAAAGCAGCGGTCATATAGTCGGTCACTTCGCCGAGTTTCCAGCCCTTGTTGGATTCCATGGGGTAGAGCGCACCGTCAACCACTCCCTTTTGAAGCATTTCGTAGGTTTCCGGCATGGGCTTGGGAACGGGGGTGCCACCCAGCGCCTGGACCACCAGGGCACTGGTGCCGTGGGCCCTGAACTTCAGGCCTTGCATGTCCTCGAGTTTGCGCACCGCTTTGCCCTTGGTATGAACCAGGCCCGGGCCATGGGCATGCAGGTACATCACCTTGACGTCATCGAATTCCTTGGGCTGGAATTTCTTGTAAACGCGGTTGATCACCTCCGTGGCGACTACGCCGCTGTGATACCCGAGGGGCAAATCCACGGCTGAGATGAGCGGGAAACGGCCCCGGGTATATGCCAGAACGGAAAAACCGATATCGGATAACCCTTCCACCACGCCATCATAACATTGCTGGGCCTTGGTAAGCGTTCCCCCCGGGAAATAATCGACGGTGACCTTTCCGTCGGTGCGTTTTTCGACCTCCTTGCACCAGGCCTCGGCCAGTATGCTCTGAACGTGACTCGGCGGGAAAAAATTGCTGTAGGTGAGTTTGACGGGACCGGCTTGGGTGACGGCCGGCATCGCGGTGAATAATACAAGACTGATCGACAAGGCCAAAAACGAAGCAGCAATACGATGTTTCATGGCAACCTCCTTACCTATTATGGGTGGACAAGTGTGTGCCTTGCGCCGTTCACGATCTCCCAATGCACCCCTTCGGATGCTCGGGCCAGACGAATATCATTTTGTCATCGGGGAAAGCTGTTCATGAATACGCCATAGGAACGATAAAACCTTGCATATATGACGACATTTGGCAACCGGCCATCGTCGCTGGCCGACCATTTAGTTCTCAATCCAATATAAGATACCAACTGCACCATGCCATCGCTGAAAAGTGAATGCAATTCATTTGCTGAAAAGTGAATACAATTCATTAATTATATAAAAATTTCATAATGATTTACTGGTAAACATCGTCTTCTGTCTATGACACCCATCATACTCACGGAAAAATAGTGCGCCTCA
>NZ_JBFELV010000520.1:0-3279 GCF_041551955.1 Desulfosarcina sp.
ATGGCCCAAAATCAAATGGGCATTATCGTGTTGGTTAAACGGCACCTATCTTGACCGCACGGCAGTTCCGAACAATAAGTATGCCGATGTAATGACCCTATGACGATTCTTGACACCACTCCCAATTTCATATTCGTGGGCGGCGCACCCCGTTCAGGGACAACATTGCTTCAAAACATGCTCGATTCACACCCCGACATTACCGGCGGACCGGAGTTTTTGCATTTGCCGGATATCATTCAGGTGAGAAAAGCAATGCAGCACAGCCTCAATAATGGATGGCTGGACGCATATTGTACCCATGCTCAAGCCGACACCCACATTACGCAGTTGATTAACCAATTTCTCTTTCCCATTTCCGAGAGAAAAAACACGTCGTTTATCAGCGAAAAGACACCGGCCAATGTAACCGTATTCTCTGATCTCGTGGAACTATACCCAAAGGCCTTTTTCATTCAGATTCTGCGGGATCCGAGAGCTGTGGTCGCCTCCATGTTGAAAGTTGGGCGTCGAGGCAAAAAGCAAGGCATGCAGACCCAACCCTTTACGCAAAACATCATCGATGCGGTGAATTATTTGAGGACATGCTACGCCAAGGGATTGGCGTTTCAAACCGGCAACGGCAATAAACTATTGACCCTTACCTACGAAGCGCTGGTGACCCAACCGGAAGACATCACCCGGCAAATATGCACCTTTCTTGACCTGCCTTGGGACGAGCGCATGTTGAGGCCTGACAAGCATCAGCATATCGGTGAAAAAGCAATCACCAACGAGGTCTGGTACAACGAAAAAGAGTATCGGCGGCGGCCGATGGACACCGAAATCGAAAAATGGAGGGGCAGCCTGAATGTTGCCCAAAAGGCTGTTTTGTTTTACTGTTTTCGAAAAAATCCGTCCATGTTGAAAAATGGCTACCGATTGGACGAAGAATTCAATACGCAGGCAGTCAGGCAAATTTTTCATACCATTGGCGGGATATTGTATATCTTTCTAAAGATTAAAAGGAAGATTAGTCATCGGGTCCTCAAGCGGTTCATGAGAAGACGATTTTGATGTTACCACCTTTAAGGAGAACACCGGTGAGGCACAATCAACGACAAAAACGATTGAAGATATTAGTCCTTATCGTGATGATGGCTGTTTTTGGCATCTACGCGTGCAGTGCCAACGTCAACGATGACCTGGTGCAAGCGGCCATGACGGGTGACGCGAAAACGATCGAACGCCTTTTGGGAGAAGGCGCCGATGTGAATGCAAAAGACAGCAAATATCACGCTACCGCACTCATGTGGGCTGCCCACAACGGTCACGCAGCTGCCGTTCGCATACTGCTCAACCGTGGCGCCGCAATAGACGAAAAGGGCGCTGCAGGGGAATCAGCGCTGTGGTTTGCTGCTCAACAGGGACAGGTAGAGACCCTGCGCATCCTGGCCGAAAGCGGTGCAGATATCGATGTCATCGGCAGAGATGGCGACAGCGCCATTTCCATAGCCACAAAAAATGGCCACACACCGGTCGTTGAATACTTGATCGAAGCCGGTGCTGAAAAATAGTGGGAGCGCTGCCTACAGGGCTTCAGAAAAATACCCCCGGGCGAAGATAAACAACAATCGACGGATAATCGCGAGCCAGCATGCGATTAACCCACCAGAAGATTGGACCGTAATTCGTGAAACGAAAATTGCTGTTGACCCTAACTTTGCTGGTATTTCTCGTTGTGGCAACCACGGCCTTGATCCTCGTGCTTCGAAGTGAGGCGGGAAGTCGATTTCTTTTATTTAAAGCCCTCGATTTTTCAAACACACCGCTAACGGTAAGCCAATGCCAGGGGAGTTTTATGCACGGTTTGACCCTTGCTGAAATCGAATACGTCTTGGATCAGCAGCGGGTTCATGTAGAAAAGGCAGAGATCGATTTATCGCTTATGGCGCTGATAAAAGGTGAACTGCATTTTAGACAGGTCGAGCTAACGGGCCTCGACTACCGTTCCAATGGTAAAACCGATACGATTGTCAAAGACATGTTTGCGCTGCTTGACGGCGGCACTCCCCGGCTAAATGTCGTTGTCGGAAACGCAACCATGAAAGGGGTGTCCGTCCGCACGCAGGACAACCAACAGGAGCTCGATGAAATACGCTTGAGCCTGTCGATGGACAAAAACTCACTCGATATATCATATCTCGAGTTGGAAGCAGACGATTGGCAAGTCAATCTGCACAGTAGAGCCTCAAGCGTCTCGCCTTACCCTTTTCAGGCAGATATCCGGTGGGCCCTTCATCGCGCAGAAGAGAAAGCCTACCGGGGAAAATGGCACCTTCAAGGTGATGCGGACACCATCCGCTTCGACCATCAACTGTATGCCCCGTGGTACCTGCGCACCGATGGAGAGATCACGCTCGATCGAATATCGCCAGGCCATTTTAAACTTGCCGGCAGTGCTGATATCGATGGGCAGCATTTACCGCCGATTCACCTCGACGCTTCAGGTCAAGGCAGCATGGCCGATTTTGATTTGGAAGCGTTTCAAGCACAAACGTTGGACGGGGTGGCTGCCGCCAATGGCCACATACGCATGCAACCCCATCCGAGCTGGAAACTTACGATTCACGCAACCGATATCAACCCCGGCAAATTGTGGGCACTCTGGTCGGGCCGGCTGAATGCAGAAATGGACCTAGAAGGATCGTTTGTGGATGGCAATCCCATCCTTCGGGTGAACGGAATCAGCGTGTCCGGGGAGCTTCTTGACCAACCTTTCCAGGCGTCGGGAGCCTTGGGAATAGATGGGGACGTCGCTTCGTTGGAAACCTTCAGGGTGCGTTCCGGAAACAACCAATGGGTCTTGAACGGCACCCTTTCGCAGAACTCGAAATTGCGGGTTGATTTCGATGTGCCGGATCCTGTCAGCCTGTGGACGGGCGTCAACGGGCACATGGCAGGCAATTGGATCGTCACCGGCGATCCGCGAAGACCCGTTGGAACGCTGGCCGTCGAGGGCACCGATATGCGCTACGGCGAATACCGTTTGCAGAAGGTCAATGGAACGGCCCAGGTTGATTTGGGCAACTCATCGTTATCCGGGGGAAACTTTGCCCTTCACGAGTTTAGGGTAGGCAAGCAATATTTCTCTGACATAGCCCTAAAATGGGACGGTGATTTTAAAAAGCACCGGGTGAGCATAGACGTCAAATCCCCTGACACGGCAATGAACCTCGAATTTGCCGGCAGTTGTGCTAAGGATCATTGTGAGATCAATGTGGATACCGCTTCGTTTCG
>NZ_JBFELV010000521.1:0-3273 GCF_041551955.1 Desulfosarcina sp.
AGCTATGAGAAAAGAAATCGAATTTAAAACCAATGACAGTGTTACCCTTCGAGGGTGGTATTATCTTCCAGAAGGAGCAGAAGACCGTATACCAACAATAATAATGGCCCATGGCTATTCAGCTGTTAAAGAAATGTATCTTGACTCTTTTGCCGAAGTTTTTTGCGACGCCGGTTTTGCCGTTCTGGTTTATGACAATCGGAATTTAGGTGCCAGCGATGGTGAACCCCGCCAAGAGATTGATCCCTGGCGCCAAATTAACGATTACCGCGATGCTATCACCTTCGCCGGAACGCTACCCGAAGTTGATAAAAGCCGAATTGGCGTATGGGGATCAAGTTACAGCGGAGGCCATGTTCTTGTTGTCGCTGCTTTGGACCGAAGAGTCAAATGCGTGGTGTGTCAGGTTCCCCTCATTAGTGGGCTCAGAAATGCGCGCCGTCTTATCCGCTCTGATCTATTTGCCTTTGTTCGGGCTAATTTTGATGCGGATCGAGAGTCCCGCTACGCGGGTAAGCCTCCATCCATGATTAAGGTAGTTGCCGAAGAACCTGGGGAGATGTGTGCTCTGCCGACCGAAGACAGTACTAAGTTTTTCTTTGATACGAAAAAACTGCGCGCACCCGCATGGATAAACGAAGTGACACTGAAATCAGTTGAAATGTTTATCGAATACGAACCCGGTGTTTATATTTCCAAGATAAGTCCGACACCGTTCCTGCTTGTTGTCGCTGATGGGGACCACTTAGTACCAGTAGACATTGCATGCGAAGCATACGAAAAGGCACTGCAGCCAAAGAAACTCCTGGTCCTTAAAGGTGGTCATTTCGATGCATACACCGGGGATAATTTCAAAGTGAACAGCGCAGCCCAACGTGATTGGTTTGTTCAACATTTGAAACATTGATAATACCATGTATGGATCGGGTGTTACGGTGTGACTCGGTAAATGGGTGCCCTAAGCGGTAATCACAACAATTCAAAACAGTCTATTTCTGGTGATGAGCAACCTGCAATTGAAAAAACTTGTTAAAGTTGGGTTCTATCTTCTGTATTTTTTTTCCTTCAATACAGACTTAACAAATTTCGCGAACTTTTTATCTTTTCTCTTTTTTTCTAAATATGACATTTCATAAAAAGCAGATTCTTTATTTAATTTTGTAAAACTTTGATAACGGTCCTGTGAAATAACTCCGTCTTTTAATGCAGTCAATATTGCACATCCTTGCTCTCGTGTATGGGAACAATCATTATAGCGGCATTGATTTGAAAACTCTGCTATTTCGTCGAAGGTGTTATGAATACCGGTATCAACCTCAAAATTTCCGAGTTCTCTCATACCTGGCGTATCTATGATCATTGCCTCATTTTTTAACATTATCAATTGACGGCGGGTTGTTATATGTTTCCCTTTTCCGTCTTTTTCTCTAACGTTATGGGTTTTAAGTCGTACTTCATCCAGAAGGTTATTTATTAAGGTTGATTTCCCAACCCCCGATGATCCAAGCAAACAATATGTTTTCCGAGGATACAACAACTCTTTGACATGTTTCAACGTAGTATTGTCTTCATTGCTAAAAGGCAATACGTGTATGTCAGGATTAAGATCATGAATTTCATTAACCATTTTGTCTATCTCACTAGCTGGCAGCAGATCACTTTTACTCAATAATACAATCGGTTGGATTTTGCTCTGATTTATCATAACCAGATAGCGTTCTAATCGTCTAAGATTATAATTGTTGTCAAGTGATTGAACGATCAAGCCAGTGTCTATGTTAGTGGCTATTAATTGAAACTCGATCTTCTTACCAGATGTTTTACGCTTTAAGATGGATTTTCTTGGAACAATTTCACTAATAATGGCAAAGGAATCATTATCAAAATACTGGGCAAGCACCCAATCTCCGGTGGCTGGATAATCTAATGGCGAATCAGCACTGAATATAAGCTTGCCAGTTACTTCGGCTGATACTTCTCCCTTGCCGTTGTTAATGGTAAAAGTATCCTTATTTACTGTGGTGACTCTTGCAATTTGATGATCGATTAATTTCGTGGGATCAATTTCATCAAAAAACCACATATTAAATCCTAATTGTTCTAAATTTATCGAAAATTTATTCATAAATATTACTCAATTTCATGAACTAAATTGGATACGACATGTTGTGGTTGTACTCAATAATAAAAATTGCAGATTTATTGAGATACCTTGCTAATTAAAAATTATAAGAATCTCCCTGATATGTTATGGTGATCCCCACGTTACCACCTAAGGTCCCTTTTTCGCAAGATTCGGTCCATTGCAATAATTTTCCAACATCGGTGAAAATTGCCGAGGACGATATCTGCAAGGTTGTTGGAGCTGTACCAACTCCAGATTTGATTGCTCCCGGTAAAGATACATTGAGCGTATCTTGATGAAAAGCGAAAAAGGCCAACCACAATATCTTGTAGTTGGCCTCCCTTTGTTTCGGAGATAATAAAAGTCACGCTTAATAGCAGATAGATCAACTGAGTCCTTGTGCCGGATACGCTATCAATACCAACGTGTTTCTTATAACCGAGGTTCTTGTGATATTTGCGGACGCTCCGGTTCGACTTGTTTTCCAGCTAAGGGGTGAACTCGAACAACATTCGCATTGTATCGACCTTCAGGCCGTCCTCCCGCATCGCCTTCTGGCCTTCGGCGGATTGCAGCAACTCCTGAAATTTCGCCATATCGGGTATCTCTGCCATAACGCCCGTCGAATTCGGGTTGTTGGGGTCGTGGAAGGTGCGGCATTTGATTCCAAGCTCCCCGAACATTTCTTGTCGGCTTCCTGGTCCCTTCTTCCAAGCTTTGGCCCAGACTGCGCCATCCTGAACTTCGTGAAATATGATTGCCGTTGTCATTTTGGATTCCTCCCGTTTTTGGGTGGTGATTGGCTGACTAAAGGTTGCTGCGTTGTTACGCTTACAGCCTCCCGTTTGGGTTAGAGGATAATTACAGCTTAAATATTTACAATGTCGATTCCAAATTTAATCTTTGAAGGCGCTTGAAAAATTTCACGAATAGGTATGAAATTTGAGGAACTTACAGATATGCGCAAAATTGGGAGGGGACTTTAGAAGTCAACCAGAGATCTGGATTTCTTGCTAATATTTTGACTGAAGGCTATGCCGTTGCGTACCACGAAAGTAGTAAAGGGTGGGTCATGGCTATCAGATCCACCCTTTCGGCTGTGATTATAATCGAACATCGTTGGTATTTTTCAAACTGATATCTACAAG
>NZ_JBFELV010000522.1:0-3270 GCF_041551955.1 Desulfosarcina sp.
CTTTTTGTCGGACGCAACAAGTCCGTCAGTGCGCTCTCCAGCGCCATGAACAAGGACAAGCGCATTTTCCTGGCCACCCAGAGAAATGCCGGCGTGGATAACCCCGCTGAAAAGGATATCTGCGATGTGGGCGTGATCGGTACCGTGCTCCAGCTGCTGCGGCTTCCCGACGGCACCGTCAAGGCACTGATCGAAGGAAAACAGCGCGCCCGAATCGAAAGCTACGTGCCCAACCCCGAGTTCTTTGAGGTCGAGCTGTCCATGCTGCCGGATATTCCCGGTGACACCATCGAGGTGGAAGCCCTGATGCGCGCGGTGATTGACGACTTCAGCGAATATGCCGCCATCAACAAGAGCATCTCCAAGGAACTGCTCGCCAAGATTTCCGCCATTTCCGATCCGTCAAAGCTGGCCGATTCGGTGGCGTCGCATTTCTCGTTCAAGCTCGAAAACAAACAGAATCTGCTGGAAACCGCCGACCTGGGCAAGCGCCTTTCCCTGCTGGTCAAGCTGATCAAACTGGAAATGGAAGTGTACCAGATGGATCAGCGGATCAAGGGCCGGGTCAAGGACCAGATGGAAAAGACCCAGAAAAACTACTACCTGAACGAGCAGATGCGGGCCATCAAAAAGGAGATGGGGGCTGAAGATGAAGGGGGCGACGAGCTAAAGGATCTGGAAAAGAAGATCAAGCGCAAGCGGATGTCCAAGGAGGCCTCGACCAAGGCCCGCCAGGAGTTCAAAAAGCTCAAGCTCATGACCCCCATGTCGGCCGAAGCCACGGTGGTGAGAAATTATATCGACTGGATGATCAGCCTGCCGTGGTTCAATAAAAGCCGCATCCGCAACGATCTGATCGAGGCGGAAAAAATTCTCAACGAAGACCACTACGGGCTGGAAAAACCCAAGGAGCGTATCCTCGAGTACCTGGCGGTGCAGACGCTGGTGAAAAAACTGCGCGGCCCCATTCTGTGCCTGGTGGGTCCGCCCGGGGTCGGCAAGACCTCCCTGGCCAAATCCGTTGCCCGTGCCACGGGGCGCAAGTTCGTGCGTCTGTCCCTGGGCGGCGTGAGGGACGAGGCCGAAATACGGGGTCATCGCCGCACCTACATCGGGGCCATGCCCGGCAAGATAATCCAGTCCCTGAAAAAGGCCGGGGTGAACAACCCGGTCTTCTGCCTGGATGAAGTGGACAAGATGAGCATGGACTTCAGAGGCGATCCGTCATCCGCCCTCTTGGAGGTGCTGGATCCGGAGCAGAATTACAGCTTCAACGACCATTATCTGGACATGGATTACGATCTGTCGGATATTTTGTTTATCACCACCGCCAACACGCTGCCGGACATCCCGCTGCCGCTGCAGGACCGCATGGAGATCATCCGGCTGCCCGGCTACACGGAGCTGGAAAAATACAACATCGCCAAACAGTTCCTGGTGCCCAAACAGATCTTGGCCAATGGCCTCGAGGACGAAAATATCGCTTTCTCCAAGGCGGCCATATACATGATGATTCAGCGCTATACCCGTGAGGCGGGTGTGCGCAACTTGGAGCGGGAGATCTCATCCATCTGCCGCAAGACCGCGCGAAAAGTGGTCAACCAGAAGGACAAGAAAAAACATACTATCTCGGCCACCACCATCACCAGCCTTCTGGGGCCGCCGCCATTCAAGATCAGCCAGATCGAGGAAACGGATCAGATCGGCCTGGTGACCGGCCTGGCCTGGACCCAGGTTGGCGGCGAACTGTTGTGCGTGGAAACGCTGACCATGCCCGGAAAAGGGAAACTCAGCATCACCGGCAAGCTGGGTGACGTGATGAAGGAGTCGGCCCAGGCGGCGGTCAGTTTCGTTCGCTCCCGATCCGACAATCTGGGCATCCATAAGAATTTTTACAAAGAGCTGGATCTGCACATCCACATTCCCGAAGGCGCCATTCCCAAAGACGGCCCGTCGGCCGGGATTTCCATGTGTACCTCGCTGGTTTCCGCGTTGACCCGCCGGCCGGTTCGCCGGGACGTGGCCATGACCGGCGAGATCACCCTGCGTGGGCGGGTGCTGCCCATCGGCGGCCTGAAGGAAAAAATGCTGGCCGCCCTTCGGGGCGGGATCCGTAAGGTGATCATTCCCAAGGAAAACGAGAAAGATTTGAAGGATATCCCCAAGGTCGTCACCCGGCAGATGAAAGTGGTGACGGTGGACCACATGGACGAGGTGCTGGTCCATGCACTGGTGCTGGGCCAAGGTGAGCGGCTTTTCACCAACAACGACATGCCTCTCCCGGTGGAACAAGGCGGCTCCGACCAACCCCAGATATCCATCAATTAAAAAGTGTTAGCCTATTTATTTTGGGCTTGACTTTGTCAGGGTGAATTGGTAGCTAAGCACTTCTTCTTTTGCCGGTGTGGGAAAGAAGGCTCTTTATAAATTCGGGCGGATAGCTCAGTTGGGAGAGCACCGGCCTTACAAGCCGGGGGTCACAGGTTCAAGCCCTGTTCCGCCTACCAGCCAACACGCTGATATCACTTTCGGGGGCGTAGTTCAGTTTGGTTAGAACGCCGGCCTGTCACGCCGGAGGTCGCGAGTTCGAGTCTCGTCGCTCCCGCCACTACATAGTAAAGGGTTCACAAGAAATTGTGAGCCCTTTTTTTATGGTCTAAAAATACATACCCAACAAAATTTGACTAAGGGCCATCAGCCCTCTGGCCCAGTTTCGAGTGCCGAAATTACTCTTTCAGGATTCGGAGCCAATAGAGCTATGTTTCAATGGTCAATACAGCGGCAGGGGGTGATCACGCCAACAATATGGTTCATCCGACAAAAGTGTGTTTTGTATTATGAAGTGCCATGATTTAATGAAAACATGAATCAAGGAAACAGCCACCGTCACCGCCACCTCAGCATCCAATAAAGTGCAGATGAGTTGATAGAAATCATACGATATAGATCTCAGTCTTGAACTTAAATATAAACCTAAAGCTCACTCAGCACCATTTCTTGTTTGTGATTGCGAAATATTTTACAGATGGTAATCTCCTCACATTTCTCAAGGGATTCTCGCTGTCAATATGTTCCTGAGACCGCGACAAAAAATGAAAAAAAGATGAATATTCTTCATTTAAACAGTATGATAGGCATTCGATATAGAAAAAGAATTACTCAAGTCACGTAACGGATAGGTACCATGTCAATGCCTCGAGGTTAAGTTTTCAGCGCTTACCCGTCACCAGCCTGAATTTTTCACTATTTTGCTTTAGTCTATAATCATAC
>NZ_JBFELV010000523.1:0-3267 GCF_041551955.1 Desulfosarcina sp.
GGCCGGTGCCATGTGGGTGATAAAACCAGCCATCTTTTGACCGGAACTCGCTTGAAGCTGGCCCAAACGGGCTTTTACCGGTGCGGCCAGACTGCCGGCGTGCAACGGCGAACCAAGGAAAATGACGTCGTACCCAGCCACACTCTCGGGGGTGATATCCTCAAGCTTTTTACAATCTGCTTCATTCGCCTGGGATGCTTCCTCGTAGATGGCTTTGGCAATTTTTTCTGTGTTTCCGCTCTGGCTGAAATAAGTGACTAAAACCTTCATGATGGTACCTCCTCATTTTTAAACTACGATTAATAATAGGCCGCTGTATTCGAAAACAACTTTCCTTTAGCGGTCCGTGTTGTTGTAGTTGAAGATTCTGCCGGGAAAACGATGATTTGAAACTGAATCAGCTTGCACCATAGAAGCCACAAAGGAATATGTCTGTAGTAATTGTTACACGGCTGGAAAAAATCGAATCTTACTTATCTTTTGACAAATTGACCATAAACACCAGGATCAACGTAAACATGGAAAAGGATACGGAAGCGATGCCGCTCGCTAAAACGACCTCCTTGATGATATCGGCCAAAGAGCCGGGCCGGGTGCCGCCATATTTGGAAAACATGTTGTAGACGAAGACGTAAGACGCTACGCCGATAGGTGGAAGCGGCAGCAGATACCGCATATGCGGTGCAACCTGATTCTTTCAGCACAACAAGGCAATGCCAGCCAAAAGGATGACAAGGCCCATGAAAAGGATCGACAAAATGGTAGTCTTTAAAATCGCGAAGTTCATTGGATCATCTTTTTGTTTCGTTTAAATTTTCAGGCAAGCAAGATGAGGCCCGCCACCCAGCTGGTTGCGTCTTTGTCAGACGAATTTGAATTTTCGGCTTTTTGGCCCGGCCATCCTGAAGACAGCATCAATCGTGTCACGTCGATACCAAAACCTGACATAGACGGGCGAACAACATCCATATGGCGGCAAGGTTTATTTTCTGCGACGACACAGCATTTTTCATGATCCTCGCAAAACAATTCTTTACATGACCCACCGGCAAACGCTTTTGATTTTCCAAAACCGGTTTCGATGGCTTTTTGCTCTACTGCTGCTACGATTTGATGAAGCAGCTGCATGACACCCTTGCGTTCATCGGAAAACATGACGGAAGTGGGCAATTCGATTTTAACGGTTACGGAATGTTCGCTCTGAGCCTGCCACTTTCTAAATTCAGCCGGACCGCCCACATGGGGTGAACAGCTTGCGGCAAGACCATAATTCGGGCAGATGTATTCTCCGTTGCATAATGCCGCCAAATTATCTTTCACCTGAATCTCTTTGGACAATATAATGGCGGCAGAAGTTGCTCCAAGGCGCAGGGCCTCCTGGGTCAATGGTACAAGCTGGTTTTCTGATATTGATATATTTTCC
Source organism: Desulfosarcina sp. (assembly GCF_041551955.1). Classification (GTDB taxonomy): domain Bacteria; phylum Desulfobacterota; class Desulfobacteria; order Desulfobacterales; family Desulfosarcinaceae; genus Desulfosarcina. The sequence continues at coordinate 1,424 of NZ_JBFELV010000523.1, forward strand.
ATTTTAAGGATCGTCCCACTTGTCTATTTTAAGCGTTCACCCATTAAACGACCAATTCGCACGGCTTCTTCCCAGACCTTTTTTTGATCCTCCACCTTGGCATATTTAACATCAGATGCCTTTACATCAGGATCGATCATATCACTATTGAATGCACTCATCTCGCATACATCCCCCATACCGCAGAACGCACAGACAATGTTTCCTTGAATCGATACCTGCCCGATGAGATCCATGTTTTCATATTCCTTCATCTCTGCTGCCAAGGATTGATTGACGGCGGCCAGTGCTTCAGGCAGGAGTCCGGTCAGAACGGAGGCAACCAGTTTGCCTTTTAAAAGGTTTTTCTGGTGTCTGAACGACCAGAATCTTTCGAGAAGAGCCTTCGTGAACCCGTCGATTGGTGAATAGGGAATATATCCGCCAATAACCAAGGCTTTTGCCGCTTTAATCTTTTCTGCAAGTACCGGAAAATCATCCTTCTTTTTACAAACGTTATCCCGGGCACACCCAAAGCAGGCAAGGCAGGGTCTGACATTAATGGTGCTGAGTTTCACAAATTCAGATTCTGCTCCGCTTTCATCCAGCACCTTCTTGACGAGCCGATCCGTGTTGCTGTTTTTTTACAGGACTTCCAGAAATTCCCAATATTTCAGCACTCATCAAAAGTCTCCTCAATAAAGTTATCCGTGCGGGAGTATCGACTTAAAAGGCTGTATTGTCTTGAATCAATTAAATCTTATGACAATATTCGCAAACGGCTCAGATGACTGATACCCCTTATATTCATAGTTCCATTAAATATACGCAACTCGTTATCGAAGCATTTCAGCCAGCTTTGCCCGAAAATGATCGAGGCTGATTTCCTGAATTTCTACCGGTACCTGCACCAGGTCGTAAAACTCAAGTATCTCTTCCTCGGACAGAGGGTTGACGCCGGTATCCATCAACAAAAATCGGTCATAAAAACCAAAATTTTGGCGAATGTCCACTTCATCATAACCCGCCGCCGCCATCATGTTGGAGGAAGCGCGGATCCAGCCCGGCGTTATCACCATGGTGCGATTTTGTTCCAATTCATCAATACGGTCACCGCAGAAAGCTTCGACACAGTTTTTGGCTGCAAGAATTTTCCCGCCATGGTTGTTGACGATTTGGCACATATCCGGGTGGCAGCCATGGCCAAATAGAAATCTTACATCTTCCCCTTCTGCCGCAGCATCCGCTAAAACCTGTTTCAAGGTCGCTTCGAGTTTATCCAGGTTCCAGTGCAGACCGGCATCAAGCCAGGTAACATCGATATCTTGATGCACTTCAGATAAAACAGCGAGAAGTTCATCGGCGAAAACCTGGCAGGCGATTATTCTTTTTTTCATCATGGACATCTATTCTCCTTCAACTATTAGTTTCTCCAAAAGCGCATAGCATTTACCGCTACAAATTATACAACCTGTTATTGGAGCACTTCCATCAGCTTTGCCCGAAAATGATCGAGGCCGATCTCTCGAATCTCAACCGGCACTTGAGTTCGGTCGTAAAACTCAAGGATTTCTTCTTCGGATAAAGGGTTGACCCCGGTATCCAACAACAAAAATCGATCAAAACGACCCAATCGTTGGCGGATGTCCACTTCATCCCACCCCGCAGCCGCCATTTGGCGGGAAAAATAACGGATCCAGCCGGGCATGATTACCATTGTACGATTTTTCCCCAATCGATCATAACTTTCAGGGCATAAAACCTCGACGCAGTTGTTGGCCCCCAGAATTTTCCCGCCATGGTTATGGACGATATCGCGCATATCCGGGTGGACGCCATTGGCAAAAATAAATATGGCATCAGCC
>NZ_JBFELV010000524.1:0-3266 GCF_041551955.1 Desulfosarcina sp.
CATCTGGTGTGGTCATTGCCAAATGCGGGATCTTTTTTTTATTTTACTTAATGGGTCATTACCTTAATACAACGATCGAGCGCATTGATCGGTCAGATGGTGCGCTCACCAGCAGAGGACATCATGGCAACACGCATCGAAAAAATCAGAAACATCGGCATCAGCGCCCATATCGATTCAGGCAAAACCACGCTTACCGAGCGGATCCTGTTTTACACCAAGCGCATTCATGCCATCCACGACGTGAAGGGCAAAGACGGGGTGGGCGCGACCATGGATTCCATGGAGCTCGAAAAGGAGCGGGGGATCACCATCGCCTCCGCAGCCACCTACTGCGAGTGGAACAAGCACGAAATCAACATCATCGATACGCCGGGCCATGTCGACTTTACCATCGAGGTGGAGCGCAGCCTGCGCGTACTGGACGGTGCGATTCTGGTCCTCTGTTCGGTGGGCGGTGTGCAAAGCCAGTCGATTACCGTCGACCAGCAGATGAAGCGCTACAAGGTCCCATGCATTGCATTCATCAACAAATGCGACCGCAGCGGCGCCAACCCATTTCGGGTGGTGACCCAACTCAAGGAGAAGCTGGGCCACAACGCGGTGGCCATGCAGATTCCCGTGGGGCTGGAAGCCGATCATGAGGGCGTCGTGGATCTGGTGACCATGAAGGCACTCTATTTTGACGGCGACAACGGCGAGACGATCCGTGTGGAGGAGATCCCGGAATCCCTGCTGGAGCTGGCCACGGAGAAGCGGGAGGTGCTCATCGATGCCGCCACCATGTTTTCCGATGAACTGACCGACGCGGTCCTCGAGGAGTCTCCCGTTTCGCCGGAGATGCTCATCGAGGCGGTGCGCAAGGGAACCCTGGAAAGAAAGATCACCCCCGTATTCATGGGTTCGGCATACAAGAACAAAGCGGTGCAGCCGCTGCTGGATGCGGTCACCCAGCTGCTGCCCTGCCCGGCGGATGTGGCCAACCAGGCCCTGGACTTGGACCAGGACGAGGCCCAGGTGACCCTGACCTCCGACGCCGCCAAGCCCACCGTGGCGCTGGCTTTCAAACTCGAGGACGGCCAATATGGTCAGCTGACTTATATCCGTGTCTACCAGGGCGCCCTGAAAAAAGGCGACACGGTGGTGAACGTGCGCACCGGCCGCAAGGTCAAAATCGGCCGCCTGGTGCGCATGCACGCCAACCAGATGGAGGATATCTCCGAAATTTCCGCCGGATACATCGGTGCCCTTTTCGGCGTCGACTGCGCATCGGGTGACACCTTCACCGACCGCAGCGTCAATTTGACCATGACCTCCATGTACGTGCCGGAGCCGGTGATTTCCCTGGCCATCGTCCCCAAGGACAACAAGTCGGAAATCAACATGTCCAAGGCCTTGAACCGGTTTTCCAAGGAGGACCCCACCTTTCGCACCTACGTCAGCGAAGAAACCGGAGACACGATCATCTCCGGCATGGGTGAACTCCACCTGGAAGTCTATATCGAGCGCATGCGCCGGGAGTACAAGGCCGAAGTGACCAGCGGCGCTCCCCGGGTGGCCTACCGGGAAACGATTACCCGCCGGTCCGAATTCAACTACACCCACAAGAAGCAGACCGGCGGTTCGGGCCAGTACGGCCGTGTGGCCGGTTACATGGAGCCGGTGGATGGTGAAGAGTTCAGCTTTGTCAACGAAGTCACCGGCGGGTCGATCCCGACGCAGTTTATCGCGGCCTGTGAAAAGGGCTTCAGGAACTGCCTGGAGAAGGGGCCCAAAATGGAGTTTCCGGTCACCGGCGTCAAGGTGGTGATCAACGACGGCGCCTCCCACAGCGTGGACTCGTCGGAGATGGCTTTCCAGGCTGCCGCCCGCGGCGCTTTTCTGGAGGGCTACATGAAAGCGTCACCGGTGATCCACGAGCCGATCATGAAGGTGGCCGTGGAGACGCCCACCGAATTCCAGGGTGGGGTGATGGGATCGTTGAATCAGCGCCGCGGCATGATCATCGGCTCCCAGGACGAAGGGCCCATGTGCGTCATCGAGTCCCAGGTGCCCCTGGCCGAGATGTTCGGGTATTCGACGATACTGCGCTCCCTGACCCAGGGAAAGGCCCAGTTCACCATGGAATTTGCCTCCTACCGGCAAGTTCCCCAGTCCATTTCGGAAGAGATCGCCAAAAAACGTCAGGAAGAGAAAAAGAGTGTTGCCTAATGGGTTCGGTGATCACGACAGAAGATACGGAAGAGTGGAGAAATGCCCGGAAACGGGCCCAGACACATGCATACGAATCCCCAGCCTTATCAGCCGCAGACGGACAGTTGCTTGAAAAGTCCCGCCCGATCAGGGAGCGGCGCACCGAGGCCCGGATTATTAATTTGAAAGAGAGGAACCTGGATATGCTCAAACACGACCTGATCCTCAGAAATCCGCTGAGGCTGATGGGCCACGAAAACGAAGCCATCGTTCCCCAAGGGGGCTTCGGGGCCGTATTGGCCCGTGCCGGCGTGGGTAAAACCGCCCTGATCGTTCAGGTGGCCCTGAATACGATGCTGCAGCAGAAAAATGTCCTCCACGTGAGCCTGGACGACCCCGTGGACAAGGTGAACCTGTGGTACCAGGAGGTGCTCAACAGCTTGGCCAGCCAGTATCATGTCCGGCAGATCAAGGAGTTGTGGGAATCCATCCAGATGCACCGGTTTATCATGACTTTCAAGGTGGAAGGATTCAGTGTTCCCAAACTGGAGGAGCGGGTCAAGGATCTCACCGAGCAGCAGATATTCAACCCCCACATGGTGATTATCGACGGCCTGCCTTTTGACGAGCGTCTGAGAGGCCCCCTGGAAGGACTGAAAACTTTTTCAGTCAACCATCGTCTTCACCTGTGGTTCACCGTTACCACGCATCGCCATCAAACGCCCGGTGCGGACGGTCTGCCGGTGCAGCTGTCAGCCGTCGGCGATCTCTTCGACGCCGCCATCGAGCTTCAACCCGAAGGAAAAAAGATTCACATCCGCTGTCTAAAGGGCGGACCCAAGGATTCAGAAGGCTGCGACCAACTGCTGGATCCGTCGAACATGCTGATTCAGGAACCATAGTTGGTTGGATTGGTTGGATTGGTTGGATTGGTTTTGTTGGTTGGATTAGTTGGGTTGGTTGGATTGGTTGGATTGGTTGGATTGGTTGGATTGGTTGGATTGGTTGGATTGGTTGGATTGGTTGGATTGGTTGAATTGGTCTCATTAGTCCGATTAGTTCCATTGGTTTGA
>NZ_JBFELV010000525.1:0-3236 GCF_041551955.1 Desulfosarcina sp.
CCCTGTCTTTTTCCCCCAGATCACAGAGTTGGGCATAAATATCCGTGCATACCAGCGGTGTCCAGACCTCACCGGTATCCGGCAGCACCCCGCTCCACCGTTCCACCTGATGGCCCATCTCCTCGAAGGCGTGTACCGCATTTTCAACACAAGACATTACCTCCGTGTGAACCCTGGCGTATCCCAAGTCAGGGCTGAAGGCGATTTTCAGTCGGTCAGGAAGCTCGCCAATGCACGACAGGTAAGACCTTGACGGTGCGGGAAGCGAATGGGGATCCGCCGGATGATACCCTGCCGCACAATCCAAATAGAGGGCGGCATCGCGAACCGTCCGCGTCAGGGGTCCCATCACGATCATGGCGCTGTAGCTTAAAAATGGCGACGGGCCCACTGGAATCCTGCCATAGGAGGGTTTGAGCCCGAAACAGCCCGAGTAGGAGGCGGGGATGCGAATGGATCCCCCCGCATCGGAACCCGTGCACAGCGGGACCAGGCCGCCGGCAACGGCCGCTGCGGAGCCGCCGCTGGAACCGCCCGGGGTCCGCTCCGGATTCCATGGGTTGCGGGTGATGCCGTGAAGCCTGTTTTTGGTGAAACCGGTAAACCCGAATTCCGGCACATTGGTCTTTCCCACCACAATGGCGCCCGCCGCCCGGAGACGGGCCACCTGGATCGAATCGCCTTCCACCATATTGTCCTTAAAGGGGATGGAGCCATAGCTGGTCACCATGCCGGCGGTATCCTCCAGGTCCTTGACGCCCAGGGGAACTCCTGCCAGGGGGCCGACACGTTTCCCAGCCACAATTTTCTCGGTCATTGACCGTGCTTCTGTAATTGCCCCTTCCGGGCGCAGGGACACGAAGGCGTTCAATCCCGGATTGACGCGGTCGATCCGATCGAGGGTGTCGCGCATGACGTCCAGGGGGGAAATTTCTTTTTTAGCGACGCGGGCTGCCAGTTTCCAGGCAGGCGTGTGGGCGGTTGGCATTTTAAATGCTCCTTCTCGAAATGAAATGCGAAAGAGAGCCCCAAGGTCATGGTCCATTGGAATACCTGATCCGGTGCTGCCAGTCAATTCCGCCGTGTCTCATGACGATGTTGGACGATTCGATGGAAACCGTTTCCCCAACGGTGGTACCGGGTACCCGGTACCCAGAATCCCCTTCGGCAAATGAAGGTCAATATAATAACAATGTCGAAAAAAATCTGCTTGACAGATGCTATCAACCGGAATAGGTTTCCTAAAAGGAAACTTTTTACCGTTAAGAATAAATAATTATAACATAGAATTGCATTGAATTATGGTTTTAATGCGATTTAATTTTCTATATGGAATACTAACGCGCCTCGATCGGCGCCCCTGCCGGTGGTCAGTTGGTGCCGCCATCCCCCCCCACTGCATCGATGATGGATTTTGCCTTCGTCCGACTGACCGCAACCCACCTGCCGGGAATATCGAACTAAAATTGAGAAGCGGGTATCCCGGTCTTGGCCGGTAGCCCCCTTGCCATCAAAAGAGGTGAGAATGATTTCGGAATCCCAGATCGGAAAAAAAATTAAAGCCCTTCGTCTTTCCCAACAACTCACCCTGGAATCCTTGGCGGTAAAGACCGGCCTCACCAAAGGCTACCTGTCCAAAGTCGAGAACTCCAAAAAATCACCTCCCGTATCCACCTTGATCGTCATCGCCAAGGCGCTGGGTGTGACGCTGTCCCGGATTTTTGGAGAGGAGAATACGGCTGCCCGCTGCTCAGTGGTCAAAAAGGCGGAACGCCAATTCATGGCCAAAACCGGCATCGCCTTCGGTTATTCCTATGAAACCCTGGCGCATAAATCTCCCGACAAGAAAATGGAACCGTCTATCTTGACCCTTCCGGCCGATTCCAAAGAAAGCGCCATCTTTCAGCATGAAGGCGAGGAGATGATGCTGGTCATCGAAGGAACCATGCGGTTTTTCCATGGTGAGGCGGAGTACCTGCTGGAAACCGGGGATTGTGTCTATTTCGACTCCAGCATCCCCCATTACGGGCTTCCCGCCGATCATCGGGATGTGAAATGTGTGATGGTTATTTACGTTCCTTGAGCCCGGTCTGAAAATGGTAGGTCAGCTGAGAAAATGGATCGCATCGATATCCATTCAAAAAAAGTAAAAGAGAAATTCAATCCGAAAAAATTACACCAGGAAAGGGAAGAAACCAATGGGCACGCAATCTCCGCACAAGGCCATCCTCACTGCCGCCGTATCCGGTGCCATCCATACGCCCACCATGTCGCCCCATCTGCCGATCACCCCGCAGCAGTTGATCGATGACATCATGAGCGTTTACGAAGCCGGAGGGGCTGTGGCCCACCTGCATGTACGCGACCCGGAGACCGGTCAGCCCAAGGCGGATCAAAAGATCTTCCAGGACGTCGCCACCGAGGTCAAAAAACGCTGCGACATCGTTTTGTGCATGACCACTGGCGGCAGCCTTGGCGATACGGTGGAAAACCGGGCCAAGGTTGTCTCCAGCCTGGAGCCCGAGCTGGCCTCGCTGAATGCAGGCTCCCTGAATTTTGCCCTGTTTCACGTGGTCCCCAAATATGAGGGGCAGTGGAAACACGAATGGGAAAAACAATACTTGGCCGGCACCGATGATTTCATCTTCCCCAACACGTTTTACACCATCGTCAAATTTTGCGAATTGATGGACCAATACGGGACCAAACCGGAGTTCGAAATCTACGATGTGGGCATGATCAACAACCTGGCCTACCTGATCGACTCAGGCCGGATACAAACCCCCGTTTACCTGCAATTCGTGTTGGGCATCCTGGGCGGCATTCCGGCGACCGTGGAAAATCTGGTCTATCTGGTACAGACCGCGCGCCAGCAGATCGGCGATTTCCAGTGGTCGGTGTGCGCGGCCGGCCGTGCACAGTTTGCCATGACCACCCATGCCCTGCTCATGGGCGGCCACGCCCGCGTGGGCCTGGAAGACAACCTGTACCTGGAAAAGGGCACCCTGGCCAAAAGCAGCGGAGAACAGGTGGCCAAGCTCAAGCGCATTGCCGGCGAACTGGGCGTGGATACGGCCACCCCGGCAGAGGCCCGCCGGATTCTCGGATTGAAGGGACTGGACAAGGTAAAATTTTAAACAGGAGGCAGCATGAACGATCCCAAAATGCTCTGGCAACCCTCGGCCGCGTTTATCGAGAATTCAAACATGGTCCGATTCATGAACGAAGCCAACCGG
>NZ_JBFELV010000526.1:0-3227 GCF_041551955.1 Desulfosarcina sp.
CGCCGCTGGTGAGATTCTCGATTACGAGTCCTTGCTCAACGAAACCACCGATGATTTTATCGAATTTGATGTTTCTCCAGATGATCTGGCCTGGCTTTTTTACACTTCTGGAACTACTGGAATGCCTAAAGGTGCTATGCTGACCCACCGCAACCTACTTGCGATGACAATGAACTTTTATGCGGACATCGCCCCTGGGTTTACTCCCAACGACGTGATTCTCCATGCGGCCCCCCTATCCCATGGAAGCGGGCTTTACGGTTTGCCCAACATTGGGAAAGGAGCAACAAACGTCATTCTGGCCTCTAAATCATTCGATCCAGAGTTGGTGTTTCAAACCATTGAGAAATTCAAGGTCACCAACATGTTCACCGCACCCACCATGATCAAGATGCTCATCGATCACCAAGCGGTGGATCGATACGACCTTAGCTCGTTACGGTCTCTCAATTATGGCGGTGCACCCATGCTAGTGGAAGACCTTAAGAAGGCAATCGAAAAGCTTGGTCCCTGCTTGGTCCAACTATTCGGCCAAGGCGAATCACCAATGACCATCTCCTACCTGCCGCACTGGGCTCACAAAACAGACGGGAACCCAGCAGAAATAAAACGCCTTGGTTCGGCCGGTTTTGCGCGAACTGATGTGGAAGTCAAGGTTTTCGATAATGAAGACAATGAACTCCCACCCGGCCGGATTGGAGAGATTGTTACGCGTTCCGATCTAGTGATGAAAGGATACTGGAAAAATCCAGAGACCACCTCTGATACAATAAAAAACGGATGGCTGCATACCGGCGACGTCGGTTATCTGGATGAAAAGGGCTATTTGTTCATCATGGACCGTTCAAAGGACATGATTATAAGCGGAGGTGAAAACATCTATCCTCGGGAAATTGAGGAAGTCTTGGTTCGACATCCTGCGGTTCGCGAAGTTTCGGTGATAGGCGTACCGGATCCAAAATGGGGTGAGGCAATCAAGGCAGTGGTCTCTTTGGCCCCGGGGAAGAAGGCTACCGAACAGGAACTTATAGATTTTTGTAAGGACAACATCGCGAGTTACAAAAAACCAAAATCGGTAGAATTTGTAGACGAGTTGCCCAAGAGCAACTACGGTAAGATTCTAAAACGGGAACTTCGAGCACAATATTGGCAAAATCAAGATCGCAAAGTTTAAAGACTTACCATGGAAGCAAAAGTGATGCTTACTATGGCCAGGAAAATCGATCACATCGGTATCGTCGTTGATAACTTAGAATCCAATATGACCAAATAACAGACCATGCTCGGGCTGCAACTCAAGGAGATTGAGGAAATCGAGGTGGATGGTTCGATACTAAAGGTTACTTTTTTCCAGTCGGCGACACCAACATTAAACTCGTGAATGCCAAGGCAATAAAAGGTCTATTGGTAGATTTTCTTTGGGATCGGATAATCCCCGGATTGCGAGGATCCTCACGTTCGGTTTTTTTCAATTGAAAGAATTCAGCGGATTATTCATTAAAATAGTCCAACATTGATCAGATTTCGAGCATAGGAGGTTTCGAATGCTTAAAAAAAGAAAACTTGCCAGAGGTGTTGCGATTGCAGGCGCCGGCATGTCCAAGTTTGGAATGTTTAGGGAAAAAAATTCAAAGGATCTGTTTGCAGAGGCATTCGGCGAAATGGTTTCCTCAGTGGACAAGGGTATTGATCCCAGAGACATTGACGCGATGTACCTTGGGAATTTTACAAACGACTTTTTCGTTCACCAGTCGCACTGGGGACCCATTATATCGGATTTGATTGGTCTGACACCGAAGCCCGCCACCCGTACTGAAGGGGCCTGCGCATCCAGCGCGCTGGCGTTTCGTGAGGGGGTCTTTGCCATTGCCTCTGGTTTTTATGACATCGTTCTGGTCGGCGGGGTGGAAGAGATGTCCAAACGGACCACCGAAGAGGTAGCCGAGGGTCTTGCTCTAGCCACCGTTCCTTACGAAGGGGAGGTAGGATTCACCTTTCCGGGTGTGTTTGGTGCACTGGCAACAGCCTATTTTGCCAAATACGGTGCCAGCCGAGAAGACCTCATGAACATCACCATCAAGAGTCACAATAATGCCCCGCTCAATCCCAAGGCTCAGTTTCCCATCACGATTCGTGACATTATGGAGACGCGCAAAAAGAGTGCGGCACACAAAGGGCTCCCTGTGCCGGACTGGAGTGACGAAAAGGCATTTTTATCCGATCCATCGGTCAATCCTGTGGTGGCCTGGCCAATGCACCTGTACGACTGTTGCCCCATCAGCGATGGGGCGAGCTGTATGCTTCTGGTCGCCGAGGACATAGTCAGCAATTTCACCGACGACCCTATTTATGTGGCCGGCATAGGTCAGGGTAGCGGCCGCGGCCTCCATGCCAGCGATTCGCTGACTTCCTTCGAAGCTACGCGATACGCAGCCCAAGAGGCATACGGTATGGCTGGACTGGGCCCCGAGTCCATACAGTTTGCAGAAGTTCATGACTGTTTTTCCATGGCTGAGCTGGTCCATGTAGAAGATCTGGGTTTCTTTGAGCCCGGTCAAGGATTCCGGGCGATTGCGGATGGGGCTACGGCCTTGAACGGACAGATTCCGATCAACACTTCCGGTGGGCTCAAGTGCAAGGGACATCCGGTAGGCGCCACGGGTGTCTCGCAACTCTACGAGGTCTGGACCCAGCTCCGAGGCAAGGCCGGAAAGCGCCAGGTCCCCAAGGACAATTTGCGGGTTGGCGCTGCGCACAACCTTGGCGGGACGGGTGGAACCTGTACCTTTACGATCCTGGAAAGGAGATAGCCATGTCAAATGACCGAGCATTCAGCGATAGGTCTTTCCGACAATTTCTTTCCGAAGAAAAACTGATGGGTTGCCGGTGCCGCAAGTGCGGTAACGGCTACCTGCCGCCAAAACCGATCTGTACGAACTGCTTTAGCCGAGACCTGGAATGGGTCGAGATGCCGGAGACTGGAACGTTGGCGGCCTTTACCTGGATTACCGTTGGTCCGCCGGCGATGCGGCAGGAGGGTTATGGCCGGAAAAACCCCTATTGCTCAGGTGTGATCGAACTGGCCGACGATCTCCGGGTAGATGCCCGCATCCAGGGGCTCGATCCTAAACGTCCGGAAATAGTTCGTATTGGGATGCCCATGCGGATCGATTTTATTCACCAGGAAAGGGATGGCGCTAAATGGACTTTGCTTGGTTTTCGTCCCG
>NZ_JBFELV010000527.1:0-3227 GCF_041551955.1 Desulfosarcina sp.
AAGCGCCGCTTTAAGGTAACATCAATACCACTCCAGGTCTCCTCGATCCTGTTTTTGTATTTGATAAATCTATTGTAGGTTTTAATTAACCAAGCGACGGCAACAATAAGAAAGAAAATAGAAAAAAGAAATATCGGTTCCATTTGCCCCCCAACCACACCCCAGCGCTCCGGAATCCAACAAAAGCCACGGAATATAGCTCTCAATTGTAAGTTGTCTATGTATCATGTCAACGATTGTTTTTACAAGTGTGGCTCGTTGTGAACCGCGGTTGATAGGTGGAACTCCCGAATTCCACCAGGGGCCTGTGGCATTGGTCGCCGACCGCCAAGCGCGGCCTTCGCCGCCGACAGACGGAAACAATCTATCCATTCACGAAGCGTGGAAGAGGGGTCCTCAAGTGACTAGGGAAGGTTTTTGCTCGGTTTGAAAGTGCCGGCCCGGCCTTTTAAAGTTGAGCCTTTTTCGAGTACTTGATCTATTTTCCTTACCATTTGAACCGAAGCTATGACGGGGAGCTTTGCGGCAGGTAAATGTCGACGTGGGTTCCTTGGCCAATGGTTGATGAAACCGTAATCCAGCCCCGGTGTCGTTTGACAATACCCAACACCGCTGCCATGCTTAACCCCCTTCCCGTGAATTTAGTCGAGAAGAAGGGGTCGAACAGTCGGCGCAACATCGTGTCGTCCATTCCGCTGCCGTTATCCTCGATATGAATACATGCATAATTTCCTGGCTTGAGTTCACTGCCGACACGGTCTGGCAACTGGCCCCATTGAACCGGTCTGGCAACGATCCGAATGATTCCATTTTTGACGATGGATTCCTTGGCATTGTTGACGATGGCCAGGATCACCATGCGTATTTGAATCAGATCTACTTCTACCGTGCAGGACGCGTCGGCCAGCTCCGCTTCCAGTTGAATCTGCTTTTCAAGTACATGCTTGATTCCAGGCAATACCTCCTCGAAAAGCGCTTCCAGGGAAATGACCTGGGTCATGTAGGTTCCACCTTGCGCATAGGCCAACAACTGACTGGTCAAATTTGACATTCTCTCGATGATCGGGCGTATGCGATCGATGTAAGGCGATACATCCGAACTCTTTTTGTTGGACATCGATATGAGATCGATGTTACCCATCAACCCTGTCAGGGCATTGTTGAACTGGTGAGCCACCCCCCCGGCCAACGCGGCAATGGCTTCTGATTTCTGGGCTTGCATCAGGTCTTTTTCATAGCGAATCAATTGCTTTGTTTTCTCTTCCAACGCTTTTTCCAGGTCTTGTTTTTTTTCTCGCAACAGGGTTGCGTGCATCAGGCTTTCAATTCCGTTGACCGCATTCCGAAGGATAATGGAAACGATTTCCAGCGACGTGTCAGGCAGTCGCGACAATTGGGAAGGGAAAATCCCCATGAACATCCCTCGAATCCGCGAACACGTCGCCATCACATGCAAAAAGAGCTGTCGGCTGCCGTCTTTCGAAACGACCGTGATACCTCTGCGTTCACGTATCGCCCAGGCAACGAACCCATTCTCAATCAAAAATTCCAGCTCTTCTTCGATGGATTCTTTTGCGTCGTCAGGTGTGAACAGAGACAGTGACATATCGGACGTTTCATCATCCACAATGAAAATTGCACTGGCCTCAAATGGAATCAGACGCTGAATACGGTCAATGGCTTTTGTATTGATGGTGCGGGGGGTGCATTCGCTGTTTACTTCCTTTTGAAAGTCACCCAAGGACAAGGCCGATTCGATGGCATTTTCAAGATATCGTTTACGATATTCTTGTCCTTCCCCTTGAATGGAATCGACGTTGGAATGAGTCAGCATAATCAATTTGCCTGGCTTTGGAAAATGGCTTCCATCGGCCCCAGTTGATGCACTGCCTGACGAACGACCGTTTGAATGCTATGGCGCGAATCCACAATTTTATCCATGACCGGATAATCAAAATGGGGTATCGATCGTTCACCGCTATATCCGATGCCCAACCCCTGTGAAATGATATCTGCCAAATGGACGATCCCGGCGGTGTCCGAATTGGATGCGCGGCTGGGGGCATGGTGATAGACGATATTGTCGGCAAGGTCCATCGGCAGTTTCCACCGGCTCAGCAGGTGCCTGGCCAACTGCGGATGGTTTTTGCCGATAATGTCTCTTTCCGTTTGAAAGACACTCGTATCGGCGGATTCCGCCAGGCAGAAACAGTCGGTCGCGTGCTCCGGATAGTAACAGTAGACAATTAGCTTCCCAATGTCGTGCAACAGCCCTGAAACGAACAGCTGTTCGGTCTGTGGCAGATTGTTGCGTGCGGCCAGAATACGCGCAATCACCCCGCAAGCCAGGCTGTGGCGGATAAATGCCTGCATATCCATAATATGTTTGGGAATATTTTTGAACGTCTGCATGACGCTGATCCCGAGAGCCAGGCTGCTGATTTCCTTCGTCCCGATGATGGTCACGGCCCGTGATATGCGGTCAATTTTGGAGGGAAAGCCATAATAGGCTGAATTCACAATTTTTAATAATGTAGCTGCCAAACTGGGGCTCGTGTTGACAACCCTGGCGACGTCATTGGATGTCGCCAGTGGATCGGCAATGACTTGATTGAGTTGGGAAATGATCGTGGGTGTCTCAGGCAATTTGTCCGCTATCCCCTTGATGTGGCCACGGACCGCATTGGATTTGCCCTGCATATCCTGGCTGCCTGAGATACAGTTCAGCCTCGGTGACATGGTGAATTCACCTTTAATCCGATGGATCAAAGCGACTTTGCAGATTTCTTTCAATGTGCTGTTTGCGAAATCGGCGTTCTTGAAAACGAGCCTGATGGCCGCTTTGATGCCCTCGGCCTTTTCATTATCGATGCACCCATGACGACCGGCTGAAGGTCTATCGCTGCCGACGACCTTAACCTCGGACACCCCCCATATTTTTAATATTCTTATGTGGTTATTGGCTATCTTTTGGCCCTTGGACAGAAGCAGGCGGGTATTGATGTCGTAGACATCCTCTTCGAGGACCATCCCTAACTCTATATTTTCAACAGCAATATAGCCCATTTGAACACGGATCGATGGCTTTTGTGTCGTTCATTTATCGCCAAACGCTTTCGTAGCGGCGCTTCATCAATTGTTTTATCGTCTTAAATTCTTGATACTTGAAGAAATAGTTTATTTTCTGAATTTGGAAAAGGGGAATACGCGCGCTATGGCGGTTCAAC
>NZ_JBFELV010000528.1:0-3209 GCF_041551955.1 Desulfosarcina sp.
ATTCTTGTGACCAGTTGGTGTAGTCATCAATGAAACCGTCTTCATCTACCGTGAAGCTTTTTCCACCAAATTCGATAGTCGGCATGTTACTCAATCCTCCCTTTACAGATTTGTTAGTATTTCCGGCACACTGCCGTTTAAGTTCTCTTATAGAATCTAAGCTTAGTAACGGATTAAGCCTTTTATGTCAATACGAAATCCAAAAATTAGCCGGGGTAAAAATTACTCGAAACCACCGTCCCCGCCGATGGTTGGTTAATACTCCCTGGGTGTCTTGTTGATCTGATCCAGGGTGAACACCGGTCCGTCCTTGCAGACCAGCTCTTTGCCGATGCCGCAGCGACCGCACATGCCAAATCCGCATTTCATGCGGTTTTCAAGGCTCATGATGATGTGGTCGTGGGCGTACCCCAGCTTTTCGAGCACCGGTTGGGTAAACTTGATCATGATGGGCGGACCGCAAACGATGGCAAAGGTGTCGTCGCCCCCCTGGGGCGCCTTTTGCTCCGTGATGGGGGGAACGAAGCCCACGTTGTACTTCCAGTCGGGATCGTCGGTGGCATCCACGGTGATGTGCATGTTGATGTCATCGCGCTTCTCCCATTCCACCAGCTCGTCCTTGTAGAGCAGCATTCCCGGTGAGCGGGCGCCGTAGACCACGTCGATGTTGCCGAATTTCGGCCGGTTGGACGGATCCAGCATATAGACGATGGACGAGCGCAGGGTGGTGAAAGCAAAGCCACCGCCCACGATGAGGACGTTCTTGCCCACCAACCCTTCCCAGGGGTACCAATTGCCCAGTGGTCCGCGCAGGCCCATGATATCCCCGATCTTCATGTTGTGAAGATGGGTGGTGACCACGCCGGCCCGGTTGACGGTGAATTTGACGAACCCCTTCTCAACGGGGGATGAGGCGATGCCGATGGGGATTTCCCCCTTGCCGGGGATGGATAGTTCGGCAAACTGGCCGGCCTGGTAGGCGAATTTCTCTTCGTCACCCTCGTGGAGAAAGACGAATTTGAACGTTTTCAGGCTCTTGTCTTCGGCCTCGACAGTGATGTCGTCAATTCGGACCGGATAGGGTAAATATGGATTTTGCAATGGTTCTTCCCTCCATCGGGTTGCTTAACCCTCTGCAACGCAGGCGGTTGCAGGTTTGAAGCGGTTCATTTGTTCGCACACCCGGCGGATGTCGATATTGACTGGGCACTGGCGAACGCACCGGCCGCAGCCCACACACATGATGCCCGCGTCGTACTTGTCAACGAAGTACTTGAGCTTGTGCATGAAGCGTTGACGGACCCGCTGGGTTTTGGTGTCCCGGGGATTGTGCCCGGTGGTGTGGACGGTGAAGATGGGGAACATGCAGCTGTCCCAGTTTTTCATGCGCACACCGGACTTGCCGTGAACCTCGTCCTGTATGTCGAAACACCAGCAGGTGGGGCAAGAGAATGTACACGTGCCACAGTTGATGCAGGAAAAGGCGATGTCCTCCCAAAAGGGAGCGCCGTGCAGTTCCAGAAGGTCGGTGTCTGCCAGGTTGTCGGTCTTGACGGTCGACACGATTCGGCCCTCCGCCGCTTTCCTGCCGGCGTCGAAAGCCGCCGGATCGTCGACGGTTTCTGACCAGCCGGCGGCGGCGGCGAAGGCCTTGCCCTTGTCCGTGAGCAGCTTGGCCAGGTAGGCGTCGCCCTGGTCCTTGACGAGCATATCCAGCCCTTCCTCATGGTAGGGACCGCAGCCGGCGGTGGTGCAAAAGCAGGTGGACAGGGGCGTATCGCAGGCCATACCGATGAAGGTGGTGGCCTGGTAGGCGTTTAGCCAGTAAGGATCCTTCACGTCCGGCGTGTCGAAGTTCAGCTTTACCAGCAGGGTCGATTTGGCATCGCAGGGCCGGATACCGACCACGGCGCGGGGCTTGTCGTCCCTGGCGATCTCTTTCATGATGTGGTGGTCTTCCCGGGACTCGTCCAATGAGTATTCAAGCATCTCTTCGGATTGGGGGAACAGCAGTGCCTTGGGAGACAGGCGGGTGTTAACCATGTCAAAATCGGGCATCTCGCCCTTTCCCAGCGCCTTGAACTGGTGATAGTCCTTCTCCCTGACCGGCCCATACAGCCGGTAGGCATCGGCGGCGGCCGTCAACCCCTCGGCCCAGTTTTTTTTATCGATTTTAACGAGCGTCATAGCGTTAACCTTTACAGCCTCAAAGAAAGTTGCAGACGGGGAAGCGGCATCCCCCGGTTCCTTTCGTCTCCATCTATTTGATGAAGGCCTCAGGATCATTGGCTCGGTAAACATCCAGGGCCGGACGCTGATCCAGGGAGAGACCGGCTTCCCAACCGAACTCGTCCTGACAGTCCTTTTCCAGCTTGCGCGTGAGCAGGCGCATGTTGATGCCCACCGGGCAGGCCCGTTCACATGCACCGCAGTCGGTGCATCGGCCGGCGCAGTGGTAGGCCCTTAAAAAATGGAACGTTCGCACGTCCATGGGGTCCTGGCCCTTGCCCATCCACTGGGGTTTGGCCTCATCCACGAAACAGGTGGGACAGTAGCACAGCGGGCAGGCGTTGCGGCAGGCGTAGCAGCGGATGCACGGTCGCAGCAAGTCATCGAAAAACCGCCATTTGTCTTCAGTGTCCATCTCCTCGATCTTGCGGATGTCCGCATAACGGTCGGCGACCTCCTGCTCGGGTATTGCATCGGCGACCATTTCATCAAAAATCACCGGATTGCGGTGAACGCACAGCGCACAGTTCTGCTGAAGCACCTCGGCCTTGTCGAAGAGGGTTTCCGCATCGGCAGTCTTGACCTTGATGGTGTCTTCGGTTTCGGAGACTTCCAGGACCTCGCCCGCCACCAGGCCGGTGATCCTGCGTTTGTCAATCATTCCCGAGCAGGGGACCCCGATGATGGTGAGCTGATCGCGTTTGATCTTGTTTTCGATGATATGGGTGACGATGTTGCGCGAGTCGCACCCTTTGGCGATCACGGCCACTTTTTCTTTGCGATTGGTCAGGTAATTGGCCAGGTTGATGCCGCAGTTGCTGTCCCACACCAAGGTGTCAACCGCTTCAGGCGTGGTGGCAAAGCAGGGTTCGTTCATCATGGGCATGGTTCCCTTGCGGAAGCCGATGACCAGGTCCACGGTGCAATCCTTGAGCAGTCGACCGGCTATCTCTTTAATCTTATCAGTGTATCCTACCATG
>NZ_JBFELV010000529.1:0-3205 GCF_041551955.1 Desulfosarcina sp.
GAAAAAGCCAAAGTGGCAAGAATTATCGCCAGCGTTGAGGCCTCACCCGAAAAGGCCGCCAAGGTGATAAAAAGCGTCTACGGTGATGACTATCAGAAAATCAATTCCCACCATCTGGAAGAGCGGCTGGGACTCTCTTCCGGTCTGCTTCAGGCCATCGACAATAAGCCCAAAAGCGAAGATGCCCGACAGGAGGTATTGAACAACCTGCAAAAGCGGCTGGATACAGTCAGAGACGATGTGTTCGACAACCTGTATTTCAACCGTTCCGAGGACAGCGACGTGGGCGCCCGTGGTCCTATTATGGGAGCGGTTCACCGACAGTTGCATAAAATGGTTTCCTTTTTCAAAGGGCGCTCCTCCACTCGGAAAAAGATGACCTCAATGGTTCACGGCACCATCCGGTTCGAGGACCGGGATTATGAAGTCCTGGCCGAGGATTTTGGCATCGATATGGATGAAGCCCGCCAGTTGGTCGATGTGCTGAAAAAGTGTTTCAACGAGAAGGGCCGCTTCCTCAAAGGGTCATTTGCCGACGCCCTGTCTCGATTCACCCGCTACGAGAAAAAGATTTTCGAGTTCCTCTGGCGGCATCTCAAGGATGTAGTGGTGCCGGAAGACCGCACCGCTTTTCTGAACGCCCTGCAGATGCTCACCTCCAGGATGAATCAGCCCAAACGAGCGTTCAAAATTCTGCTGGAGGATCTTCTCAAGGATCCTGGTGATATTCAATTTTCGGACGCCAAGGCACTGGTGCTGGCCAACCTCATTCTCCACGAATATGACAAGAGCCTGGCCGACATCGAAATTACGCCGGAGGATATCCTTTTCAACCAGCGTGGCCTGAACAAGGAGGTGGCGCAGTATGCCGCATGGAGAATGGATCGGGACCAGGAAGCCTTTTTCGACAAGGTCCGAACCATTCACCAAGCCCTGTGCGAAGCACTGGAGTTTGGCATGACCCGCAAGCACCGGCTGTCCGTGAAGGATCTCCTGGGCCTGGAGCGGGAGGTTTACATTTTTTTGTCCATGATCGAAACCACCGTGGGGCAATCGGTGCTGCGCAGCGCACTTACCGAATACGGCAGTCCGGAATCGGACCTCTACTTTCTGAAGGAGAGCGACCGATTCATGTCCCACCTGCTGCAGAACCTGCGGATAGCCATCCGCGGACTGGCCAACATCGGCACCATGGATAACATCCCGTCCCTCGACGCTGTCAAGACCCGCGAGGAGATCTTTCAGCGCCTCAAAAAAACCAAGGCCCACCGTGATCAGTCCCGTCTGATTTCGGAATGGGTTGACGAGGCGGTGAAGATCATCAAGTTCCGTTCGTAGGGCTCCTGCCATGGATGGATAGACACGAAATCGCGCCCTCCCATCAACAAGATAAGATCCTCCCCAGGGGAAAACCGTCCGTCCATCAAATCATGCCTACTCATGATTAAAACTAACCATTAGAAATTTTTAGGTTTAACCTGATTGAAGCCTGCCGGTGCGTTTCACATCGGATCCACAGCCCTTCTTTTTTTTGAGCATACGCAAAAAAAGCGCTTGACGTTTTATGAGCTTATGCTTAAATTAGATTTGATCAAATGCTCGTTTGTGTGCAGGATGCCCGGCGGGCAGACGGGGTGACATCAACGCATGCAGGATTGTTTTTCAGGGAGGGTAGACCCAATGATCATTAGCATTGCCAGCGGTAAAGGGGGCACCGGAAAGACCACCGTGGCCACCAATCTTGCGGTATCCGTAGACGGTCCGGTCCAACTGCTGGACTGTGACGTGGAAGAGCCCAACGCGCACCTGTTTTTGCGGCCAGTGATCGAGGAAACGACAACCGTCACCACCCCGATCCCTGAAATTGACCTGGAAAAGTGCAATCAATGTAAAAAATGCGCGGAAATATGCCGGTTCCGGGCCATTGCCGTTCTCGGTGATACGGTGCTTACCTTTCCCGAACTTTGCCACAGCTGCGGCGGGTGCATGGCGGTGTGCCCGGAAGGAGCCATTACCGAAACGGGACGGGAACTGGGCGTGCTGGAAAGCGGTGGCATCAACGGCGTTTCTTTTGCCCACGGGCGGCTGCGCGTGGGGGAAGCCATGGCGCCGCCGCTGATCCGGAAGGTTCGCGACCGTACCTGGGCCGACGGCCTGACGCTGATCGACGCCCCGCCGGGCACCTCATGCCCGGTGATCGCCGCCATGAAGGACACGGACTTTGTCCTGCTGGTCACAGAGCCCACGCCTTTCGGCCTTCACGACCTGAAACTGGCCGTGGAAGCGGTGAAGATACTCGAGATTCCCATGGGGCTGGTGATCAATCGCGCCGATGTGGGTGACGACAACGTCAGGGAGTATGCCCACGCCCAAGGACTCCCGATCCTCATGGAGATACCCTATGACCGGCAGATCGCAGAAAGCTATTCCCGCGGGGAGATATTATCCCTGGCTCTTCCCGAATGGAAGACCCGTTTCCGGGAACTGGCAGAAACTATCGCAACTCTGACGGGAAAGGGGATCGGCGCAAAATGAAAGAGCTTGTTATCCTAAGCGGAAAAGGGGGCACCGGCAAGACCAGCCTGACGGCAGCGTTTGCCAGCCTGGCCAGCGGCTGCATGCTATGCGATGCGGATGTGGATGCGGCGGATCTGCATCTGCTGATGCATCCCGACATCCAAAAACGGACCGATTTCAAAGGTGGTGGCGTGGCGGTGATCGACCTGCAGCGCTGCACCGAATGCGGAACCTGCATCGAGATGTGCCGGTGGTCGGCCATCGGGTCGGACTTCGTCGTCGATGAGATCGGTTGCGAAGGGTGTGGGGTCTGCGTGGATTTCTGCCCGGAGCAGGCCATTGATTTCCCCATCAAAACCTGTGGGCAGTGGTTTGTTTCCGACACCCGCTTCGGACCCATGGTGCATGCCCGGCTGGGCATTGCCGAGGAGAATTCCGGCAAGCTGGTGTCCCTGGTGCGCCAGCAGGCCAGGCAATTGGCCGAAGAGAGAGGCCTTGACCTGATCCTGACTGACGGCCCTCCGGGTGTGGGCTGTCCGGTGATCGCTTCGGTGGGCGGTGCCACCAGCGTGGTGATCGTTGCCGAACCCACCGTTTCCGGAATCCACGACATGGCCCGGGCCATCGAACTGTGCCGCCATTTCAAGGTGCCGGTGATGGTGTGCATCAATAAGTTCGATCTAAACCC
>NZ_JBFELV010000530.1:0-3197 GCF_041551955.1 Desulfosarcina sp.
GAACGCAAAATCTATGTGGGCATCGGCATTAACCTAACCGACCTATTCAATCGTCACGGCTGGAAAAAAACGGCCACGCTGCTTCGCTACGTCCAGCTTCCCTATACCTCCATCAATGCCGAGCACAGTTTCGATTAGCCGGTTACCTCATGATGCTTCAGTACTGTCTGTATCCTAATGATATGACTATATCCCGTCGCCACCTTCGAAAACCGCCCCCCCTTTGTTCGACCATTTCCTTGATCCCTTTCCGGCCATCTGCTATTCCACATAGCAGTCCCGATATGAGGATGGCGATCGGTGAGCGGCTCGACTCACCCTGGTCCTCTCCCCCCGAAGGATCAGGGGAGATGGTGTCAAGATGCCGCCCCCACAGGTAATCAATTGATAGAAAATGAATTGGCAATGAACCCAACCGACAACATCGACGGCGGTGAAATCGCCCGATTTTCGGCCATGGCCGAGATCTGGTGGGACAGGAACGGTGACTTCAAGGCCCTTCACGACATCAATCCGGTGCGTCTGGCCTATGTACGTGACCGCACCGAGCTGCCGGCAAGGCAGGTATTGGATGTAGGTTGCGGCGGCGGCCTGCTGTCCGAAGCACTGGCCGCCTGCGGGGCGCGAGTGACCGGCATAGACATGGCCGAGGCATCCCTGGCCGTGGCCCGCGCCCACATGCAGCCCAGCGGTCTGGCCATCGACTACCGCCGGACCACGGCCGAGGCCCATGCCGAGGAAAAACCGGGACGCTACGACGTGGTGGTCTGCATGGAACTGCTCGAACACGTCCCCCGGCCGGCTTCGATCATCAATGCCTGCGCACGGCTGGTGCGGTCCGGCGGGGATCTCTTTTTCGCCACGGTAAACCGCACCTGGTTGTCATGGCTGCTGGTGATCGTTGCCGCCGAATACATCATGGGTATCGTCAGAAAGGGCACCCACGACTACCGGAAGTTGGTAAAGCCAAAAGAATTGATTCAATGGGGGGCCGATGCAGGTCTGAGCCTTGAGCATTTGTCCGGCCTACGCTACATCCCCTTAAACGGTTACGCGGCCCTGTGCCGCAGCACAGCCATGAATTATTTGATGCATTTTAGAAAGGATGTTGATGGCTCTCTGGAACAATCCCCGCTGGTTTGACGATAAAGAGCGACAGGAACTGCTGGACGACCACATTCGCGCCACCGGAAAAACCCGGTTCGGCATTCGCGAGTTCGAAGAGGAAAAAAAGGTGGATGCGGTGCGCATCCACTTCAACCGGGTGGCCCCCAAATACGATTTTATGAACTCGCTGCTCAGCTTCGGCATCCAGCATGCCTGGAAACGCGCCGCCGTGCGCATGCTCGGCGTGCGGCGAGGCGACATGGTGCTGGATGTGTGCGGCGGCACCGGCGACCTGGCCATCCTGGCGGCCCGGCGAACGGGCCCGACGGGACAGGTGACGATTTACGACATCAACTATGCCATGATTCAGGCCGGCCGTCACAAGATCGATCCCTTCCCTGCACTCGCCCATATCGGCTACGTCCAGGGCGACGCCGAGCGCATCGCCTTTCCGGACGACACCTTCGACTGCGCCATGGTGGGCTTCGGCATCCGCAACCTCACCCACCTGAAGCAGGGTTTTGCCGAAATGGTCAGGGTGCTCAAACCCGGCGGGCGGTTCCTGTGCCTGGAATTCTCACAGCCAACCAATGCGCTTTTCCGCAGCCTTTACGACTTCTACTCGTTCAACATCATGCCGGCCTTGGGCCAGCTGCTTGCAGGTTCTGCCGAATCCTACGCCTGCCTGCCCGAAACGATCCGCATGTTCCCCCTGCCCGAGGAGTTGGCGGGCATGCTGGCGGCGATCGGCTTGCGCAACGTGCGTTGGTCGTCCATGACCAATGGGATCAGTGTGGCGCATGTGGGAGTCAAACGTTGACGGCATCGTAAAAAGCCCGATATCTGCGTTACGCTTCATCCCTCGTCACTGCGGAGTACCTTATGTACGCCTCATTCCTCGGGATGGAACATGAATGTTCGCCGTAATGATGAAGATCGATATACGGTTCGCTCGCCATAGCTCGCTTTTGCGGCCCGCAAGCCTTGATCTCGGGCTTTTTACGATGCCGTCGGAAATGTAACTTTTTTGCGAGTGCATCAACGTTAACGAACGGGCATCTTGCGGCTTGGACCGGCGTTAGAAAATATTTGATCGGGTTCGCGGATCCGAGGGTTCAAGGGGTCGCGTGAAGGGATTCTGTCGGCTTTGAGTTGGCGCACGGCCATCGATGGCAGGTTGAGGTTCAGATCAAGGCCGCAGGGTTTTTAAAACCGGAGGCGCAGCCGTGCTGCATCGAGGATGGCAAAAATCCGAGAACGCGGATATGGGCCTCAATATGCCATCGATCAACTTAAAAAAGCAGAAGACGGACCAATACCACCACAAACACACTCAAGGGAAAATGACTGGCCTTGTTGAACAGATCCATGGCTTTTTGGCGATCGTTGGCTTCAACCAGCCGCAGGACCGGCAGCAGCAGCAGCCAGACACCGACGCCGGCCAGGGCCAGCAGGTGAATCATCCCAAAGGTAAGCGGTGAGATCCACACCAGCAGGAAGGTAAACAGGAAGGCCGCAACCAGACAGGCCATGGCCAGCAAGCCGGCCCGCGCCAGCCCCAGCTCAACGGGGATGGTCCTGGCCTTGAAGCGGCGGTCCTCCTCGATGTCGGTCCAGTCGTTGGGGATGTTCTGCCCGCCGATCTCCCAGAAGAAAATCCAGCCGAAGAGGACGATTAGAAAGATGATCGACGGCTGGGGGTTGACCGCAAAAACGGCGGCCACGGCACCCAACGATTTGACGATACCGTTGATCAGTGTCCGCAAGGGCGTCACCCGCAGCAAGAGGCAGTAGATGGCCTCCAGCAGACCGCCGGCAAGAAAAATATAAAAGCACACCGGGTTGAGCAGCCAGGCCCCGACCATGGCCACCAGCGCCCATCCCCCAGCCCACAGGATGCCCTCGGGCAGGGTCAGCACCCCCTTGGCCAACGGATGGCGAACCAGTACGCCATCAAGGTAATCTTCGCCGTCCCCGTACCCGCCCATGCGGACTTTCTCCCGGTCCGTGCGATAGTCCACCAGATCGTTGAGGGCATAGACGGCCGTGTATCCGGCAAAACCGGTCACCAGCCCCAGCAGGATGATCGC
>NZ_JBFELV010000531.1:0-3194 GCF_041551955.1 Desulfosarcina sp.
AGTTCGACCACCACTGATTTTTCTTGGTGAATCATGGGTGCCAGATGATGGTGATGCGTTCGGTAGGAATCCTGGGCGCTGGCCGTCGCGTTTGCATGATAATTCAGGCTGCGCAACAGTTGGTGTCCACGCTCAAGGTCCGCCTTTTTTACCAGTATATCCAGGTCGCCGTATACTCGAGCACCAGGATCGTTATAAACGCCCTCGGCCAAAGCGGCCCCTTTCAAAAGGATGACCGCGATCCCGGCATCGCCGAAAGCATTTAAAATCCGAACCAGTTCTATACCGCGATAGGTATTCGTGGCCAAATTTCGAAGATAGCTATTCTTGAGAAATTCCATCCCGTCGTCGGGAAGCTTTAACTGCTCTTTAACATTGCTCAACTGCCGGTAAAGCATCGGTCCCAGGCCTATGGCATCCGCCCGTTGGAAAAGACTCAACCAATCCAGCGACGGCGTGCGCAACTGCATGGCCCTCTGTTGCCACCGGTCGTCATGAGGGTGCTGTAAGGCATGGACAAGGAATAGATCTTCACGGCTAATGTTCATGGGTGACCTGCTTCCGATAGGCACATGACCATGTTTCTCCACCGCACCGGTCTTCCTGATTCATCATGGGGAACCGGTAAGTCTCCATGTATGTGCGGGTCATATCAGGGTCGTTTTCCAAAAAGATTCCCCCCTCGTGCAGAAGCCAGGCATGGCCTTCCAAGCGACCATGAGCCGGTTGCTTACCGGCGGCATCTGGCACACGAACACCAAAACAGACCTGGACCGGCACTCCGACATCACGCAAGAAGTGGTACAGAACCAGAGATCGTTTTAGGCAGGTCCGTTTCCAAACACCGACCCCCCGGCCCAGAATGAAATCGGTGAATTTTACGATCTTGGCACTGGAAAGGTTTGCCGCTGGGTGCTTTGAGGTCTGGATGTTCTGGGGCGTTAACCGGTTCATCAGACGAGGCAGGGTGTTCCATTTAACCAAGACCGGCAAAACCGTTATCAGACTCAATACCCGGTAAAATAAAACCACATCCCGCCAAGAACTGATATTACGCCTTATTTTTTTGATCATTTTAGTGCCTCACCGGTAGCCGTGTGATGAGCGAAACCAAAATGTCCGGGTCTCGCAGCAGATCTCTGCCGCCGAGCAGTTCGAATCCGCTGGTTTGCCCCACGAGTGTTTTGATCGTTTCCAGCTGCCGTTTGGCGGTCATCGGGTCCGACGAAAGAATGATCTGCTTCATCAACCGCGTGAACATCTCCGTGGGGCCCAGAGGCGACACCACGCTGGTTGGGTGGGATCGAATACGCGGAAAAATGATAACATCTGGCTCGATCCAGGGCCTGTGAGACCCTATGAAAAATTGCGACACGTCAACGGAAATTTTATCCTCATTTGATTGATGCGCTGTCACCAGGCCGTCCAGTTCGCCATACCGCCGGCAAAGATCCGGCGACAAGTGAAAGTCCCGGTACCACGGGTATACCCGAATACTCCCGTTCCGAACGTCCATGAGCAACGAATCATCGGACACGTAGTCGAACCCACTTCTAACCAGATTGAGGGCCGATGTCGTCTTTCCGCAGCCGCCGTCACCCGAAATCAGATAGCCGACGCCATTGTGGCAGAGCCCGGCGGCATGAAGGTAGAACCGGCCGGCCGATTTCATGGTTTCGATGAGCGGACCGCTCACCAGCGAGCAAATGGTGGACATCTCGTGTTGAATTTCTGGACGAATAAAAGCCCTGCAATGCCGGGCTGCTGAATCGAAACTGACCAGAGAACCGTCTTTGGAAGTAAAATAATAGTCAGCCCCCCGGCGGTATACGTGGGTAACCGGCGTTTTCACAACCAGTGACGCATCAAAAGGGAGCGGTGGGGGCGAGGAATGAATCGTCACTTCCATCTCCAAAGGATTTAATACCGACAGGTGTTTGCCACGACACAATGAATCAAAATAGTCCTTCAACCCGGGAAACAAATTATCATCACACTGAATATTTACCGGAAGTGATTGAACTAACATGGTGTCTCTGGCCACGATATTTCTCCTCATCTAGGTAAAGGCGAAGGTGCTGGTTTAATCCTGCGAGGTGGATGAGCAGCACGCAGTCAAGAGCATTTTCCAGTTTGCCCAGCAGCTTTTTGATTGCTTGACGAGTAAGGATAAGCAAAAAACAGTAACCTCATCAATCCAATCCACAAATAGTCAACACCCCTGGGTTATACGTTTTTTCTGCTTTTCACAGGCTTTGTAATTAAGTCAATTAAAAAGGCAGTCCTGGTTTTCCACCAGGTTTTCCGCCAGGTCGTCCGCCAGGTTTGCCTTTATCACAGTCATTTCTACCATAGCCTCCAAAAGCCATAGTGACTTTATCCAATGGCTGTGCGCACTTGGTCATTTTTGGAACAACAAAATGTTTTTTCATGTGGATACTCTCCTTTTTCGTAACACGGTTTTTAAATGAAAAGGAATTGCTAAGAAAACGTCACCAATCCCTCTTCTTCCAGCTGTTGGGCAAACTGGAAAATGCTCTTGACTGCGTGCTGCTCATCCACCTCGTAGGATTGAATCAGCGAGGAAGCAATCTGGGAAATTTTCAGTTTTTCACGAAACCCATTCCATATCAGCAAACTGGTGTCATTTAGGTGATAGTAGTACTTGGTTTCAACATCCAGCAGCACGGCACCGTCATCTAATTCAGTGCACACCACCGACGGGTTTATTTGATAGATTTTTTCTGGTAGCATGTTTTTTCCTTCCTTTTGAAATGGAAAGCATCGGTCGCCATCTTGTGATCGCCCTGCAAGTGTTTCGCATTCTACAGCAACAAGCATACCATAATTTAAAAATGCATATTTAATTTAAAAATAACTGATAGTTAAAATATTTTTTGGTCCGAATGACAAACAATAAGAGAGAAGAAAAGGAAATACTTGTGGGTAGTTTACTACCGTGTTGAAAGAACCCAATTCTTCAAAGACCTGTACTTATTGACCTCTACCCTGTTATCCATAATCCGGTTCTCTATTGCTCAAATTTCCTTGAAGTACTCGGATAGATTACAGGAACGGTAATACTGTATGCTTTTGACCGAGACGAGATAGGGTGATTGGAAATGGTATTGAAAACACCCGACAAGATTCGGAATCTCCAGAGAAAGCTTTACCCACGTCGACGTGGGAACCGG
>NZ_JBFELV010000532.1:0-3191 GCF_041551955.1 Desulfosarcina sp.
ACCATCCCATGAACCAGGGACGTCTGTGCGCCCGCGCCCTGGCCATGACCCAGTATGTCGATCACCCGGACCGGCTGAGGTATCCGGTCAAACGCGCCGGCAAGCGCGGTGAAAATAAATGGCAGCGCATCACCTGGGCCGAGGCCTTTGACCTGATTGAAGAGAAGATGAATACCATCCGGGAAGAGCACGGGCCGGAGAGCATGGTGTTCAATGTGGGCACCGGCCGGGATATTTATGCCTGGGTCTGCATGCTGGCCTATGCCTATGGCAGCCCCAACGTCATGTTCGGCCTTTCCGGCCAGGCCTGTTACGGGCCCCGCCTTTCCGCGGTTTGCACCGTCCAGGGTGATTTTGCCGTTTTCGACGCCGCCCAGTGGTTCCCGGACCGGTTCAAGGATCCGCGATACACGCCCCCGGCGTGCATGATCGTCTGGGGCTACAACATCCACGCCACCTGCCCGGACAACCAGTTCGGCCACTGGATAGTCGATCTCATGAAAAAAGGCACCCAGATTATCTGCATCGATCCCCGACTCTCCTGGTTCGCCTCCCGGTCAAAGCACCACCTGAGATTGAGACCCGGAACCGATTCCGCCCTGGTCATGGGGTTTCTGAACGTCATCATCAACCAGGACCTTCACGACAAACCGTTCCTTGAGCGCTGGACCAACGGTGCCCATCTGATCCGGGAGGACACCGGCAAGCTGCTCAGGGAAGAGGACCTGGCCGACACGGGTTCCCATGGCAATTTTGCGGCGTGGGATACGATAAACGCCAGGCCGGTCATCTGGGCGTCGGCCGAGGCCGCCTACCGGGACAGCCAGGCCAGCCCGGCCCTGTCCGGCCAATGGGAGGTCGTGCTGGCCAGCGGAGACACCGTCCGGTGCCACACAGCCTGGGATGAATTCTGCCGGGAGGTCGATACCTATCCCCCGGACCGGGTCGAAGCCATCACCGGCGTGCCGGCGGAGGATATCCGGGCGGCGGCCGAGCTGTACGCAAAGAGCAAACCCGCGTCCATCCACTGGGGCGTTGCCGTTGACATGACACCCGCACTCACCCCCCTGGTGACCGGGATTACCGCCCTGTGGGCCCTGACCGGAAACCTGGACGTTCCCGGCGGCAACGTATTCGCCAAGTTTGCCTTCGATGTGGTCTCCTACGCCCTGCCGGGCACCACCGGACCCATCGGCCTCAAGACCAAGGAGATGGACAAACCCCGTATCGGTGCCGACCGGTTCATGCCCCTGAACAAGTTCTACTGGCGCTGCCAGACCGATGTGACCCTGGATCAGATCTTCACTGAAAAGCCCTACCCCATCAAGGGGATGTGGATCCAGACCGCCGGCATCATGCAGGGGCTGGGCATGGACCCGAAACGCTGGAAAAAAGCCCTGGAAAAGCTGGATTTCGTGGTGGCCGTCGACCTGTTTCACACGCCGACCACCCAGTATGCGGATGTGGTGCTGCCGGCGGGAACCTTTCTCGAAAAAGACAGCTTCAGGAGCTGGTGGGTGCCGCTGCAGAGCATCAACAAGGCCATGACCGTGGACGAATGCCTGCCGGACATGGAAATCAATTTTGAACTGGCCAAACGATTTGATCCCGAGTACAAATATGAGACGCTCTACGATCTGTACGATGATATTCTCAAGCCCTCGGGCATGACCTTCAAGCAGCTCCAGGCAAAGGGATGGGCCTATCCGCCCGAGGGCAGCGCGAGCTGCCCCTACCGGCGTCATGAAAAGGGGCTGCTCCGGCCGGACAAGAAACCGGGCTTCAGAACCCAGACAGGGCTTTTCGAACTCTATTCCACCCTTCGGGAGGAGTGGGACTTAGAGCCGATCCCCCACCACGAAGAGCCGCCCTTCACACCGGTCAGCCGGCCGGACCTGGCCAAAGACTACCCCCTGATCCTTTCCACGGGCAGACGGTCGCCGGCCTTCTTCCATTCGGAACACCGCCATATCCCGTGGCTGCGGGAGATCGATCCCGATCCGCTGGTGGAGATCCACCCGGAAACCGCTGCCAGCCACGGCATCGGCAACGGCGAGTGGATGTGGATCGAAAACTGGATGGGCCGCGCCCGGTACAAGGCCAAACTGACGCCCGTGGTTCCCGAATGGATGATCATGGCAACCCATGGCTGGTGGTTCCCGGAAAAGAAAGCGGCGGAACCCAGCCTGTATGGCGTGTGGGAATCCAACATCAATCAACTGATCCCCATGAACCACCACGGGAAAGACGGTCAGGGCGCCCCCATCAAACATTCCCTGTGCAGGATCTACAAGTGCAGCCCCGAGGAGGTGACCCATGGCTAAGAAGCATGCATTCGGCCTCCTGATCGACTATGAATACTGCACCGGCTGCCATACCTGCCAGGTCGCCTGTGCCCAGGAACACGGCTGGCCTGCCGGAATGGGGGGAATCCGTGTCAGCGAGATCGTCCAGAAACTGCCCAAGGGAAAGTACTACCTCACCTACCTTCCCTTTCCCACGGAGCTGTGCGTCCTGTGCAAAACCCGCACAAAACAGGGCCTTGAACCTGCCTGCGTGAAGCATTGCATGGCAGGCTGCATGCAATACGGCCCCGTGGAAGAACTGGCCAAAGAGATGACCAAAAAAGCGCGTATGGTGCTGTGGGTGCCGAGATGATCAACCGCCACCAGAATGGATTTGTGCCGGTCATGATCGCAGCGGATTGAGCCTGTAATTTCTCAATTGACTTAAAACAGAGTCGTGGTAGCATAGATGCGTTGTTTTTTTGCCATCCAATTCACGGTCCCAGCTTATCTTTTTCACATCTTTCAACGGGGAGGTTCAGCATGAAAACGTCTGCCTGGTTTTGCGTCGCTCTGGCAATGGCCCTGATCCTGATCACCGCACCCGCCCAGGCGGCCAAGGAGATCAAGGTCGGCATCGTCGACTGTTACAGCGGTCCGCCGGCCACTTACACCAACGACGTCAGAGACGCCTTCAAGCTGGAGGTCGACAAGATCAATGCCGCCGGCGGCGTTCTGGGGCACAAGATCGTCTTCACCACCCGGGACAGCAAGTTCAAGGTCGACATCGGCCTGTCGGCCGCCAAGGAACTGATCTATCGGGAGAATGTGGATATTCTGATGGGGACGATCAACAGCGCCCTGGCACTGGCCATTTCCGATCTGGCCGCCAAGGAGAAGGTGCCT
>NZ_JBFELV010000533.1:0-3181 GCF_041551955.1 Desulfosarcina sp.
AAAACTTCTCCTCAGCGGTGAATGCAAACCCGAATTTGTATATCCGTTTCAGGCGTGTGTCCGTAAAATCCACCTGAAAGAATTCAAGATCGTTGATGAATTCGGTGTAGATAAAAAACAGGTTCAGATCGGTGGGTTGACCCAAGACCCGGTAATCGATGGGACTGCGGCGATTCAAACCGATTTCAAACATGGAAAATCCATCGTCCAAAGGGGTGTCACTGGAA
Source organism: Desulfosarcina sp. (assembly GCF_041551955.1). Lineage (GTDB taxonomy): Bacteria > Desulfobacterota > Desulfobacteria > Desulfobacterales > Desulfosarcinaceae > Desulfosarcina. The sequence continues at coordinate 228 of NZ_JBFELV010000533.1, forward strand.
TCGCTGTTATCGGCAAACATCAGGGAATTGCCCAGTTCCCACACAGCGCCGTTGGCCTGTGAAATGGCAGCCAGGCTCTTGATGCCGGCCGCGCCGATCAGTACCGTATCCCCATCGGAAAAGTCCTTGCCGACCCCGATCTGACCGAAGGGCTTCAACCACCAATTTTCACGAACCGAGTATGTAAGCATCAGTCCAGGCACCGCCGTAACGGCGGCCACATCGGTGTCTGCAGTGAGGAAATCGTAAAACCCGATCGTTCCCTGCAACAGGAGATCCAACTCCCATTCTCGCTGGGCGTGAGATTTTAACAGCGGCCGCGTCAGTCGGCCGCGAAGAATCAATGCGTTTCGATCCCCCACGCGGTAATACCCCGTGCCGACCCAAGTGGAATAGGCGTAATTGATGCCACCTCGCAGGTCAGCATTTGCCGCAGCTGCATTTTTCCCAATGCATAAACAGATGCCGATAAGATTAATAAAAACCGCCAAGGATGTCATGCAAAGCATTCTTTGGTATTGTGGCATGGCGGTTTTGATCTTGCGGTGCATCATGGCAGTCTTGGGTGCGATTAACTTTTTCACGCCACGCCGCAACGACGCCACGTCATCTTTCTTCAGCTTTCGTTGCGCCGTCGCGCCGTTGCGTGAGGCATTGTTTGTTCATACCAGGTTGCTGCGAAACCGCATCCATTTGGGCAAGCCGCTAATGCAGCGACTGCCGGGCACACTCCAATTGCAACACCAGCACGTCCTCATCATAGACTTCCAGAGAGCCGAAACGGGGCCTCTTCCCGGTGCCATCCCACAACCAGTATTGTCTGCCGCCGTCCTGAAATTTGTAGACCGGCACCCCATTGTTCAGGGTCATGCTGCCACCGTCCAGGCCCTCTACCTGGATGCGTCCGGTGGACTGGAAGTGGAAGGTGCTGGAAGCATCCTGAGTAATGGTGATTGTGTTTTCCTTGCACAGGAAGGTTCGGTGCCACGGCGAACCTGACTGGCCAATTGTGGGCAACAGGAGGCACAGGGCGACTGCAAACACGAATGCAATCCTTGATGCCTTTAAGAAAAGCCGGTACCGCCTTTTTCCCGTCATTGTGGCCAATTTCCAGCATTTGACGCTTAAGAAGATGCTTCAGGTCTCAAGTGCTGCCTTCCGATACCTCACCGTGGGGCTTCTCCTTCTGTTCCAGGAGTTCCCGGGTGCCCACGCCCCACTGGCTCAAAATGCGACTGACATCCCCAAGGCTGGTATCCAGCAATTCGATCCGGTCCCCGGATACGATCTTAACCGATCCGGCAAACGAGGCAGGCGCCCAAGGGACGAGCACGGTATGGCGGCCATCGTCATGCTTTTCTACAATGTAGATCATTTCCTGCTCGGTTTCCGAATTCCTGAGGAGGGCCGGTTGGAACGCATCGTCTCCGGCAAAGCCTCTCGCCAATTCCTTGACAGCCTTGTAAAGCGGTAGTTTGCCGATGGTGTTCTGTTCGATCCAGTTGGCGAGGCGTCTGCCATTCTCGGATCGCATCGCGATCCCGATCACAAAGGAAGCGCCCAGAAGGAGCAGGATGGCAACCAGAACCGGCGCGGAGACCTCATCGAACGTGCCTTTGGGAAACAACAAATCGGCTATGGGGGTGGCCATGCCCACGATCAACTCCAGGATTTGGGATAGGAGAAGATAAAACAGAATCAGCGGCAAGAGGACAAAAAACCCGCCAGCGGCTGTCGTCTTCATAAAATCTGCTAATTTTTTCATAGTTTTCGATACTCCTGCTGAGTTTGGTTTCGCACGTTGGGTAATCGCTTTGATTCGACGAATCGATTGTATTTGAACGCGTCATCATTTTTTGTATGACAATTTTAAGCTTCTCATTATCCGTGGCTTCAGTTTCCTCGAATTGTCTAATTTCTTTAGCTTTCGTTGCGTCGTAGCGGCGTTGCGTGAGGCAAAAAAAGAAAAAGCCAGGCCCCTACGAAATGTTCCCCGTAGCCAGACCACCCTCCGACACCACCGGAAAATGCACTTCAGCGTCATGAATGAACAAAGAGCGGATCTTGTCCCAGAAATCGCCGCCCAGCACGAACAGGCTGGACAGCAGCATCAGGTCGCCGCCAACGGCATAAAAAAAGGAATTGTTCTCAAATCCGGGAATCCACCTGGCGGTGTAAATGGACACCCAGCCGAATAGAATGGGTGCCAGGAACATGACGAGGCCGATTTTATAGCGCAGGGGACTGACCTTATTTGGCGGACCGTATTGCTTCAGGAACCCCAGGGCCCGCTTTTTGATATAGGCATAGCCGCTCTTGCCCATTACGGCGACGGCCGCCAGTCCCATAATCTCTGCTGAAACCAGGAGACCACCGGTAATTGTGGCTTTCATGCCGGTCGAGAAACCGAACAACCCAACCAGTGGCACACCTGCTATCGGCAGCAGGATGCTGAGCCCAAAAATCACCGCGCCCAATTTCAATCGCCAGTCCTCTACCTTCGGTTCCGGTGAATTCATTTAATCACCTTTCATTTATGTATCTTTTTTCTCGATTATTCGTAGCGCCGTTGCGTCGTTGCGTGAGAATATAATTCCTTCGAGTCACTCCGGATGTGGATATCTCTTTGTGGGAACGCGATGGTGATGCCCGCATCGCGTAAACGACTTTCCAGGTCCTGATGCAAGGCACTGCGCACCTTGTGCCGCTCATTGATGTCGTGGATCCAGACGTGCAATTCGAACTCCAGGGCGCTGTCACCGAACTTCTTGAACATCACCAGGGGTTCCGGCATTCGTGAAACTTTGGTACTGGCCATGGCACAGTCCATCAGGGTCTGAAGCACAACCTCAACATCAGATCCGTATGCAACGCCCACAGGGATGACGATACGCATGTGCCGGTCCGACAGGGTCCAGTTGGTTACCGGGTTGGCTATCAGATCACTGTTGGGG
>NZ_JBFELV010000534.1:0-3161 GCF_041551955.1 Desulfosarcina sp.
CTCAGTCCTCAGTCCTCAGCCCTCCGTCTTCCGTCTTCCGTCTTCCGTCTTCCGTCTTCCGTCTTCCGTCTTCCGTCTTCCGTCTTCTGTCCTCAGTCCTCAGTCCTCAGTCCTCTGTCCTCAATCCTCAGTCCTCTGTCTTATGTCCTCAATCCTCCGGCAGCCGCCACCCCTTCCATATCCCATAGATCACGGGCACCACGACCAGGGTCAGGATCGTTGCGCTGACCATGCCGCCGATCATGGGGGCGGCGATGCGCTTCATCACCTCGGAACCGGATCCATGGCTCCACATGATCGGGGCCAGACCCGCCATGATAGCCACCACGGTCATCATCTTGGGGCGCACGCGCAGGGCGGCACCCTCTTCGATGGCCTCGTTGAGATGGCGCCGGTTGAACCTGTTTCCGTATTTCTCGTTGAACTTGCGGTAAGAGATGTCCAGATAGATCAGCATGACCACCCCGGTTTCGGCAGCCACGCCGGCCAGGGCGATAAATCCCACACCCACGGCCACACTCATGTTGTACCCAAGAAGATACATGAGCCAGAACCCGCCGGTCAGGGAAAAGGGCACACTGAGCATCACCAGCAGGCTTTCGGCCATGTCCCTGAAGTTGAAATAGAGCAGCAGGAAAATGAGCAGCAGGGTCATCGGAACCACGATCATCAACCGCTTTTCGGCCCGAACCATGTATTCGTATTGTCCGCTCCACACCAGGCTGTAGCCCGGCGGCAGATCGATTTTTTCCTGGACGGTATTTTGGGCGGCCTTGACGTACGTCCCCACGTCGATGCCGGTGATGTCCACGTAAACATAGGCACTGTTGCGGGCGTTCTCACTCTTGACCACCGGCGGCCCCTTGACGATGCGGATGTCGGCCAGTTGGGCGATGGGGACTTGTGCGCCGGTGGGCGTAGGCACCAAAATCCGGCGCAGTTTCTCCGGCGTGTCCCGCAGTTCGCTGCCATAGCGCAGGTTGACCGGATAGCGCTCCAACCCTTCCACGGTCTGGGTGATGTTCATTCCGCCGACCGCGGTCATGATGATGTCTTGGACGTCACCCACCGTAAGCCCGTAGCGGGCCGCATCGGTGCGACGGATCTCGTAGTCCAGGAAATTGCCCCCGGTCACCCGCTCCGCATAGACACTCAGCGTCCCCGGGACCTCCCGGATAACGGCCTCCACCTGCTCACCAATATCGGAAAGCACCTGCAGATCCTCACCCATGATCTTGATGCCCACCGGCGTTTTGATGCCGGTAGAGAGCATGTCGATGCGAGTCTTGATGGGCATGGTCCAGGCGTTGGTCAGGCCCGGATACTGGATGGCCTTGTCCAGCTCATCCACCAGCTTTTCCATGGTCATGCCTTCGCGCCATTCGGATTCCGGTCGAAGCGTGATGGTGGTTTCAATCATGCTCAAGGGTGCCGGATCGGTGGCCGTCTCCGCCCGCCCGATTTTGCCGAACGTGTGGTGCACTTCCGGGAACGAGGCGATGATCCGATCGGTCTGCTGGAGCAGTTCTTTGGCCTTGGTGATGGAGATGCCCGGCAGGGTGGTTGGCATGTACAACAGGTCACCTTCGTTTAAGGGCGGCATGAATTCAGATCCCATGCGTTTGACCGGGATCCAGGTGAGCGCCAGGATCACCACCGCGGCAACCAGCACGATGGCTTTTTTCCTGAGCACCACCTTGATAATGGGGTGGTAGATCCAGATCAGAAACCGGTTTACTGGGTTTTCCTGCTCAGGGCGTATCTTTCCACGGATCAGGTAGCCCATGAGGATGGGCACGATGGTAATGGCCAACACAGCGGCCCCCACCATGGCGTAGGTCTTGGTAAATGCCAGGGGGCGAAACAGCCTGCCTTCCTGGGCTTCGAGGGTGAATACCGGTAAAAAACTTACCGCAATGATCAGCAAGGAGAAGAACAGCGCAGGGCCCACCTCCTTGGCGGCGTCGGCAATCAGCTCCCAGTGGGGTTTTTTCCCGCCGTCGTGCTCGATGTGCTTGTGGGCGTTCTCGATCATGACGATGGCACCGTCCACCATGGCGCCGATGGCGATGGCGATGCCCCCCAGGCTCATGATGTTGGCGTTGATCCCCTGGCCGTGCATGATGATGAAGCTGATGAACACGCCCACCGGCAGGGTAAAGATGCCCACCAGGGCGCTGCGGAAGTGAAATAGAAAAACGATGCACACGATGGCCACGATGACGCTTTCCTCGATCAGTGTGCGCTTGAGGTTGTCAACGGCACGCAGAATCAGCCCTGACCGGTCGTAGACCGCTTTGACGCGCACCCCTTCAGGCAGGCCGCTCTTGAGTTCGTCCAGGCGACGCTTGACGTTGTCGATCACCTTGAGGGCATTTTCGCCAAAGCGCATGACGATGACGCCGCCCACCACTTCACCCTGCCCGTTGTAGTCGGCAATGCCCCGCCGCAGCTCCGGCCCGAGCCTGACCGTGGCCACGTTGCGCAAAAGGATAGGGACCCCCCGGTCGTTCACACCCAAAGGAACGGAATACAGGTCTTCGATACTCTTGATATAGCCCAGCCCCCGGACCATGAACTCGGTCTCGCCCATCTCCACCAACCGGCCGCCCACGTCACTGTTGCTGCGCTTGATGGCCATGCGGATTTTCTGGATGGGGATGTTATAGGCCCGCAGCCGGTTAGGATCGACAACCACCTGGTACTGCTTGACGTATCCCCCGATGGAGGCCACTTCGGACACCCCCGGCACGCTGGCCAGTTCGTAGCGCAGAAACCAGTCCTGGATGGAACGCAGCTGGGCCAGGTCGTGGCGGTCGCTCTCGAGGGTGTACTCGAAAACCCAACCTACGCCGGTGGCGTCTGGGCCCAGTGAGGGGGTAACCCCCTGGGGCAGGCGGCCGGCTACAAAATTGAGGTACTCCAGCACCCGGCTGCGCGCCCAGTAAAGGTCGGTACCGTCCTCGAAGATGATATAAACGAAGGAGATGCCGAAAAAGGAATACCCCCGAACCACTTTGGCAAACGGCACCGACAGCATGGCGGTGGTCAGCGGGTAGGTGACCTGGTCCTCCACCAGCTGCGGTCCCTGGCCCGGAACCTCGGTGAAGATGATCACCTGCACGTCGGAGAGATCTGGGATGGCATCCAGGCGGATCTCC
>NZ_JBFELV010000535.1:0-3147 GCF_041551955.1 Desulfosarcina sp.
AAACCGTGGAGGGAATTATTTTCCGGACCAGGATACCCAGGAACCGCTTGATTCTTGAACTGATGGCTCGCGGTGCAATGCGGATCGGAGAGGTTTTAGCCATCGTTCCCAATGACATCGCTGAAAGGAAAATCCTGTTGAGAGAGCCTAAAAGCGGACGCGAACAGGAAATGATATTCATACCGCAAAAGGTGGCGGATCGTCTCAAAGACAATATTAAAATCAAAAATATCGAGGCGAAAAATCAGAAAAATGGAAACTTATTAGGAATGGTAGCCACGTTCTGATACATTGATATCACCTTAGCAACCTGAAATTATTGGAATTTACCTGATATGTTGTGATGATCCCCACGGTACCACCTGAATCCCCGTTTTGGTAAGATTTGGCCCGTTGTGATTATTTTCGCACATCGTTGGAAATTGATCGACCTGATATCTACATGGTTGTTGGAGCTAATCTTAAATGGCAAGGGGCCTTTAACCTCTCCAGGTGCGAAAGCCTCCGGTATCCACGTGAACGAAATCGGAGCGGGGATAGTAACCGACACCGCCCAGTTTCAGATCCAGGCAGGCTTTGCGCAATTTGCGCGTATCGCATCCGGGCAGGCGAATATCGATGGCGCGTCCCAGGATGTGATAGCTGGATTTGGCCACGCCGGGCCTTTGTTTGCGCAGTCGGTCATTGGTTTGAGGGGAACGGTAAGCGGAAAGGATGTGGAAGGGAGCACTGCATTCCACTAGACGGTTTACGGAATGGAGCAAGTCCATCAACTGGGGATCCATTTTTTCGATGTCGCCGGTGTAGTGGTCCCTTAATATGTGATTGATGCGGCCCATGGCATCGGGGCAATAGGCGCCGTTTTTAAAGTAACAAGTGCTGAGTTCTTCCCCGGTGTGAGCGTTGTAGAAGGAGAGTGTGCGACGGGAGTTGTCTGGTGAAAGGGCGGACCACCCTGCTGACGGCAGCAGGCAGGTGGCCAAAAAACCGGCACCGATTTTAATGAAATCTCGTCGACTGCGATGGCTCATGGGGCGCTCTCCATCTGGATTAATCGGGTATAATGTATAGCAGAATCTCTTTCAAGGTGGTTGTAAGTCATTACTGATGGCTAATTGCCACTAAACGGACAAGCCAGATATCAATGCGGATGGTTATGAACATTTTCTAAAAAAATTGGAGAATTCAGCCTACTATTTTAAAAAAAAACCTAAGAGCAGCTAAAGACGGTTTTATGTCTATGCAGGCCGTGCAACTGAATGCGATTATGAGCGTTTATACCCTTCAAATGTGAAAAACTATTCAAATCAATACACATCTGGACCCCGCAAGAACGAATCCAGCGCTTCAATCACGACACCGGTGATGGTATTGCCGTTTTCCTTGTCATACTTTTCAACACGTTCAATGATCCGATTGGGTAATTGGATCGTGATCTGTTGGGTGTTGTCAACTGTCGGTGCGGGTTTGGCCTGATCCTTCACCGAGCCCCCTTTCAGGCTTTACCAGATAACATTCAAAGATTTGTTGGAACGCTATTTAACCTCAAAATAGAGTTGTCGCAGTATGTTTCCGTCGGATGTGGCGATGTCTACGCGCCATTCCCCCCGATAACGGCGGTTGGCAATCGTCTTGGAACTCCATGTCCGCCAATGGGTAGATCGGATATCCAAGGAAACATCACTGATTTTTTCTCCGCGGAAGAAATAGATATGATGGATCTTGGATGGAACCTGCTTTGCCTCAATCTCAGTCCATACATAAATCTTCCCGGCTGATGTGCGAAAAAATCGATCGACGCCGACAGGCATTCGATTTTCAATTGCACGACAGATTGAGGCTTTTGAAACCTTCAAGGATGCTTCGGCAATGCTCGTTTTTGGCGATGGATCGCTTATTAACGGGGGCCTGTCGGACTGAACGGCGCTTTTTTCCTTGTCGACGGTGTCTCGATTTGAGGCGTCTTGTCTAGTCGTTGGAGATAGATCGTATGATGGCGCGTTGACCTGTATAGCGGGACTGGAAGTACCGGATGAAATTTCGGCTTTTTTCCTTGTGCCCGATAGCGCTGCGTCATGTTTGGGCGGCTTTGAAAGCAAGCTATTATTTACATGGATTCTCGGTGTATCGACGTTTGCGGATTCATCAGAGGATTGCGAAATCACTATTGATGATTGGGAACCAACTGAAGGCAACACGTTTTTTACCTTGTCAGGCGATTTAATAGCTTCGGCGATTGTGAATGAATCAGGATCGTGAAGAAACAAATGATAAAACCCAACTCCTGAAAGAATCAAAATACAAGCCCCCATGATAGCAATACAGGAATACACCCAGATTCTCCGATCGGTGGACATGTGATGTATGGTCCCTGCAAAACCGGATTTAATTACGCGCAGAACATTGTGCCTGGAGGGTACACCTATATCTTGTTTGGAAGAACCGATGCTGTCGATCGGTTTTTTGGCCGCTTTGAATGAGGCACCTTTGACCACGACGAAGGATACAAGGGTATTAAACCATGACCTAAGATTGCCCAGCCAAAGACTGCTTGGTTGCTCGCGTCTTTTCTTCGGGGAATTGTCGGCTGAATGTTTCCCGCCATCAACAGATACGGTTGTGGGTTGAATGGCTTCGGCTTGAGCCTGCTTGCGATTTTCAAACTCATACAGATCAATTATTTTATCAGCATCACATCCGATGGCACTGGAGTAAGATCCAATATATCCTTTTATATAAGGGCCTTGTGGGATTTTATCGAATTCGTTTTTTTCAATGTACTCCAGATAGATCGGTGAAATTTTTGTTATTTGAGCGACTTCCTTTAAGCTAATAATCTTAGCTTCTCTTTCCTTTTTTAGGTACATACCAACTGTATTCATTGTTCAGTCCAGACGGGTAAGCCGGGAATTGATGTTAATGCAGTACGCCGTATATCCTTACTAATTAATAATATAATCGGTGTGTTGCACGAAAATCAGTTGCCAAAGGGGTACTGGTTAAAATTGGAATTCTCTTAGCACCAGTTGACCATTTTTTCTTTATGACCAGATCATAACCGCATGGTGAGCCTTCGAATGCATCGGTGTTCTTCCTTCATTGGGCAAGTTCCACCTCCCTTCGACGCACCTAGCGGATCTATATCGG
>NZ_JBFELV010000536.1:0-3122 GCF_041551955.1 Desulfosarcina sp.
AAAAAACATTTTTTGCAGCTGGCACATGCTTTGCCCTTATTCAGGTCATCAATACAGTTCCGCGCTTAGCGGATCATAAAAGCTCATTCAAGAGAGAAAGGAGAAATTTCATGAAGATCAACAAGAATTTCATTTTCGGATTGGTAGCTGTTTCGATTTTTGGAATTGCGGCTGTCGCCTTTGCTCACGGTGGTCGGGGATACAGATCGCATATGGGCAATTACGAAAACCACATGATGGGTCCCGGCTACGGCGTTCACATGATGAGATTGGATGCCTATGAGGGATCTTATCGTCGCGGTTATGGCGCCTGGGGCGATCTGTCCGACGAAGACGCGGCCCGGCTAAGTGCATCCCGAGAAAAATTCTACAAATATACGCGGGAACTGCGCGATCGAATCGAAGAGAATGAGATTGCCCTTCGCAAGGAATGGGAGCAGGTCGATCCAGATCAGGACAAGATCTTCGATCTGCAGAAGGAAATCTCCTCCGTGCGTGGTGACTTAGACGAGCAGGTCCTGGCCCACCAGTTCGAAGTCCGCAAGCTGCTGCCGGCAAACTACCGGGGAACCGGATATGATTATAGTCGTGGATATTGCTGGTAATTTGGACGGCTGCTCTGGGGCGGCTAAATCTAACCGTCCCGTAAAATAACGGTTTTACATGCTGAGGAGGCTAATGTGAGAAGACAAACCGTTACCCTGCTGAACTTGGGCATCTCCATCGCACTGATTGCAGGTACCATCTGGTTTCTGGTCAACCATCAAAACAGCTTCGGCTTTGGCAATGCACACTGGATCATGCCGCATCACATGACGATAGGAGGCGGTGGCATGGGGATCATCATGACTTTTTTCTGGATTTCCGTGATCGCCGCTATCGCCATAGTCGTTTCCAGTCTCGTTACCGGAAGGCGGTCCGAGGGAAGTCAAAAAAACAAAAAACCATTCGATGTCTTGGAGATATTAAAGAACCGTTACTACCGGGGTGAAATCGACTATGCACCATATCAGACCATGAAACGGGAGCTGGAGTAGCCTTAACATTCCTCAATTCACAAAGGCAGGTGTCTAATGACAACTCAAACACAACTCACTACAATTATCGATCCGGTTTGCGGGATGTCGTTGGACCCGGCAACGGCGGCAGCCAAAACGTGCCACAACGGTGTTGAGGTGTATTTTTGTGCGCAAAGATGCAAGCAAACCTTCGACACCCATCCCCAAAAGTATGCCGGAACCAAGAAAAAGAAGGGACTCTGGAAACGCTATCTTGACCGGCTGAACAAAGCCACCGGAGGACGGCCTCCGGCATGTCACTAAGAATCCGACGGTAAAATTTACAAGAATGATTCAGCAGCATCGATTGAGGTAAAATTTTTGCTGACCGAATTGGTTTTGTCGTTAAATCAGAGCCCAACAGCTATATCCAATTGGCAAACGATTGCAAAGGAGCTAATGGCGGATTCCAATCGACATCAATTGATGCCGAAGCCATCTGTCAAGCATCGGGATGGAATGACATGTCTCTAATCGCTTTGATGCTAAAGCTGTTGATACGGACCACTACGAGGGCCGTTAAGCAGAAAGCTGGGATGCCAAGTCATAAAGGCGTATTCTGCGGTGGTTAATATGACTGCCCACCCCCACAATCAGGCATTAAATCCCAACTTTTTATCCATTGAATGTGGAGTATGCACGCATATCGGGAGGAGGCCACAGAATCAAGACAAGACGCTCACTGTTTGCAAAGCGTGGGGACGTCTGTTTGCTGTCGCAGACGGCATGGGCGGCCATCCGGGCGGGGAACTCGCTAGCCAATTGGCCTGTGAATACCTCAAAGAATATTTTACCAATAAGCGCATAGTAGATAAGAAAAAGCCTTATTCGTACCGTAATCGTCTGGTCGATGCGATTATCCGTGTCGATCGGTACATCCGGTTACACGGACGACGTCATAAAGCCATGACGGATATGGGAACCACGCTTTCCTGCCTCCTGATTGACGGTACCCACAGCATTATCGCCCACGTCGGCGACAGTCGAATCTACCGGCACAGGAATGGACGTCTAAGCCAACTGACCACCGATCACACCTTTGTCCAGGACATGATCTTCGAGGGGGAAGTGGATCCTTCGCAGGCTTACCGGCATCCTCTCCGTCACTTGCTTACACGTGTCGTGGGGACCGAGGAAGTTTTAGAATTCGTCGATTCACGCATTGACGATATTAAACTTGGAGACCAATTTTTACTGTGCACCGATGGATTGACTGGTTCGTTGAATGAAGACTCAATTATCGAGGCAATGAAAGAACAGTCAACTGCGGCTGACACGGCAGCTCGATTGGTTAAAATCGCGCTGCGAAATGGCGCCCGCGACAATATTACGGCAATCGTTGTCACATGTTGACGTATTAGCCGCCACTAACCGGACATCAAGCAATGAATGCAACCATGGCTTCAACACAATCATCCCAGCAAATGATTTACACCCTAAAATAGGAGTTCGTATCATGAATCTCAAAAAACAGATTCTCAAGTTTTTCCAAACAACCTATGCTGACATATTGCCTTCCGATGATTCAGACGCAACTAAGGCATCTAAAGCCCATGATCCGCGTCATTAGGTTGTTCAAGAAATGTTCGACGGGATGAGCACTGGTACGGCGCGAATAATAATAGAAAAGCAAATCAGCCAAGAAATCCGGGAAAAATTCAAAATCGACCAGGTCGAAAACCAGGGCAGATATTATCTGGCCAGAATAGTGCGTCATGACGGCTCCACCATTCAACGACTGTTGGTGGATAAACAGACGGGAAATATTCGTATGGTAGGAATGGCATAGTAATGGTGATTTCTTAGATAAATAGGTATTACACTTGATTTTTTAAATGTTTTTTCGAATGTATCCTATTTATTTAAGGCTCCTAAAAATATCAATCTGATCGACAGACCAAAACACTATTTCCACGAAAAAATAGCCATCCATTGATTGCAGACATGAAAATTGGCGTTAAATTACCAACTATATGAAGCGCCGGGAGGAAACAATGGAACAAACGGACGAAGCTGTTGCAGTTGAAGAGAAGGTAACCGATCCGGTTTGTGGTATGAGCACCA
>NZ_JBFELV010000537.1:0-3104 GCF_041551955.1 Desulfosarcina sp.
ACCCCTTCACCGACTTTATCGGCCGCAGCGCCTTCGATGTGCGCAAGGAAGCCTATCCGGACGAGGATTTTGTTCAGATCGATCGCATCCAGAAAGAGGAGATGCTCCAGGGGAGGGAAGGCACCGGCATCTACCACTCGTCCTGGCACCGCGGTTTTACCGGCCGGATGTCCAAACTCATCGCCTTCTGTCCCATCCACATCGCCCAGACCCCACGGCAATTCTGGAGTGTGGCCGTGGTGGCGCCGACCCATGAAATTGCCAGCGCCGTGGGTCAGATCCATCGCTGGCTGCTGGTGCTCCAAGGGCTGGTGGTCCTGGTGGTGGCGACTGCAGCTACTGCCCTGTATCTATTCGAAATCCGATTTTCGCGGGGATTGGAGAAACTGGTCGACACCCGCACCCGGGCGTTGAAGCGGTCAGAAGAGAAATACCGCCTGCTCATCGAAAGCGCCGAGGATCTTATCTTCACCCTGGACGAGTCGGCACGCCTGAAGTCCGTGAACAGCTACACGGCCAATTTTTTCGGCAGCGACGCGGAGCATCTCATGGACCGTTCCCTGGCCGACCTGCTCTCCGAGGACGTGGCCCGGCGTAACATCAAGGCCGTCCAACAGGTCTACGCCACCCAGCGCAGTGTTCGGGAAGAGATCGAGATCCGGTCCGTGGATCCACCGGTGTGGCTCAACGCCAACTACATGCCGTTGAAAAATGAAACCGGTGAAATCAGTGCGGTGCTCTGCATCGCCCGGGATATCACGGAGAACAAAAACCTTCAGCGCCACCTGGTGACCACCGAGAAGCTGGCTGCGTTGGGCACCCTGGCCGCCGGTGTGGCCCACGAGATCAACAATCCGCTGGGCGTGATCCTGGGTTTTTGCGATCTGCTGCTGCGCAAGCAATCCCCTGAGAGCCAGACCTACGAAGACCTGAAGATCATCGAGCGGCAAGGCATGCACTGCAAGGACATCGTGGAAAACCTGCTCAGCTTTGCCAGGGAAAGCAAGGTGCCGGAGGAAACCACGGACCTGAACCAATGCTTGGCGGAGATCATCAAGGTGGCCCGGCACAGCATCGAGCGTCAGGCGGTTACGCTGGAAACCGACATTGCCCGGCGGATACCGCCGGTCCGGGGAGACCGCCGGCAGCTGCAGCAGGTATTTCTCAACTTGATGAACAACGCCGTGGGGGCGATGCCCCAAGGGGGTGTTCTGACCATCGGCGCTTCTTATGAAAAAAGCTCTCGACGCGCCGTGGTAAAGGTGTCGGACACCGGCTGCGGGATTCCGGAAGGTGACATGGACCGGATTTACGAGCCTTTTTTTACGACCAAACCCGAAGGGGAGGGCACGGGGCTGGGGCTTTTCGTCAGTTACGGCATCATCAACAGTTTCGGCGGTTCCATTCACTGCGAAAGTCGCGCGGCGGAACGGACCGGCGACAGGTGCGGCACCACGTTTACCGTGAAGCTGCCGCAGCGCCCGCAGGAGGATCTATGAGAGGCCGCATATTGGTAGTCGACGATGAACGGGACATGTTGCTGCTGCTCGAACGCATCATCACGGAAGAGACCGCCCACAAAGTGGAAACGGCCAGCGACCCGATGGTGGCCCTGGAGGCCGTCAAAACCGGTGCCTATGACATGGTGATAACGGACCTGAAAATGCCCAAAATGGACGGCATTCGCCTGCTGGAGAGCATAAAGGAACTGGACCCGACCCTGTCGGTGGTGGTCATGACCGCCTTCGGCACCATCGAAACGGCTGTGGAGGCCACCCGCAAGGGTGCCTGTGACTTCATCACCAAACCCTTCCGCCGCGAGCGGATTCTGATGATCATCGAAAACGTGATGAGTTTTCAGTCCGTCACCCGGGAGAATCGGGCCTTGCGCGAGGCGCTGGGCAAGCAGAATGGGTTTGCATCGCTGCTCGGTGCCACACCGGTGATGCGCGACATCTACGACCGCATTCGCCAGGTGGCTCCCACCCAGGCCACCGTTCTGATTACCGGGCCCAGCGGCACCGGAAAAGAGCTGGTGGCCAAGGCTCTGCATGCTCACAGCCGCCAGAAGGACAACCGCTTCATTACCCTTAACTGCACCGCCATTCCGGAAAACGTGCTGGAGAGTGAGCTGTTCGGCCACGTGAGAGGTGCTTTTACCGGGGCCTGGAAAGACAAGCGAGGGCTGGTGGAAGATGCCCATGGCGGCACCCTGTTCCTCGACGAGATCGGGGACCTGAGTTCCATTCTCCAGACCAAGCTGCTGCGCCTCCTCCAGGAGGGTGAGTACCGGCCTGTCGGCGGGAATGCCACCCGCAAGGCGGATCTCCGGTTCATTGCCGCCACCAACCGCGTCCTCAAGCAGGAGATCGCCCGGGGGCGGTTTCGGGAGGACCTTTTCTACCGTCTCAATGTCATCAATTTCGAGCTGCCGTCACTGGCCGAGCGGCGTGGAGACATTCCCCTGCTGGCCTACCATTTTCTGAAGAAGTACGCCAGTGTCAACGGCAAGTCGATCGCGGAGATATGCCCGCTGGCCATGCAGCGCCTGATGACCTTGGACTATCCGGGAAATGTTCGGGAGCTGGAAAACATCATCGAGCGGGGGGTGATTTTTTGCCGCACCGAAGCGTTGATATCCGAGGACCTGTTTCTGGATCGGGAACGCGCCGATGGGGCCGGCACGTTCCCGCTGTCCCTGGGTCAGCTGCCTTTCAAAGATGCCCGGGATCAAATGATCGCCATGTTTCACCGGCAATACATCGATCGGCTGCTGCGCGACAACGACGGGAATGTGACTCGGGCGGCGCAACGGGCGGGTATCCAGCGTCAGTACCTGCACCGCCTCATGAAAGAAGCGGGCATTGCGACGGACGATTACAAGGATATGCCTGATGATGAGATGCCGGGGTCAGAAACGGATTAAGGTCCGCGGGCAGAAGGACGCCTTCGGCGATCACGTTTGCCCCATATCCGCAATGGTTATATCCGAAAATCGTTGAACGAAAGGCTGCGCGTTCAGGGAATCCGAAGGCCAACAATGGCAAATGCATCCTTGAGGCGTACCTGACCCACCGGGCGCTTGTCGCGGATGACGGTGATGA
>NZ_JBFELV010000538.1:0-3084 GCF_041551955.1 Desulfosarcina sp.
GATGGAAGCGTTCTTTGGAAGTACATAAAAAATAGGTTGACGGAAATGATTGCTTCAGATCTCGTATCGTTCGATTGTCGAGGGGTACACTGTCGATATCCAGAATGACTGCCAGGCATGGAGTCGATGCCAGGATCGTTTCCAGTTCCATTAAGCTGGGACAGGTTTTGGTCCGATAGGGACCCTTTTCAATGATGCGATATATGGCTTCTGAGTCTTGGGCGACTGCTCCCAAAATCACCACTATGCTTGTGATCCCGTCCTTATCTTTCATGGTACGTCACTTGGCCCGCAATTGATTTTCAAGGTGTCGGCGGCGATATTTGACAACGCAATGAAGATGCCAGAATGTGTTGATGAACAATTATTCAGAAATCAATTGCGGGCGGGAGGAACTGTTGCGGGGATGTAACAGGCTGAAATACAATTAATATCTATAAATAACAAAAGGGCATTATATATTTTAAAGGAAGGCAAACCAGCATGAATCCGCCAAACCAAGGATAAAAATATCGGAGCACGAGTGTCCGGAATTCGGACGATAAAAAAGCGACAGAAGAAATATGAATTAATAATAATATGTTACAATGTCCTGTTTCCAGACGCGTTATTTGGCGGCGAACAAGTGTCCGGACGATGGCAAACTGTGGCTGCTGTTAAAACGTGAATTTGGGCAACCGTTTTTGTAATAAACACCAACAACGGGTCTGGTCGCCGACTTTTTAGTCGCGTTCAATGGTGGCAATGGCAAGTTGTTCAGGTGCCAATTCATAGTGCGTCCTGAATCAGATTGGCAACAGGTGGGTAGGGCTTTCCTTATTCGGGGAGAACGCAATTGCCTTGGGTTTGGGTGAGTTTTCAGTGCAAGGTGGGGTTGACGATTCGAAGCCGTTTGAGCTTTTCGTAGAGTGTGCTGCGGCTGATACCCAACTGCCTGGCCGCCTCAGCTTTGTTCCAATCGCAGGCATCAAGCACCTCTCGAATCAGTCGTTCTTCGGATTCGATGATTGTGGGTGCGGGGTTGGATGTAGATGCGGGCTCATTCATGAGGGATGACGGAAGGTCTTTCAATTCGATCTGATCCCCCTTAGTTAAAATGACGGCGTGTTCAATACTGTTTTCAAGTTCACGTACATTGCCAGGCCAGGAACCGTCGATGAGTTTGCGCATGGCTTCACTTCTGAAGCCGCTGATCTGTTTGCCCTGTTCGTTGGCAAATTGTTTAAGAAAATGCTTTGCCAAAAGATGGATGTCCTTGGCGCGTTTGCGCAAAGGCGGTAGTAAGATGGGGAAAACGTTTAATCGATAGAACAGATCTTCTCTGAATCGTCCCTGCCGCACTTCGTCCTGAAGATTTTTATTGGTGGCTGCCAGAATACGCACGTTCACTTTGACGGGGCGGTCGCCGCCTAATCGATCAATGGTTTGCTGCTGGAGGACTCGCAGCAGTTTGGTCTGGGCAGCGGCATCAATTTCACCGATCTCGTCTAAAAAAACGGTTCCACCGTTGGCTTGTTCAAAACGTCCTATTTTTCGCTTCAAGGCTCCTGTGAAAGCTCCTTTTTCATGACCGAAGAGCTCGCTTTCCAGCAGGGTACTGGGATAAGCGGTGCAGTTAATGACGACAAACGGCTTTCCGGCGCGTTGGCTTCTAATGTGGATCGCCTGGGCAACCAGTTCCTTTCCCGTTCCGCTCTCCCCCTGGATCAACACCGTGGCATCGGTTGGCGCCACATCTTCAATCAGCTTGAAAACCACCTGCATCTTGGGGTCTTTGCCGACAATTCCCTGGAAGCCGGAATCCACATCGACACGCTGTTTCAGTTTGCGCAGTTCCTCCTCGTGAAAATTGGCCCGATGGATAGCGCCAGCAGCTTGATGCAGGATCATAGCGATAATATCCAACTCGTGCCTGATGCAGTTGCATCTTCCGGAGCAGGCAACAAGCATGGCACCGATCAACAGATCATGATGTCGAATAGGAAAAACGGCAATTTGTTCAACGGTATTTAAAGAATCCGGAAGGTTAAGCCGCTCGATTTCCGGTTGCCGCACGAAGGTCAGCTGTTTGTGTCGGCTGAAAGAATCTACTACGCTGTCATAGACCTGTTGACCCAGGTGCAGTGTCTGTTGGGGGGTGGCGAGGTTAATTGAACGCATTGAATTGTTGAAAACCATAAGATTCAAATTTCGACATTCCACCACTTCCTTGAGGGTCCGGATGAGGAACTGGCAGATTTGATCCAGTCGGGGAAAGGCAGCAATCTCTTGGGAAATCGAAAAAGAGGTCTCAAGCTGCTTGTGGGCCCGATCCAACTCTTGGTTTTTGTTTTCCAATCGACTATTAGAGTCTCTCAGGCGCTGGGTATAGTCCTTCAGCCGCACAAGCATGGAGTTAAAGGCGGAAGCCAGTTTGGTAATTTCCTGCCTTCCATTAATGGTAATCTTTCTGTCAAGATTGCCTTCGTCGATCTGTTCAGCATAACTGGTCAACTGACCCAATGGTCGGGTCAGCCGGCTGATCATCAAGTGGCTTACAATGAGGGAAAACACCAGGATGCCTAACGTAATGGCGCTCATTTGCATCCATAGTTGACGAACCTGGTGTCGAAATGGTGCTTCGAAAAGGCCCATTCTGAGCGTGCCAGCCTTTCCACCGAAGATCGGATAAGCGACATCAATATATCGGCTGCCCTCCTGGGAAACAATTTTTTCAATCTTACCGCTATCTCCACTTCCTATTTTATTCGCATTGATAAGATTTGCCGGAACACCCTCCAGGAACGTATGCGTCAACAACCGGCCCTCGCGGACCACAAAAAGATAGGCCACCGTTGGGTCACTTGAAAGCTGATCGTCCAGCATCTTTTGCAGCGACACCAAATCATTGATTAAAATTTTGTCTACGGCGTCCAAGGATAGTTTGTGCGCAATATTTTCAGCGCGCGCCGCCGCGCCGTCCAGTAGACTTAGGCTATACTGATGGGCCACCAGTTGGGATACGGATACACCGGTTGCAATGACCAGCATCGCGACCGAGAGCATGACGACCGTGATCGATATGCCCGCGACCAGCGCGATGAA
>NZ_JBFELV010000539.1:0-3077 GCF_041551955.1 Desulfosarcina sp.
ATGATGCTGAAAAGGAAATAGACGCCCGCCACAAGCGCCGCCATACGGAACGGTTTGATATCTTCCGAAGTAAAGGCCCTCTCGTCGAGTCCGCGCAAGGAGCCAATTTTATTTTTTTTGAACACCTGTTACCCTCAACTAGGTCATAGTCGACAACCGGCGATTGAAATGAAAGTCGGAATGAAACCAGCCTGAAATGAAGATCGGAATTAAAACCCTGCTTGGGAGGGAGCAGGTTCAAAAGGGATCGAAAGGCTTATGAAAAAGAGACGTTAACCTTGAACCTTCCCCGCGGTCCCGATGAGCGGGATCTCTGTTCCGATTCGAGAATCGGCGGGCAACGCACCCGCCATCAAGGTTAAGGCGAGGCATCCCCCCTCTGAAAGCCAGAATCTAACCATCGGAAAAAAATTTACAAGCGCGGGAGGAGGATACCGTAGGCCGTTAAAAAAATGAAGCAGCGCTTATCTTATTGATGCCAGCTTCAGCAATTGAACCCAACATCGGGTCAGGATTCGATATCGTTAAAACACTGACGACGCCCCCCTGTCGCATCCAATATCTGGCGTACTTTTTGTGACAGCTCGGAGACGCTGAAGGGCTTTTGGATGAAACCGTTGCACCCTCGGCTCATTATTTTTTCTGCCTGGCCATCTATTGCATAGCCGCTGGCAAGCATAATCGGCATTTCCGGACAGGTTTCTCGAATGCCATCGAACGTCCTGCCACCGTCCATCCCCGGCATGATCATGTCGAGAATAACCAGGTCAACGCTTGCGCCTTCGCGGTGGACGACTTCCAGGGCTTCTTCCCCGCTTTTTGCGGTTATGACCTGATAACCCAGTCTCTTCAGCAGGGCCCGGCCGACCTCGATGATCATATCCTCGTCATCGACGATCAAGATGGTTTCGGTCCCGTTGTATATATTTTTCTCAGACGGAACTTCTTTTTCGACTAATTTTTCAGAAATGGGCAGGTAGAGGTTAAACGTCGTTCCATGGTCGGTTTTACTCTCTGCGTGAATGATGCCCGCATGGTTTTTGACGATGCCATAGGCCGACGCCAGACCCAACCCCGTCCCGCGGCTTTTTTCCTTCGTCGTGAAAAAAGGGTCGTAGATGTGTTGAAGCGTCTTCTCATCCATTCCAATGCCGGTGTCCGTGACCGACACATGGGCATAGCGCCCGGGTTCCACCTGATGCGGTTTGCACGCCTTGGGGCCCAACACGACATGTTTGGTTGCCAACCTCAGCGTTCCCCCATCGGGCATCGCCTGCCATGCATTGACGTAGAGGTTCAGCAGGACTTGCTCGATCTGCCTGCGGTCGGCCTCCACGACGATATCCGCGTCATGGAATCGGGTCTCGATGATGATCTCTTTTTTGGTCCGGCCAAACATGGTGGCACTTTTAAGAACCAACTCGTTGATGTCCGTCGGCTTGACTTCGTATTTCCCGCCGCGAGCAAAACCCAGCAACTGTTTGGTAAGATGGGTCGCACTGAGAATGTATTCATCGATGGCATGCAGGTGCTCCAAAATGGGATGAGCGTCTTCCAGATCCATCGAAATCAGTGAAGAACGGCCCTGAATGCCCATCAGGAGGTTGTTGAAATCATGCGCGATGCCACCGGCGAGGGTACCCAGGGACTCCATTCGTTCGGCATTTTGAAGCTGGGCATGAAGCCGCTGCCGCTCACTGATGTCCCGGATGACCCCATGGGTGCCGACGTGTCGTCTCTCTCCATTACTGGTGGATTCTTCGTAAATCCCCATGGATTTGAGTTCGACGGTCAAATGCCTGCGAGCGCTTTCGTCTTGCTGCCCGTCCCCGACCGCCTTCAATCGCAGCACAATCCCTGAGGCGACGCGGTCTCCCGATCGCCGCTCGTCGAAAAACCACTGGGCTTTGTCCCGATCCTCCTCACAGACAATCGTCGAATAGTGTTTACCGATCAGACCATCGACAGTAAACCCCAGCAAGTGTTCCAGTGCTTCACTTAAAAAGGTGAAATTCCCATCGGCATCCAAGGTGTATATAATGTCCGGGCTGTTCTGAACCAGATAGCGATATTTCTCCTCAGAACGGTACAGTTCGTGGTTGATTTTATCCTTTTCCTGCTTCAGCGCTTTTTGATTGATCGCATTCTCAACCGTTTTGAGAAATTCTTCGAACTCAAAGGGCTTCCTGAGGTAGTCGTATGCCCCGCATCTCAGAGCGGCCAGTGCTGAATCGAGATTTGCATCTCCGGTAATTACGATAATGGAGATGTCCGGATTCCCGGCTTTGATCTTCTCCATGAGTTCGATGCCGAAGACATCCGCTAAATGGACATCCAGAACGACCAGGTCGAATGCATTCTCGTTTACCAGGGCCAGGGCATCCCGCCCGCAGATTGCTGTCGTGACATCGTAATCCTTGGATTTTAGGAGGTAGGCCAGGCTCTCACAGATTCTGATTTCGTCATCGACGACAAGGATTTTTGGTGTTCGCCACATCAATGACATCCTATTTCTGTCGATTAAAGACACCTTGTATCGGCAATTCTACTTTAAACATGGTCCCCTGGTCCGGAACGTGTTCACAGACGATATGGCCATGCAGTGATTTAATGATGTGGTAGGCGATGGAAAGTCCCAAGCCGGAGTGCCCGCCCTCTTTGGAACTCACATAAGGATCAAACAATTTCTCTTTTATGTCTTCAGGAATTCCGGGCCCATCATCCTTGAATTGTATCTCGACGTATCCGTGGGGACCCTTTTTCCCGGGCGCAGGTTTGCCGCTGATCGGTGGCGGCAGGCGCCGGGTCTGAATAAAAAGATTTCCCCCCGCTTCCATGGCTTCAACCGCATTTTTTATGAGATTGATAAAGACCTGCTTGAGTCCTGCTTTTTCTGCGGTGATCGTCGGCAGTTCCTTGTCGAGATCGGTGTGCAGTTTTACATCTGCATGCCTTAAAAAGGATTCCCTGGTTAGGGTGACGATGTCCATCAGCAGGGCATTGATATCGGTCCTTTCCCGTGAGGGTTCTTTTTCATTTGAAAAATCATTTAGTTTACTCAAGAGATCGGAAGCACG
>NZ_JBFELV010000540.1:0-3048 GCF_041551955.1 Desulfosarcina sp.
CAACATGAGCCATGAGATCCGCACCCCCATGAATGGCGTGCTGGGCATGGCCGGGCTGCTGCTGCAAACGGACCTCGATGCCGAACAGGACCGTTTCGCGACCACGATCCAGAAATCGGGTGAGTCCCTTCTGGCAATTATCAATGACATCCTTGATTTTTCTAAAATAGAAGCCGGTAAGCTTGAACTGGAGGCGATCAATTTCGACCTGCAGATGCTGGTGGATGATGTCGTTCAGATGCTGGCTTCCCGTGCACATGCCAAGCGGCTTGAATTGGCCGCGTTTATTCCCGAGGGCACCGATATTTACCTGAAGGGCGACCCCACCCGGCTGCGACAGGTGCTGACCAATCTGGTGGCCAATGCAGTTAAATTCACCGAACAGGGTGAGGTCGTGGTCAAGGTGTCGACCATCCGCCAACCGGATAATAAGGTGACGCTGCATGTGTCCACCCGGGACACCGGCATCGGGATCACCCCGGCAGATCGTCAGAGACTGTTTACCCCATTTTCCCAGGCCGATGGCTCCACCACCCGGAAATACGGCGGCACCGGTCTCGGTTTGGCCATATCGGCAGAGCTGATCGCCTTGATGGGCGGCGCACTGGAATGCGAGAGTCAACCCGGTTTAGGATCCACCTTCTTTTTCTCGATTGAGCTGGAGCGAAGCTTGCAAAAAGAGAAAAAGAAACCTCTTGCCAATACCGTTGACCTGGATGGCTGCCGGGTGCTGATCATTGACGACAACGCGACCAATCGGGAAATCCTGGTGCGCCAAACCGCCTCATGGGGCATGGATAGCCATAGTGCCGGCGGGGGAGAAGAAGGCATCGGGCTGGTGGCTGACGCGCAAGGACAGGGGATGCCATTCGACCTGGTGATCCTTGACCGGGATATGCCAGGTATGGATGGCATGGCGGTGGCTCGGCAGATCAAAACCACGCCCGCTATTGCCGACACGCCGATGATCATGTTGACTTCGGTGGGTTTGCGCGGCGATGCCAATACGGCCCAGAAATGCGGTATATCCGCCTACCTGACCAAGCCGGTCAGGCAGTCCGATTTAAATGCCACCCTGGTCAATGTGGTTTGCAGTGATCCGGCTGGTGAGGATCGTCAACTGGTTACCCAATACAGCATCGCCGAAGAGATGCGGCGGTTTGATATCCATGTACTGGTGGCGGAGGACAATTCGACCAACCAGGAAGTTGCCCAGGGTATGCTCAGAAAGTTGGGCTGCCGGGTCGATCTGGTTTCCAATGGGCGCGAGGCGCTGAAAGCATTTTCCAGATGCAGCTATGATCTTGTATTCATGGATTGCCAGATGCCGGTGCTGGACGGCTATCAGGCGACCGCCGACATTCGGCGCCAAGAGGAGAATAAGGGCGGTCTACAGCACACCCCCATCATTGCGCTGACCGCCCATGCCCTTGAAGGGGACAAACAGAAATGCCTGGCGGCGGGGATGGATGATTACATGAACAAACCATTCCGGTCGGAGGAGATGCTGGCGATGATCGAGCGCTGGGCCGGTGATCGACCCGCCGACAAGAAAAAGCCTACGCCGCCGGAAAACGGCATTGAACCCAAGCAAGCACGCGATGAATCCAAAGAGAACCCCACAGCTTCCATCGACAGGCAAATATTGAATACCCTCAAGGAGCTTCAGATCGAAGGGGAGCCCGATTTTCTCGAGCGGGTCGTTGTGACCTACTTGGATGGATCACACCCGTTGATCGGGCAGTTGGAAACGGCCTTTTCAGAAAAGAATATCGATGAGATGCGACTGATTGCCCACCGGCTCAAATCCAGCAGTGCCAATGTAGGCGCCATGCGGCTGTCTGAATTCAGCCGGATGCTGGAAAAGGACTGCGCCAAGAACGCAGGAGAAGATGCAGAAATGATGGTTTCTGCCATTGTTGCCGAATTTGCCGAGGTAAAGAAAGATTTGGAAAGGGAGATTCGTACCGGATGATTGATGCTGCAGATCGTGGGGCGCGCCCCTTGGCACTGGTTGTGGACGACGAGCCGTCATTGCGGCTATTTATGGGTGCGGCGCTGAAAAAGTCCGGCTTCAGCGTGATTGAGGCAGACCACGGTCAGACGGCGCTGGATCTTTTTGCCAGCGACAAGCCGGATCTCATCCTGCTTGACCTGGTCATGCCGGGAATGGACGGCTTCGAGACCTGCACCGCCGTTCGCGTGCTTCCCGGAGGACGTTACACCCCCATCCTCATGGTGACCGGCTCGGATGATGACGCCTCCATCGAAAAGGCCTTTGAAGCCGGTGCCAGTGATTTCGTTTCCAAACCGATCAACTGGACGATGCTGGGTCACAAGGCCAAATACCTGTTGCGGGCTGGTCAGGCGTTCAAGGAACTGGATCGCAACCGCAGCCGCCTGACCAAAACCCAGGAGCTGGCCAAGTTGGGCAATTGGCAGATCGACCTGGCGGGCTCCGAATTCAGCTGCTCATCCAAAGCCTGTCGCCTGCTTGGACTCGATGGCCAGCGCCAGGCCTCCTACGCTGATTTTCTATCGCCGATTATTGCCCGTGAACGCGATGCGGTGAAGGAAAAGATCGATCAGGCGGTGCAATCCAAGAAGACGATCGTTCTCAACTACCCGGTCATTCTCCCTGACGGCACCCAGAAACACATATTAAATCAAGCGGAGGTGCTTTACAGCAAGGAAGGCACCCCGGAAGTGATGCTGGGGGTGATTCAGGATGTGACCCAACTGAGGCGTGCCGAGGAGGAGATTCGTCTGCTTGCGTTTTATGACAGCCTGACCGGGCTGGCCAATCGATCCCTGTTTCTGGATCGACTCGAACATACCATTGCCGGTGCCCGTCGCACGGGTCAGAAATTTGCCCTGCTGTTTCTTGACCTCGATCAGTTCAAGCTGATCAATGATACCCTGGGTCACCATATTGGGGACCTGCTCCTCAAGCAGGTGGCCACCAGGATCAAGACCAACATCCGCAGCAGCGACACGGCAGCCATCATCGGCTTGGACCCGCAGGAGTCGGTTATCGCCAGACTCGGC
>NZ_JBFELV010000541.1:0-3045 GCF_041551955.1 Desulfosarcina sp.
AAAAAACAGATTCAAAAAGAATCTTTCAGATGACCGGCATGATTTTGACGATTTCGTGGATCTTGTTTTCGGAAAAATCAAAAAATTGGAAAAAGCCAACCTGAAGAAGCTTCAACTGCTCGTTCTCTACCTTCTGCAGAAGAAAGCTGCCCGTAACGGTTACAGAGGAAAGTCTGATTTCGAAAAGAACGTGGCAGCCCTGAAACGCATGTTTGCCTTTACCGATCATGAGGAGGAGTTCATCATCTTCCTGTTTGTCCTGTCAACCTGCGAAGCCGCCCAGGAATTCTGGCAAAACGGGGAACTGGAAAGCGCTCTGGAAGCACTGGACAAAGCCTATTCGTTGATCCTGACCGTTGAACCGGACGATCCGGCCAAGATGGTTCAGCAAAAGGAAGACCTGCGGTTTCTCATTTCCAAACGGATACTCGAAATCTATGCCTCCCGAAATATTGTGGTCAACGGCAACCATAATGCCATCCCCCGCGAAATCAACACGAACATTCAAAAAGAGATCAACCTGTTCACCCGAGGGCCGGAAAAAAACTTCTTTATCGATTCCTACAGGCGTTCCGGCAGATACCGGCCCATGATCCTTAAAAAGTTGGAGGCCGCCGGCCTCCCCGCCGAACTGTCTGGGCTGCCGTTGATCGAGAGCGGATTCAAGGTCAAGGCGCTGTCCAGTGCCCGCGCACTGGGATTGTGGCAATTCATCCCTTCAACCGGCTACAAGTTCGGCCTGAAAAGGGACCAGTATATCGATGAGCGCATCGATTTTGAAAAAGCCAGCGATGCGGCCATCGCCTACCTCAAGGAACTCCACAGCATATTCGGGGACTGGTCGACCGTACTGGCAGCCTACAACTGCGGAGAGGGACGGGTCCTGCGAGTCATCCGGACCCAGAACATCAATTATCTGGATGATTTCTGGGATCTTTATGGCCGGTTGCCCTTCGAGACGGCCCGTTATGTGCCCCGCTTTTTAGCGGCGCTGCACGTCATCGAAAACCTGGAAAAATATGGGATGTCGGATATTGACGTCTATCCGGCTCTCGCTTTCGAAAGGGTGGATGTTAACCGCCAGATCCACCTGAAAGATCTGGCCTCCCCCCTGGGGACCACATTCGACTCGCTGAAGGAACTCAATCCCGAACTTCGCTATAGTGTATTACCCCCCACCACCTATTCGCTGAGGGTGCCGTTGGGGAAACAAGACCTGCTTCTCGCGTCGATAGACCAGGTGCCGGTATCGTCTCCCCCCCGCCCCGCGTATGTCTACCACCGGGTCAGGAAAGGGGAAACCCTGTCGACGATTGCCCGACGGTATCATACCAGTGTAAAAAACATCATGTGGGCCAACAACTTAAAGCGATCCAGCTATATCGTCGCGGGTAAAAAACTGAAAATACCCCAGCGCGGCATGATTGTGACCCGTGCGCTTGCAGTCGCGCCATCAAACGACGCGTGGAATCAAAAACACGTGGTGAAAAGCGGCGACTCCCTGTGGATTATCGCCAAGCGATATGGTACGACAACCCAACAAATTCAGGAGATGAATCGCCTCTCGACTACCCGGCTGAGGATCAACCAGGTGTTGAAGGTCCCCTCACAGGAAAGTGCCTCCACCCAACCGGCCAAAGGCTCGGGAAATTATTACGTGCAACGGGGTGACAGCCCCTATATCATTGCCCGGAAATATAACATGTCACTGAATCAATTCTTGAAAATCAACGACCTGACCCCCAGGAGCACCATCTATCCAGGCCAGTCGGTAAGGATCGAGTGACCATCTAATTGTTGCCCCCGTAGCTCAGGGGATAGAGCATCGGATTCCTAATCCGTGCGCCGCAGGTTCGAATCCTGCCGGGGGCACCAGCGCTAAAGGTTTGGCGATTTTCGCCGGACCTTTTTTTACGGCTATTTTGGCTATGTATGGAAACGCCGACCTCAGATTCCGCTTTGAATACCGTTTACCTGTGCCAGGTAAGCCCCGATGTCTCCTGCGGGGCCTGCTGCGGGCTGTACAATGTCGCCGATCCTTCCCGTGAAAACCTGGAAGCCATGCTGGTGCGTCGCACACGGTGGTTTGCCTCAGTGCCGCGCACGGTGGCCGGTATCGATGCGTTCAAGGCAAGCGTCGAGGGCGCCGAACCTCAGGAAAGGCCGTTTCCGGATTTTCACCACTGCCCTTTTTTGGGAATGATCGAGAACGACGGCTGTCGGGTAGGGTGCCTCCTGCACCCGCTGGCCACGGGCAACGGCGGGGTGGACTGGCGGGGATTAAGCCACTACGGCGGCATGGCCTGCCGAACTTACTTCTGCCCCAGCGTCCGGCACCTGCCGGCCCGATGGCTGACCGCCGTTCGCCAGAGCATGGACCACTGGCACCTTCATGGCCTGGTCGTCACCGAGCGGCGGCTGCTGGCAGCTATATTTACGATATTGGAGGATCGGATGGGCCGGGAAATCGAAATCACCGACTTCTCCGAGCCTGCCCCTGCCGCCACGCTGCTGACCACCCTGACCACCCTTAAACTGCACTGGCCCTTCCGGCGCCGGGGCGCGCCGGGCGTATGCAATTATTTTTTTGAAGACGGGCTTTATCCGCGTCCGCCGGTGAAGCGAGAAGCAACTTCCATCCCAACCTCCCGATTCGAAGAATTATTTCATGAACTCGATTCCGGGTTTTCATCGGTAGACAGCATGGAGCGTGCCGAAGCAACGATCGAAGGCCTTCTCTTTGCACTCGACATGATTCGGACAAGCCAATAGCCGATTCCCGCAACCGCGTGCGAAAACGAGGGCCGGTATGCCGCATGGACCCCATGGCATAACGGCCCGCTTCATTCAACAGAACGGATGGACTTGTCTTAAAGCATCTGACCGATGGGCGTAAAATCCATACCGAATGCCTCGGCGACGGCCTGGTAGGTGACCTTGCCGTCGATCACGTTGGCCCCCAGCCGGATCTCCTCGTTCTCCTGCATGGCCTTTTTCCAGCCCTTGTTGGCGATCTGCACCGCATAGGGCAAGGTGGCGTTGGTC
>NZ_JBFELV010000542.1:0-3024 GCF_041551955.1 Desulfosarcina sp.
CTCAGCACCGTGGGTAAACGCCGCGAACAACACAACCAGAGCAAAAAAAACTGCGCCAATAGGTTTCGTAAAAATCATGGTGCCCCTCCAAAATAAATAATTGATAAGAACTCCCTTTTTGAGAGTGGGATAAGGAAAAATTTAAGGTTGTTGATTGTACCCTGAAACATCCCTATATATAGCGCGAACGGATATCAAATACCAATCCTGCTTCGACAACCGTTGATTTAGACTCACATAACCGATATCCGTGATTTGGCTCCGTGAAAATAGGCGCTTTTACCAATACGGCGTACCCCTGGGACCTTCGATTGTGACACGAGAAGCGACACGAAGGCAGGTAAACGGCGGGGCGTCCAGCGTAATAATATTTTTAATTCGGTTTGTGGCGGGATCAGGTTCGAGCATGTACCATGCCCTGCCGCGGCCCGACACTATTTCCTTTCTGAAGCTTCTAACAATCCAGCCTTCTTTCATCTCGAAATTCTCAAAGTTATAAAAGGTTTCTACGTTGCCCGTTATCTTCCACGAGCGGTCAATTTCATGGTAGCTGCTGAGTTGGACCGATTCTTTGTCGGGTTCGAAAACAATCGGATGTCGTACTTCTCTGCCCTGATCATTTCGAATGATTATCTGGCCGCGGGTCCTGTGCAGCCCTCCTATCCCGTCAGGAATGCCTGCAGATATTAGGGTATCGCTCCATTCGCGGATATTCCCTCGAAACAACTGGCTCCCGAAATCGAATTCTATGCTACCCCGCCCACCCAAATGGCGGCCTTCAATGGCCACGGAGTTGCCCGGCATGATCTCATCACTGGAAACCGAGACAATCTCCGGGTCGCGTATGCTTGGGTGGAGTTCTATATCGCGTGTTGGCCCCAATGAGGTCGCCTGGAGCTTGACCCACAATCGCACGCTGACTCCGCTTTCTCTGACAACCGAATCCATGTATTCGGGAATGGCTATTTCGATTCGAGTGTCGTTCCAGCTCTCGAGGTCGCATATGTACCGCCTGCCCGATAGCAACAATTCTACACTCCCTCTTGCGGAGCCGAAATTGCTCCCGGAAATCGTCAGTCTGTCGCCGACGCGAATCGGTTCCGGACCCAGGGAGGTGATCTGGGCGGGTGTTCCGGTGGTGGAAGAAGGGGCTCTCCGGGCAGTCGTCATGGGTTGTATGGATTTTACGGTTTTGGAGGAAGGCGCTCGCTGAAGACCGGTCCTGGTTCCGGTCTTTGGTTTTGCTGCCTTTTTCGTATTCCGAAAGGTCGTGACCGGTTTAGCTTTCAGTCGTCGAAGCATCGTGGTTGCTTTTCGGTCAATAGCCCTTTTCTTGCGCACATCAACAACAATCTTTTTCTTTACGACCTCGGGCTTCGTGCTGATGGAAGGTTTCTTTTCGCGGCCTGATAACGATTTGAGTTTATTGGCATAGAGGGGTTGTTTGATTTTATCTTCCAGCTCTTTTGTTTCGGCCTCGGAGAAACGGGCTTTTTCAAAAGCGACACTGATCTCGTTCATAGATTTGGCGTTCTGGATAAGGCGTAAAAAATCCTGAAGTTTATTGCCCGTTCCCTTTACCGTTGATGGCAAAATGAGAAAAAAAGCAAAAACTGCGGCAATAGTGATAACCATTGCAATCCTGTAATTCTTGAGGAATAGATTCATGAAAACAGTCTCCATTGTACCGTTATAGAAAACTCCATCACGCTCTGCATACTGAATCACCCCACGCAGGTAAGCCGTAGCTGATCATGCTTTGTTTCCTTTTGGAAGGAAGATCCATGATCCATTACGGGCAATTTCCTTCACGCGGGTTCTTTGTCGGATCGCTGTCGTCGCAATCATCGTTGTTTGTCGCCAGCCCCGAGCGAAGCTCCGAATAACAGATTTCAACGGGGGATGCAGGATCTCCGTAAAGATCACGGTCCTCATCGCGATACGCTGTCACTGTCACACCTTCGTCGATACTGCCGTCACAATTGTCGTCCCGTCCATTGCACACCTCGACCTGTCCGGGGTGAACGTCTGCGCGGCTGTCATCGCAATCATTCCCGTACATCAGGTTGGGATCTAAAAAGAAGGACCTAAATTGAGCCGGATCATTCCAGACCCGACTGTCCGTGAATCCATCATCGTCTTCATCCCTTACCCCGATAGTCGCAGGATCGCAGTCTTCATCATGACCTTCAAAGTCGGCCAATTCAAGATTGCCGGGAAAACGCTTGCTGTCATTGTCGTCACAATCGGCACAACCGAAGCGGGCGGCGGCATGACCGTCTCTGTCACTGTCTGCGTCTTGATCCGTTCCGGTTTCGATGGGCGCCTCGTTGCTCAACCAGAGAGTATCGGACGCGCGATAAAGACCCACCGTAAACCGACCCGCCCATTCGCTCAAGGGTTGGACACGCTCAGGGGGATAGCATAGCTGGTCCGGCATATCGGCGATGATCTCGTCGTCGCTCCACGTTCGCACAGTCAGAAAAAATGTCATCACAGGATCGCCTGCTGTATTCGAACGAACAAGCCTCACCTGACGACCATCGGAGTCGTTCCCCAGGTTTTGACCCTTCAGCACTATTAACGTTTTCCTGCATCTTGTCAGGTCGAAAGCTCTGGAGATTCGAGGCATTACCGCCATACCCACTGCACTCGGCGCCTTCAGGTGTGTGACCGTCTGGGGCTTCCTGTCCATCGGTTTCACTACTTTTCCATCTCGTTTTCTCGCAGCCGAAGAGGATGTCTGAGTTGACGTTTAGATAATGACTGCGCCATTTTCGGGCAATTTGGCGTCAGTGTGACAATATCGCTCCTGTTGTTCTTGTCATCCACTTCGGCAATCTCGTTTCTATAATCTAAATACACGCCCACTCGAAAAGGCTCGTGCACTCTTATCTTTGTGTTGTACGAAACCTTTCCGCCCGGTTTAAGTAGCGCACCTTTTGCATCGACTGGTGCTTTTCCTTTCTTTGAGGCTGTGCCGAGATTAAAATCTTCATGGTTCTTGCCATAACGAATCCGCAC
>NZ_JBFELV010000543.1:0-3023 GCF_041551955.1 Desulfosarcina sp.
AGACTCTACATATCTGCCCACGCTTTCATCGTATTCGATGCCGAGCAAGGCTTCCAGGTCAAAACGCGCATGTCGGTCAAGGGACGCCTTCCCCGAGGTGAACCATTGAAGTTCCCGCAGGGTGATCCCGGCACACCTGGCAATCTCTGCAGGCGGGTTGGGCCAGCAGGCCACAAGATTCTTGGCGATTTCGGCTGCGTTGTCATAGTCACTGTCGGCCCAGAAATCATCATCCTCGACGATATCCTCCGGTGCCTTCTCACCTGTCAGTAGCCAGGTGGAGCCATCAAACCCATCGTGGTTGAAATATCGGGGCTGATCGGGCGGCAGAGAGGTCTCCCAGGATGACAGCCATGGACCGGGTTCCCAGTCGAGTCCACCCGCCACTATTGGCACCGGCACTTGCGCCGGTAAGGTCAGCCACTGCTGGATTCTGTCTTCAACCTCTCGGCTATTCACGCCTCTTTGACCATCCCTGGCACGAAAATCGTGGTCAGCTTGAGCGTACCGGCAAAGGGCCTGGATGGACCCGGTAAGAGACCGGTCATTTCCGTCGTGCTTCCTCAGCAGCCACCGGCTGGAGTCCTGGGCTGAGCGCAGGGAAGCTGGAAGGGATTTCTCCTTGGCATCGGCAACCTCGATCTGGACTCCGATTTTTGCCATTTCCCCTACTAGTTCAGGGCTGGCCGTCGCGATGTGGCGGTTGATCCGCAGGATGTCCGGTCGGCCACGCAAGCCCTCGGCGTTACGCCATGCATCCAAAAGAACATCCCGGAAGGGCCTGGGCTGATCGACTGGGGTAAAGGTCATCCACCGAATGGGCAACCCGGCAACGGTCAATCCATAGAGTATGAGCGGGCTGAGCCCGTATCGCTCTGCGGCCTTGATCTTGATCGGGTCCCGCACTGATACGATGCCATGCTCTGGATGGTGGAAAAGGAACTTGGCTATTGCAACGTAGAAATGATGCTCTCTTGGTGATGGCTGCGCCTGCTGATTCATTTACCCTCCTGGGGAAATGCGAGCTTTCCCCGAGAACTATCGTAGGCTCCGCGCTCCCCCAGCAACCGGGCCAACAGCAGGGCGCGAGATACTTCGGATCGATGATCTGGATTTCTACTGCAGGAGTTCATTCATTCGCTCCTGGAAATACCTTGGGTATTTTTCCATCACCGCATTGGCTCCGTCCCGGTCTCGTTTCAGCGCCTTCACGAGATCCTTCTTCTGGGTCGCTGCCAGGTTTAAGGATGCGGCAAGGTCCTGAGCGATGACGCGGTCCGAAAAGCCAAGTTCATAAAGGGCAATGGTGGTTTCGGTGGGCAGACCATATTTCAGTCGCTTTTGAAAAAGCTGCAGACGATTGATCAAGTCTCCGGTGCCATCTTGGTCGAGGGTTTCGATGAATTCACACACAGCGCCTAAAACGAGCGCTCCGTCATAAGCGAGCGTCCCTTCGCAGACATCGACGACATGATCGATTTTGAACTCCCTCCGGCGGGTGCCCCATATCATCTTGGTTTTTCGCTTACGGATGATTTTCAGGAGATCGCTGAAGGGCTTTCCACTGATCCACCCATGCGCGATTTCTTTTAGCACCTCCGGCTTATCGAACTTGGTGAATACGTCACTGTTGATATGCCGGGTAAGCAATGGCCAGGCAAGATCGAGCGCGTCTGTTTCATCAGCAATCGAAAGCAGGCTGTCGGCGTTGGTTTGAACCCATCCCTCAATGGCTTGGGCATCTTGAATACCGTAAAGCGTACGGCCGTAGATTTTTCGGCGAGCCGGATCGGTGATGTTAACAGATATGTTCCCAGCGAGAAGCTGAAATAATTCGCGAATATGCTCCTTTTTCTGAGCATCAGCCAAGAAGAAAGCCAGCGTTCCTTCGGCCAGCCTGATCACATCGGCTTCTGAAAGACCATCCTCCGATTCATCCCAATGGGATAACAGGAAACTTTCGACGGCACTGATGAGGCTGATTCGCCAGGCGACTTGCCGCTCGACACCGTCCCGTGAGAAATTTTTGCCACCATGTTTTGCAGATATTCCGTCAGCCAATTTGGCAATTTCATCAGGATTGTTGATATAGGCTTTGGTAAAATCCAGAGCCTCCATGGTTATGGTGTATTTCTCGTCATCACTCTTGATGGGGTCGAAGATTGATAGGAGATTGCTAATGCATGGCTCAGAATTGCGTGGCTCCAGAAGTTCTTTCACCTGAGCCCAGCGCCATTTATCATTTTGCGCCTTTTGCTTATCATAGATCACCGGATCGGCAAACAGGATGCTGCCTTCGGTATGCATTCCGGCGCGACCCGCTCTGCCAATGAGGTTGTGGAAATCGCGGACCTTGATGCGCTCCATACCCTGGTAAACACTGGTCACGATGAGGTATCGAATGGGAAGATTTACGCCCTGCGCCAGAGTGGATGTGCAAACAACGAATCGTACAAGGTCGTTGCGCATGGCATGCTCCACCGCCAGCCGAATACCATGAGGCGTATTGCCATGATGGGAAAAAATGCCGTGTGCCGCGCTCTGGGACGCCGGAGCATCAGCGCCGAGATTCTCGATATGCAGATGTGTTAGCCTCGCAACTTCCTCGGCGTCTGAAAAATCTGACGGCAAGGCCAGCGGTGCACCTCGCTCGATAATATCGACGGCCTTTTCACAGACGCTGGCCGCTGTCGACTTCCGCCCGCAGAAAACAGCGATACTGCCATTCGGGACCAATTTCAGACCGAGGTAAAGTGCGATAGCCTGCCCGTCCGTTTTTTCAGGGAAAAAGCGATCCGCTCTTTCCCGCTTCTTCCTTCCGAGATTGAATCTTTCGATCACCCTCGGAACGAAAAACTCACCTTGTTCGGCGTCACGGCTGTCGACGTACTCGATCTTTCCCAACTTATCGAGCCAGCTCGCAAATCCGACCGATCTGGAAGTCGGAATCAAGGTTGTGCCTTCGACGACATTGGGCTTACCGTTCAGCCATTCTCCAACAGCCTCGGCATTGCTGATGACCG
>NZ_JBFELV010000544.1:0-3020 GCF_041551955.1 Desulfosarcina sp.
CCTCCTTCGCCTACTGCCTGATCATCGGCACGCCGCCCAATGCCATCGTTTACGCCAGCGGCTACCTCGGACCGAAAGATTTCCTGCGGGTGGGCGTGATCATGTGGTTCTTTTCTCAAATCCTGCTGCTGGTTATTTCTTTCGTTTACTGGCCGCTGCTTGGATTCGGTGTACTGCCGAGCTTCTAGCCCAACCACGTCAAGGGAGACATGATCATGGATCGTATCGAAGATAAGCCAACGCATGGAAAAAACGCAAGCCTGCGGGTTGAAAAGGGCAAAATCTACTTCAGCCGGGATGCAGAGCGAAAATTCTATTTCGCCCTGTCCCTGATTCTATTCCTGGCCGGCCTGTTTTATAAACTGGGGATTCTGCAATGATCACCACCATGGCAAGCCGGTCAGACCCGTCTGGGCTGAGATTTTATTCGGCAACGGTAATGGGTCTTCTGGGGCATCCCCGGACATTTTTCAGGGACTTGCCTGAATCGCCCGGTATGGCTCAGGCCGCGGGCTTTCTCACCGTGTGCGCCATCGTTCACAGCATCGCGGCCCTCGTGTACACGGCGCCGGCCAATTCCCTCGTGATGGGAGGAACCCTTTTGGCTAACGCCATCGGCATGGTATTCCTGCTGACGGGGTTGGGCTATGCGGCAGCCCGCGTCAGCGGCAAAGGCAAGGTGCGCTTCGGCGGATGGTTCCGCATCTATGCCCTTTCTACCGGCGTAACCCTGCTGGTTTCCTGGGTGCCGGCATTGGTGGTCTATACTGAAATCTGGAAATGGTGGCTGATCGCAACCGGAATGACCTATGGACTCGGTTTCAGGTGGTATCGGGCGCTGGCGATTGTCGGGGTTTCGATTGTGGTCACGATCCTTCTATTTCATTGGCTGCTCGCTTCGGACATACGACTATGAGACCGGTAGATCTTTTGAAAAGGGGCCACGTTATCGTAGAATCAGCTTGTGTAGGCTGATGTGGGTTATGCGGGATGCTTATTCACGTTTATGAGAGAAGGTTCGCCGTTTTGCCAAATGGTGTCCATCCAAAAATGGTAGATGTTGGTTCAGGCCAAGGCCGCAGCGAAATTGAGACCGCAGGCGCAGTGGCACCACGTCGAGGATGTCAATCGAGCGAGAACGCAGGCGTGGGCCGAAAGATGCCGCTTCTGGATGGCCACTGAATAGCCATTGCTGCACCGGAGCAAAGATTCCGGAACCAAAAGGAGACGTACCAATGGAGAAAAAAATAAAGGTTTTGATGGTCGACGACGAGGCCCAGTTCCGGGCCACCACCCAAAAAATCCTGAACCGCAAGGGATTCGATACCATCATCGCCGGCAGTGGCGAGGAGGCGCTGGGCAAGCTGAACGATGACCCGGATGTGGTCATTCTCGACATCAAGATGCCCGGTATCGACGGCCACGAGGCCCTGCAGGAAATAAAGAAACGAAAACCCGATCTGCCGGTGATCATGCTTACCGGACATGGCGCACTGCCTTCCGCCAAGGAGGCCCTGGGAAAAGGCGCCTTTGACTACCTGTCCAAGCCGTGCGACATTGAATTGCTCGCCGCCAAGGTCAAGGAGGCCTATCACCAGAACAAGATACCCATCGAAGAGCAGGAAAAACGCGTCCATGAGGCCATGGTCCCCCTAGAAGAATACACCACCTTGTCCGGCGACCAGAGCGTTGCCACGGCCATCGCCGAGC
The DNA here is from genome assembly GCF_041551955.1 of Desulfosarcina sp. Taxonomy (GTDB): domain Bacteria; phylum Desulfobacterota; class Desulfobacteria; order Desulfobacterales; family Desulfosarcinaceae; genus Desulfosarcina. Next base: position 1,711 of record NZ_JBFELV010000544.1, read on the forward strand.
TGAAATCGTCATTCGCCTGTAAAATATCGACCAGCCGGATCATGGAAACCGGACACCGCTCTGTCTTGGTCATGGAAGCGGGGGGAGCGGTTGCCGGCATCGTGGCGATTACCGATCTGCTGAAAATGATCATGCCCGCCTACCTTTCCGCATCCAAACCGTCGACCGCAGACAGCATCCAGTACTCGCCCATGTTCTGGAAGGGGATGTTCGGCGCCGAGACACGCAGAAAATCCCGGCTGAAGGTCAATGAAGTCATGTCCCCCGCACCGCCGGTTATCGATGGCGCTGCCAGTCTGATGGAGGCTGCTTACCGGATGCATACCGAAAATGCCCGGCGGCTGGTGGTGGTATCGTCTGATAAAGTCGTCGGCGTCATCCGGGAGCAGGATTTGTTCTTCGAGATGGAAAATATTCTGAGTTCGTAACGGTGGCTCGGCGCTGACTCGTTACACGCGCAGCTCAAGCCTTTCATCGGGTATTGTAAATATCAATGCCAAGGAGAATTTTTTAAGAATATGATAAAGAAAGCTTGCCTCTTGGCGGTTACCGCCTTGCTGTTAGCCTCATGTGCGAATTATTTTGGTCAAGATGGTCGTAGAGGGGTTTCAGGCAGTCTCGTGGATTACCTGTATCCAGATGGCCAGGTTCCACCAAAACATGAAGAAACCACCCCGCAACTCCGTCTTCCCCTTACCGTAGGGTTGGCGTTTGTCCCGTCACAACAAGGTGCCTCTTTTATGCTGCCGGAGGCCAAAAAAACGCAACTGCTTGAAGCGGTAAAACAGAAATTCGCCGGACTGGATTACGTGAAGGAAATAATCATCGTTCCAGAGACATATATGCGGTCCTCCAAGGGGTTTGAGGGAGTGGGCCAGATAGCGCGCTTATACAGCCTGGACATTGTCGCGCTTGTATCCTATGACCAGGTAGCCGTTACCTCGGAAACCAAAAGCTCCATATTGTATTGGACCATTGTTGGCGCCTATTTCATAAAGGGTAATCAAAACCAAGCGACGACCTTTGTCGACACTGCTGTATTCGATGTCAATTCTAGAAAAATGCTTTTCCGGGCACCCGGGGTGAGTGATACACAACAAACGTCTACATTGGTTGAAGTGGACCAGGTTAATCGAGAGGCGAGAGAGAAGGGCTTCGAATTGGCCATGATGGACATGTCAAACAATCTGGCTGCAGAACTGGATCGGTTCAAGGAAAAGATAAAAGAGGATAAAAGTGTGCAAATCACGCACAGAGAGGGCTATGGGGGCGGTGGCGGAATTCAATGGCCGCTTCTGTTGACGGTAATC
>NZ_JBFELV010000545.1:0-3016 GCF_041551955.1 Desulfosarcina sp.
GAAGGAGACCCTGATGCAGGCCGCAGCGGATGAAGAAAAGGCGATCATCGGCAAGATCAACGAAACCGCCCAGGCCGAACTCAAAGACGTCAGGGAAAAAATTACCCAGGAAATGGGCACCGTCAAGGCCGCCCTCGAAGATGAAATCGACGCATTTGCGGATGCGATAGGAAAAAAAATATTGGGGAGGGCTGCTTAATGAACGTTCCAAATTTCAGCGGGAAACGCCGCCGTGTCGCTCGGTGGACGTTACCACTGGCGCTGGCCGCGCTTCTTTTGTTTGGAAGTGCTGTTGCTTTCGCGGAAAGTGGCGGCGGGCACGGTGAAACAGGCGCCAAAGGGTGGGTGGCAACAGACACCTATCGGGTGATGAATTTTGCGGTATTGGCGATCGGGCTCTTTCTGGTTTTGAAAAAGCCGGTCTCCCAGGCGCTGGGTGGGCGCATCCAAAGCATCAAAGCGCAATTGGTGGACCTGGAAGAAAAGAAGAAGGCTGCGGAAGCCAAACTGGCCGAGTACGATGCCAAAATGGCTGATCTGGACAAAGAATCCGAAGCCATACTGGCCGAGTACGTGAAGCAGGGTGAAGAGGCCAAGGCCAGAATCCTGAAGGAGGCCGAAGTTGCTGCAGAGCGGCTCAAAGAACAGGCCACCAAGAATATCGAGCATGAATTTTTGCAGGCCAAATCCGAGCTCAAGGCGATAATCGTGGAAAAGGCCCTGGCAAAGGCCGAGGAGATCATCAAGGAAAAGATCAACTCGGAAGACCAGGAAAAACTGGTGGATGAATACTTAGCGAAGGTGGTGGCATAGTGAAGAATCTGGCGATTGCAAGGCGGTATGCCAAAGCACTCCTGCTGATCGGTAAAGAGGATGGCAAAACCGACACGTACCGGGAAGAATTGGGTGCTTTTGCTAATCTGATCGAGCAGGAAAAGAGCCTTCAGCAGGTGCTGGTCAATCCGCTCTACGACGCGGAGGGTCGCAAAAAGGTCCTGACGACCGTAATGGATCATCTTAAATTGTCGCAGGCAACGGCCACTTTTCTTCTTTTTCTATTCGACAAGGGGCGGATCGGGTTTTTGAGCAACATCAATGACTTTTTTCAAAAATTTGCCGATGAACTCAAAGGCGTCGCCCGGGCCAGCCTGGTTTCGGCCACGGAACTTTCATCCGAAACCGTTGATAAAATTCGGTCAGCCCTGTCCAAGCGGACAGGTAAGGATATCATTCTGGAGGTTGAGCAGGATCCGGAACTGATCGGCGGTATTGTGACCCGCATCGGCGATCTGGTTCTGGACGGCAGTGTCCGGACGCAGTTGCTCAATATGAGAGAATCTTTAAAAAGGGGTGAGCGTGTCTAATGGAACTAAGAGCTGAAGAAATAAGTCAGATTATCAAAGAGCAGATCACGGATTACGACAAGAAGATCGAATTGAGCGAGACCGGTGTCGTTCTTTCCGTGGGCGACGGCATTTCCCGCGTCTACGGACTGGAAAAAGTCATGGCACTCGAACTGGTGGAGTTCCCTGGCGGCGTCCTTGGCCTGGTGCTCAACCTGGAAGAGGACAACGTGGGTATCGCCATCATGGGTGATGACTCCGGCATCAAAGAGGGCGACATGGTCAAACGAACCGGCAAAATCGCCCAGGTGCCCGTGGGTGAAGCGGTGCTTGGCCGTGTGGTTTCCGGCGTGGGCGAACCCATCGACGGCAAGGGTGCCATCGATACCTCGGAATACCGCCGGGTGGAAATGGTGGCCCCGGGTGTCATCGCCCGAAAATCGGTGCACGAACCCTGCTACACCGGTCTCAAGGCGGTTGACGCCATGACCCCCGTGGGCAAGGGCCAGCGTGAGCTGATCATCGGTGACCGTCAGATCGGAAAGACCGCGGTGGCTGTAGATGCCATCCTGGCCCAGAAAAACACAGACGTTTTTTGTATTTATGTGGCTTGCGGTCAGAAAAAATCCACTGTTGCCCAGGTGGCCGCCATTCTCGAGAGGGAAGGGGCCATGGAGTACACCACCATCGTCGCCGCCTGTGCATCCGACCCAGCGACCCTGCAGTACCTGGCTCCTTACGCCGGCTGCGCCATGGGAGAATACTTCCGCGACAAAGGCCAGCACGCCCTAATTATTTACGACGATCTTTCCAAGCAGGCTGCCGCTTACCGGCAGGTCTCCTTGCTGCTCAGACGGCCGCCGGGACGTGAAGCCTACCCCGGTGACATTTTTTACAACCACTCCAGACTGCTGGAGCGCAGCGCCAAGCTCAGCGACGAACTGGGCGCCGGCTCCCTGACGGCCCTTCCGATCATCGAGACCCAGGCCGGCGACGTTTCCGCCTACATTCCAACCAACGTGATTTCCATTACCGACGGTCAGATCTACCTGGAACCGGCGCTGTTTTTCGCCGGGGTTCGGCCGGCCATCAACGTCGGCCTGTCGGTTTCCCGCGTTGGCGGTGCCGCCCAGACCAAGGCCATGAAGAAAGTGGCCGGTACCCTGCGCCTGGATATGGCCCAGTTCCGTGAACTGGAGGCTTTTGCCGCCTTCGGCAGTGACCTGGATGCCGCCACACAGCGTCAGCTCACCCGTGGGGCGCGTCTGATACAGGTGCTTAAACAGCCCCAGTACAAGCCCCTCTCACACGAAAAGCAGGTGACCATCCTGTACGCGGCGACACGGGGGTATTTAGACAAGTTTCCCACCGATGTCGTCGCCAAGTACGAGGCCGGCCTATATCCCTTCGTCGAAGAGCGCTACCCGCAGATTTATTCCAAACTGGAAGAGGCTCAGGATATTACGAAGGAGATCGAAGACCTGCTCAAGACTGCCCTTGAGGCCTATAATGAAGAATTCAAAGACACCATTAAATAAGGTTTTTGGGAATGACCTGGGTAACACCGCTGAACTCAGCCCACATGTGATAAGGACGTAAACTTTATGCCAACGTTAAAGGAAGTCCAGTTAAAAATCCAGGGTGTCAAGAAGACCAAGCAGATCACCAAAGCC
>NZ_JBFELV010000546.1:0-3015 GCF_041551955.1 Desulfosarcina sp.
CTCCACCGGCGCATTGGTTCTGGGACCAGCCATCCCCAAGGCGGTGGCGGCTGTTGAATTCTGCTGCAGGGCTTGAGCATGGTTTGCCGCGAAGCAACTGGGTCAATCGCTGGCATGGCGATGGGTGGGGTTGGCTTTGGCCCGGGGGCGCGCAGGCGTCTGATCCTTTTCCTCCAGCCGAATCATGTACGAAAACGGAGGCGAAAGGGAACCTCTTTTTTTCGGAGCGATCCGTCGTATCAGGTGGGTTTTTCCGTTGGCGAATCTCGTCGATTGAAATGGTTTTGGCCATGATTCAGAACGACGGCATTCCCGATTGGCGGTTGGCGGCAATTAGGGTCGCCCCTGTTACCTTAAAATGATAAAAAGATAAGAGCCATGTAGCTGTTTAAAGAAATGGAAGGTTTGCAGGACAATCATAAACATCAGCACAAAAACGTCTACCCAATTATCCGGCTTTGGGTCAATACACCAATTCATTGAGAGCCTCATGCTTATTGGGTTTATACTATCAAGTGCCGATTTGATTTGACGAAATAGTGAAAACAAATCCAATTTTCGGGAAAGGTTGACCATTAGATGTCAGGTCGGCCTTATATCTTGTGAGACAAGGTGCGTTCTAATAATGGGTTAACGATCCATCCCGCTTCGCCTTCTTGATCGCTTGCTGGAACACCAGAATGCTGGATGGCAGAATGACTGCTGAAAACCCGCAAAGGATCAGGATTGTGGAGGCTAGTTGTGATACGGTATAACCTTTCAGAATGGCGAGACGCATGCCTTCCAGCGAATGGGTTACCGGAAAGAACTTGGCAGCCGTTTGCAGCCATTCCGGCAGCACGGTTGTGGGATAATATAAACCACCGATCAAACCGGATACCGAGGTAAACAACCAACCGATAGGGTCGCCGCGTTTCAAGACCATTATAAAGCTGGCGGACAGGATACCCAATCCGATGAACGAAATGATGGTGAGAAAAAGAACCATCAGGGTAGCGGTCAGGTTGACCTGGCCAAGGTTCACATCGAAGTAAACGGCACCAAGAAGAAGATAAATGGCCACCTCGAATGTCGCCCAAAAGAAGCCATATATTAAGGATGAAAAGATGATTGTCGGAATGCTGGTGGGTGTCACCAGAATTGCTTCCAGTGTTCCCAGCATTTGACCTTCACGGATAATGCCGGCAAGACCTTTCATGGAAACATTGAGGTAACTGAAAAATGCGATGCCGATCAGCACGAACGAAAAGTAGTTTCCCCCGTATGGTTTGAGGTATTCGACACCAATATCCCCCATTAGCCGGGAGAGAAAAAAGTAGGTTAAAACCGAAAACAATAATCCAAAGAATTGAAGAATAAAAGTGGCCTTATACGTGGTGTCGCTAATAAAATCCCGGTAAACAAACGCTTTCATTTTACGGAAAAGGTTGCCCATCTTGGCTATCCCTATGCGCTCTTGCGTAAAAGCACCCAAGAAAAGATATCTTCCAGGGTTGCATTTGATTCCTGAAATGAGGTAATTCGTCCGCCCATGGCCAAAATACTCTCCATTAATTTGCTGGCCTGGTCTTCACCGTGGGTCAACTCGACTTCGATCTGGGCGCCCGAAGAGGGGGGTTGCGCCGTCTTTAATACAGCGTGCTGCACGGTTGTAAGGGTTTTTAATTTTTCCAGCAGCGCCGTTTGATAGTTTTCTATCCCCACGACAAATCGTTTGTGTTTAGGTAGTGTGGCTTTAATTTCTTCAACTGTACCCTCGGCCTTCAGTTTGCCATTATCGAGAACGGCAATCCGGTTACAAAGCTGCTCCACTTCGGCCAGGTTATGAGAGGCCAGCAGGACAGTTTTATTCTCGGTGTTCACCAGGGTTCCCTTGATGAAATTTTTTATTTTCCTTGCAACGAGCGGATCGAGTCCGCTGGTCGGTTCGTCCATGATCAGAATGTCGGGATTGGTCAACAGGCCTCTGGCAATGGCCAGCATCTTTTTCATACCCGTAGAATACTCTTTGAACATTTTATTCCGGTGGGCTTTCAGGCCGACGAGATCCAATAGACGCGTCACTGCGCGGTCTACCTCCCGGTGGGGAATATTGTTGAGCACGGCAAAAAATTTCAAATTCTGTTCCCCTGTCAGTCGCCAGTAAAAACTTCGCTCATCCCCGATGACATACCCCAGACTGGGTTTGATTTCCTGAGGATTACGCCTTACGTCCAAGCCATTGATGTAGGCGGTTCCGGAACTGGGAAGCACCAACGAACAAAGGATTTTTATGAGGGTCGTTTTACCCGCGCCGTTGGAACCGAGCAGACCAAACAGATCGCCCTTGTCAATCCGAAGGTTAATGTTTTGCAGCGCTGTCGCCGTTTTTTTTGGAAGGTATGCAAGAACAATTCGCGGTACGTCTTGGTTACCGGAAACACCTTGCTCAAATTGCAGACTTGAATACAGGTAGACACGTTACCCCTCACCCATGCCGATGTTGCGGCATTCGAAAAAAGTTATTTCGGCAATATAAATTGGCGGGTGTATTTCCCGTACCGCCAAAACAGTTGTAGCGGTCTGAATAGATAGAACAGGTATACTTTCCAGGATGATTCTGCCACACCGTAATGCATGGCCATTTGGGTCGGATTGAGGAAAAAGCGTTTCCAGAGCGCCGAGATTTTTTTCCTCAGCCGTTTTTCTGCCTGGATCGCTATCAGTGAACCGGGGTAGGAGTTGCGATTGTCCATACGAAAAATTATCGATTCCATCTGAACCACCATTGACCTGTCTGCTGGCAAACTCGCTGGCCAGACAACCCGGTTTTCACCTGGATCAAATATGTTTCGAGTCGTTTTCAAGACGGGATAGACCTCTTCAGCCAGACCATACCTGCGCGCTTCTTCGTCAAACAGGGCCCAGTCCATAGACGACCCGGCACACTGAAGCGAACGGTAGATGTCATATACGCCCCTTAAGCTATTTCGGGTCTCACCGCCAGCAAACAGATGGAGACAAAGATGTAGTACC
>NZ_JBFELV010000547.1:0-3006 GCF_041551955.1 Desulfosarcina sp.
GAGATCCGAATCTCCTGCATCATCGAGGAAAAGTATACCGAACTGGCCGTCAGGGTGCTGCATACGGCATTCGGGCTGGACAGAGAAGATTGACGGATTCGTCAACGAACTTAATGAAGCACTTCTCACCCGGACAAATCCGTTTCGTTCTCGTAATCTGCGCCGTGGTGCTGGCTACAGCCCTGTGGCGCTATATCCAGACGCACTGATAAAAACTGAAGGGTCCAAGGGGTCGAGGTGTCAGGGGTTCAAGAAAAACGCTCAAAAAGAGAACCGATTGTTCGATACCCTACCCGGCGTGATCCGCAAGCGAATTTCCGACGGGCTCGTAAAAAGTTCGAGAGCAAGGCTTGCAAATCCTGAGAATACCGCTATCGCGGGTGCCGAAGGCAGCGTACTTACGGTACGCCGCAGTGACGAAGGATGAAGCGTAACGCAGATATCGGGTTTTTTACGAACCCGTCAAGGCGCCTTGGATCTCTGCAGCAATAGCCCTTGCAGCCGCCCGGGGATCGGCGGCATCCCTTATGGGCCTGCCGATTACCAGGTAATCCGACCCCCGCCGCACCGCCATGGCCGGGGTCACGACCCGTGACTGGTCGTCCGCGGCGACACCGCCGTCGATCGGCCGGATGCCGGGTGTCACCGCCAGAAAACCATCGCCAAAGACCGTCTTGATGCCGTCGACTTCATGACCGGAGCAAACGATTCCCGCGCAGCCGGCGTCACGGGCCATGGTCGCTTTTTTCATCACCAGCTGCTGCAGGTCCTTCCAATAGCGTTCCCGGAAGCCCGCCTCTTCCAGTTCAGTGGAAGAGACACTGGTCAGCAAGGTGACCCCCAGCACATTGACCCGTCCGCCGGCCCCTTTCACGGCAGCCTCCAGCATCGCCCGGCTCTCGCCGCAATGAACCGTCGCCAGGTAGACACCCAGCTCGGCCACCTGGGCCATAGCCCGTTGGACGGTAGCCGGGATATCGTGGAGCTTTAAATCCAGAAACACCTTGGCTGGCCCCGCCTGTTGAATCCAGCGCACCATTTCAGCGCCTGACCGAATGAACAGTTCCAGGCCGACCTTGAACATGCCCACATCGTTGGCAAGCAGGCCGACCAGCGACCTGGCTTCTTCGGCGCTGGGTACATCGAGAGGAAAGACAATATAATCCTTGGCTGATTTCATCCTTTACGTCCTTATGCTGACCCGCATTACTGAATTGCCGGTGATGGCCCTGCAACTCTCCATTACCTCAAAAACGCCGATCGTAAAAGGGATTGTTTGCCGATTGAAGCAACAACCGCACGCACGCAGCCGACACCTTTCCGTCGACCCGCTGTCGTCATGCTCCCGGTGCGCCATTTGGCGGCCTGTGGACAATGCTCGCGGCCGTTGACATACTGCGGCCGACTGTGTCATTTTCACGATAGTTTCTTGTTGCTGGATCGCTTGAAAACAGGACCATCACCCCACCGGAGGCATTGGTGTGCGACGCCTGCTCAAAAAAATTCCTTTCGCCGCCCTGATACCGTTGACGCTATTCATGCTGCTGGCGCCCTTCAAACCGATGCCCCACGTCTGGGAGAAGCTGATCATGATCAAGCAAGGAACCCTTTCCCGCCCCATCGACATGTTCGACCTGATCTATCACCTGGCGCCGCTGGGGATGTTGATCGGCAAGGTGCTGGTGCAAAAACGCGACAAAGGGATCGAAAGACGAAATGGATAACATCAGCATCGTTCTCGTCGAGCCCCAGGGACCGATCAATGTGGGGTCGGTGTGCCGCTGTATGATGAATTTCGGTTGCGCGGACCTTCGTCTGGTTAACCCGTGCGCGGATTACCGGTCGCTGGACGCCCGGCGGATGGCGCTCAAGGCCGAATCGATGTTGAAACATGCACCGGTTTATCAAACGCTGCAGCAGGCATTGGCCGATTTTCACCTGGCCTTCGGCACCACCCGCCGCTTCGGCAAGTATCGGGAGGATTTTCTGACCCCCGAACAAGCTGCCGGCCATGCGCTGGCCCAATCGTCCGGCAGCCGGGTGGCATTCGTGTTCGGCCGCGAGGATCGGGGCCTGCACACCAGCGAACTGGACCTGTGCCAGTTTTTCATCACCATACCCACCCACAGCGTCTATCCCTCCATGAACCTGTCCCATGCGGTCTCACTGCTGCTTTACGAACTTCGCAAAGGGGCCATGGATGTCACCCGGATCTGCAATGACGACCCGGTGCCGGCCCAGGCCGCGGATGTGGAGAACATGTTCCAGCACATGCGCCGCACGCTGCTGGAAGCCGAGTACCTGGACCCGCAGAACCCGGACCACGTCCTGCGGTCGTTTCGGCGGCTGTTCGGCCGCAGCGGCCTGAGCGACCGCGAGGTACGCATCCTTCAAGGGTTGTGGAGCCGGATCGACTGGATCGAAGGGGAACGGAAGCGGCTGTCGGGAATAAAATGGAGCATAACGCAGATATCGGATTTTTTACGAAACCGTGGATCAGGTCAGTTTGAAGGCCACAACGACCAGCCCCACCACGATGCTGACGATAAAGAAAAAGGTCTCGTTGTTGCGCATGGCGTCCGCCAGGGTTCCCCCGGTGCGCTTCACTTCCGAGTAAGCGGACAAAAAGGCCAGGCCCATGACCAGCCAGAAGACCAGAACGGTCAGTATCAGGGTTTGGGTGTTCATCCAGAGTCTCTCCCGGCAAGTAAACGGTTGACGAATTCGAAGAAATTCACATTTCAGACGACTTCGCAAAAAGTTCGAGATCAAGGCTTGCCAATCCCGAGGAAGGAGGCGTACATGAAAGTACGCCGCAGTGACGAGGGATGAAGCGTAACGCAGATATCGGACTTTTTACGAAGCCGTCAAGTATAAATAGATCCCGTATGTACTGCCAAAGGGGGACGCTTGTCAAAATGAAAAACGGAATCACAGCCGTGGTGACCGTCCATCTGAACCATGGCCGCCCCGGGTTATCCCCTCGACAAAATCGCCCCCAACGCC
>NZ_JBFELV010000548.1:0-3001 GCF_041551955.1 Desulfosarcina sp.
ATAGAAATCACGATTAACGACGTGCGGGAACGGGTGGCGGCCCACAGCACACTGGAAACGCTTATCAGAGATTTCGGGGAGAGGGATCCGGATTTAATCGTGGAGTTAAACGGGCGGTTCATCTATCCCCGGGCGTATGCGACCACCATCGCAAAACAGGAAGACCGGCTTGAATTCATCAACCCGAATTTCGGGGGTTGATCCCCTGCGGGAACTAACCGAATCAATGGATAGTGGTTAAATATATTCTAATATCCAAAGGTATTATTCATTGTTTTCTGAAGTTTTTCTTTGGCGGTGGTCATCCGGTCGATGGCGTCCTGAATTTTTTCCGCACCCATACTGCTCGACAAGCCCACTGCCCAGATGGCCATGGGCGGGCCGATGATATTCTCCAACGCCACGGCTACCGCTTTAACGCCAACCAGATATTCTTCATCGTCGATGGCATGCCCACTCGAACGTATCCGTTCAAGTTCTAACAAGTATTCGTTTTCATTTACAATTGAGCGGGTTGTATGTTGAGGGAGTCCTTTCTCACGAATCAACATTTTGACCGCATCGTTTGTTTTTTCGGCAAGAAACACTTTTCCGGCGGCACCGGCAAAAAGCGGCAAGGTGGTTCCCGGAGATGCAGAAATCTTTAACGGGTCCTCGGACTCTGCGGCGGCCATAATAAGGATGCCGTTGCAGATGAATGCACCGACAACCATGGTCTCTTTGATTTGATCTCTCAATGAATCGATAATGGGGTGGACCGACTCGACCATTTTGGGGTAGTTAAAGCTCGAAAAAGCCAAGTCCATAACTGTCGGTCCCAAATAGAGTTTTCGGCCATCCGGCCCCTGCGCGAGCGCGCCTTCACGAAGCAGGGCGTGGACCAGTCCATGGGTCGTGCTTTTACTGTATCCCAATCGACTCGCAAGATCGGTGAGGCCAAGATGCTGGCGGGATTCGGCCACTTGGCGTAACACGTGAAAGGCTTTGTGTACGGCCGGGGCCTGGTAGCCTGGCAGTTTGTCCGGAGAAGTCGTTTTTCCCATAGGTCCCGGTTTTTCGACGATCATCCATGGTGTCTGGGGGAAAGCGTGTTTATTGTGATGAATTTATATCTGCGTACATCAATCAAGTCAACAGAAAACGAAGAACGGTAATGATACATTACTATTTGAATATATAGGACAAATTAAGACTTAAAGCACCTTGCCCGGTCAAGGCGCAAACCTAACCCTTTCACTATGGTGAATTTTTTTGAGTAGCAATGATATGAACGGCATCGAGATGTTTGGATTGGATGAAATTGCCGCGATTTTCGAACAGTCGATAGGTTTTCGAGGACTTACGCCCCCAACACGCCATGCAATGGCCGCCAAGGCCATATCCATTCGATTTGCCAAAGGCGATACCATTTTCCATGCCAACGAACCGCAGCGCCATTTCTACCTTGTTGCCGAGGGGTTGGTGCGCGTCAGCATCTGCTCTTTAGAGGGGCATCGGCTTACCTATCTGCTGGCCGTGGCCGGTGAACCGTTGAACCTGGTCAGCACTTTCTCAAAAAAAACCCGCATGATCGAGGCGAGAGCCATGAGAGATTCCATGGTCGTTTTACTGAAACAAACCGATTTCATCGCTTTTGCATTTCAACACCCCTCAGTGATCTCCGAAATCATCACCGTGCTGGGAAATGCAGTGGACAGCGCCAACAGCCGCATTTTGGACATGGTGGGTAAAAATGTGGATCAGCGCATGCGCCGCATTTTGCATGCCCTATACCTGAAATTCGGACCAGACTTACGATTCACCAGCATCGAGATTGCTGAAATGATCGGTACCACCGTCGAGTCATCGTTAAGGGCGTTGTCCAAACTGCGCAAAAAGGGGTTGATCGCAACCCAAAGAGGTAGAATAGGCATTCTAAAACCCGAAGCGTTCACCGATTCCGACAGCGACATATTGTGGCTGTGAATCGCCCCCAAGCATGACTTCCGGCAATACGGGGACATGGGCTGAACAGGGTGCCTTGCTCCTCACCCCCAATGAAGAGAGGCCGTGACCGCATCCCGGAGCCATCAGTTGCTTTCAGGTCGCGTCGCATGCGTTTAATAGAAAGGAAATCTTTCCCAGAAGGCCTGATCCGGTTTCTGCCAATCCGCACCAAATCGTTTTTCCAAAAAGGAACCCATACGGTCATACCATCGCGTCCACGGGTTTTTCCCTTTATCCTTGGCCTCCATGATGTCATTTAAAAAGGAGGCGATATGGATCATCTCTTCTTTCGGCAGATATGAAGCGGCGCCACCTTGGTAGGACTTCACTAGATGATCGGGACTGAAGGCATGAGCGGTCAGCATGACGGCGGTAAGGTTCTTTGCAGTGGCGATTTCCAGCAGCTCATATCCGCCGACCCCCATGATGTCCAGAATGACGATATTGAAAAAACGATTTTCAAGAAGTGCCCTGGCCTCCTCAAAACTGGACGCTCGGGTGAGTTGGCACATTCCCAACAGGTCTTCCAGGCTGTCCAGAACATCCGGTTCATCGTCAACCATCAGAATTCGCTTGCTTTCGATATATGGGTAGTCTGCCATGCTGAATTCTCCCCGGTTTAGGTTGGATGGGTTAACATGACACCCTGGTGAAATATACTACCGTTAAACCGTATTACAAGAAAGTTGCCCTTCTTCCGCAGGATCGCTGGCGGACCTGATTCATCCATCCATCCCGGTTACAGCCATTTTCACTGCCCAATGATCGAAGCTTCCCCGCGGCAAGCCGTGGGGTAGCTTCACCGTAGGGATAAAAATCGATTTCCAGTTTCCAGTTCGCTCGCCAACCCCGCCGCAAGCGACCGGGAATGCGCTCGCTATCGCGGTTCACGGTGCACCTCAGTGATACCACCGACTGAGGCGCACTATTTTTCCGTGAGTATGATGGGTGTCATAGACAGAAGACGATGTTTACCAGTAAATCATTATGAAATTTTTATATAATTAATGAATTG
>NZ_JBFELV010000549.1:0-2965 GCF_041551955.1 Desulfosarcina sp.
CCCGGCAGGGTTACTCCGGCCCAGGCATGGGTTGCACCCAAACTATCTGTTGATGAGGGTGCATGCGTCATCCTAAACGACCTCGCGCATACCATTCAGCAACTCCTTGACGCCAACCGTTGCGATACCGGAATTGATGTCGGACATAGCGTAGGGGATGATCAACTCGTTGTTATGAATGATCGCACCACAGGAATAGACGACATTGGGAACGTAACCCTCGCGCTCTTTCTCATGCGGAGCAAGCAATGGCTCATCCAGGCGAGCGATTATTTTTGAAGGCTTTTCAAGATCAAGCAGTATGGCGCCGATGCAATATTGACGCATGGGTCCGACACCGTGGGTGAGCACGATCCAGCCCTCACTGGTCTCCACGGGGGACCCGCAGTTGCCGATCTGGATGAACTCCCAAGGATATTCCGGCTCCTGGATGATTTGGGACGTTTGCCAGAAATGGAGATTGTCCGAAAACATGATATGATTGTTTTCACCATCCTGGCGCGAGAGCATGGCATAACGACCGCCTATTTTTCGCGGGAAAAGCGCCATGCCCTTGTTTTTGATGGCTTTGCCGTTGAGGGTGACAATGTTAAAGTTGATAAAATCCTTGGTTTCGATCAGTTGCGGTAAGATCGTATGGCCGTTATAGGCGGTATAGGTTGCATAATAGGTGCCTTCCTGCTGGTTGTCGAAAAATTGAACGAAGCGGGCATCTTCAATACCTCTGCTTTCGTTTTTGGAAACGGGAAATATCACCCGTTCGGATACCCTGTGATCGGGGTGGAAACTGACCTGATAATTGGAATTTGCAAGCCAGCTCATGACATGGAAGGTTCTGTTTTGGTTCGCTACCGGAAATTGCGGTTTTTCTCGAAGCTTTCCAATTTTTTCTATTAATTCATTATACGTAAAATCTTCCGGCAGCTGGTTAAGAATATGTACGCTTATCTCATCGCCTGCTTCCATCTCGTTTAGCTTGAGCTGGAAAGGATTGCGCTTGTATACAGCGTCCAATTGGAGATCCGGCGTTTCCACAAAATCACTGATCGGGTCGAAAAGGAATTTGTTGTGTCGATCAAGAACACCGCTGCGAAAAACAATTGACGAAATATGGCCTTCACCGGTTGCCCGCAGGCTCATGATAAAGCGCAGGCTGCCTTTTTTCAGATGGCGCTGATCCGGATGAGGAACGATGGAGGGGTTGAAAAGAGCGGCCGATTCAATAGAGTACTCCATGGTAAAGTATGCACCGATGAGCGACTTTTGAACATCGCTGAGCACTTTATCCGGTGGCAGATATTTCATCACCGCATTCAGGTGCCGCTTAAAAATGTACCCGATGTCTTCGTGCCGTCCGGAAAAATCGACCATTATTTGCGCCATTAAATTTTGGGTCGCCATGTCCGGCATGCTGATGATGCGCTGAATTATCTTATTGATGCGATGCCGATTATCGGGAATATGCAGCCGGGTGATCACCCGCGACGTATCCCCTACGATCTTAATCGCTCTTCTTTTAACTTTCAGCTTTTGACGCGTTTTAGGGGGCATATCATTGTATCCTTAGACCGATGGTCAGCGAATGCGCGGCAACGTGGTCATTCTTCAATTTCAGTCAATCGTCGGCGTTTTTTTCCAGTCTGCGATCATCCGGCCATGATCCGCTACAGCGCAGGCCGTGGTGCCGAGAGGCAAAGCGCCACCAAGTCATCAATGACGGCCGTACCGACGCACATGACCGTATCTGCGCCGCCCCAGTATATTTTTACCGTACCGTCGCCTTCGGGAACAGCGCCGCAGGTAAAGACCACATTGGGCACATAGCCGGTTACCTCCCAGGGATCCTCAGGCTGCAATATCCACCCGTCGGAAACGCCGACGATGGTGGCTGGATCATCAAGGTCATGCAAGGCTGCGCCCAGGCGATACACCGTTCCGGACATGGTCTTGAAGACGCCATGGTAAATATGCAGCCAGCCCTTGTCGGTTCTAAATGGTGGTGCGCCGGGTCCGATTTTCATCTCATCCCAGTGATAGGCAAGCGGCTTCATGACCACCCGAGAATCGCCCCAGTGAACCAGGTCGGGGGAATAGGAAATCCAGATCGACCAGGGTGAAATCTCGGAATGCGGTCGGTCCAGGCGCACATAGCGACCACCGAACTTCTCAGGAAAAATGACGACATTGCGCAGGTCGGCTTGGGTGATCAGCGCAATCCGCTCCACGGTTTCGAAATCGCTGGTGCGCGCCAGGGCAATCCGCACACCGTGACGGGAATAGGCGCTGTAAGTCAGCAGGTATTCGTTCTCAACCGGCGAGATTCTCAGGTCTTCGACGCCGAAAGCTTCATATTCGGCAAACGCATGGTCCGTTGAAGGAATCAGAAAGGGTTCGGGATGAACCGTAAATGCAAAACCATCCTCGCTGTCGGCCCTGCCGATGATCGAGCGCCCGTTCACCAGATGCGATCTGAACAGCATAATGTAACGATCGTCGTGTTTGACGATGCCCGCATTGTGAACGGTAGCCACCGGATAGGGCACATCCTTGCTTGTCAGGATGGGGTTTTTTTTATAGCGGGTAATGATCGGTCTGTCGATTTTCATACGGATCGGTCCTTTAAAATCATTTCATAAACGTGTATGTATTCATCGATCATCCGCTCGGCTGTGAAACGCCGTTCAACATGGCGACGACAGGTTGCGCGGTCAATCTCTTTTAGCCGTGCGACAGACGCAACGGCTTCGTTCACGTTGCTCACCAGAAAACCATTTTTGCCGTTTTCGATCAGTTCAGGCATGCTGCCCCTGTTAAAGGCGATCACGGGCGTACCGCAGGCCATGGATTCGACTACTGACAAACCGAAAGGTTCGTCAAACTGTATGGGGTGCAACAGCGCAGAGGCTTTGCCGAGCACGCGGTTGCGTTCAACGGGTCCGACGCTGCCGAGATATACCACCTGATC
>NZ_JBFELV010000550.1:0-2952 GCF_041551955.1 Desulfosarcina sp.
GACATGCTGGGAATGGAGATGGACATCGAGGCTGACTTGGGCATCGACTCCATCAAGCGGGTGGAGATTCTCTCCGCCATGGAGGAGCGCATGCCCCACCTGCCTCAGGTCACACCGGACCGGGTGGGCACCTTGAAAACCTTGGGCCAGATTGGCGCTTACCTCTCTGCGGGTGAAGTCGAGCCGCCAATCGGCACCTGCCCATGTGCGCCGATAAAGCCGGTATCGACGGATCGGGAGCCATCGGAAACGATACCCCGTCGGATCATGGACGTCGTGGCGTCTCCGAAAAAACCGGGTCGTCCCTTACGTATCGAATCGGGCCGCTGGATAGGGGTCATGAGCGACAACGCCCCCATGGCGCAATCCATGGTCGACGAATTGACCCGCATGAAAATAGACGCTCGCCTGCTGACCTCCGATGCAGCGGACAACACGGCGAGCTTTGCCGGGGCGGCGGGCTTGATCCTCTGCGTTCCGACCGATCCGGAAACCGCGTTTCTGGCAGCCAAACACGCCGCTCCGGAGTTATTGGGCGCAGCGACCCACGGTGATGCCCTGTTTGCGGTGGCCACCGGCATGGATGGGGCCTTCGGTTTTACGGGAAACGCCTTCGACCATCCCGAGCAGGGTGCGCTGGCGGGCCTGGTCAAGACCGCCGCCCTTGAATGGGAGGCGGTCGTCTGCCGGGCCATTGACCTGTCCCCTGATTTTGCAGATCCCGATGAAGCCGCACAACGGGTCGTTGCAGAACTGCTGAATGTTTGTGACCACGATCCGGTGGAGATTGGTTTGCGCCCTGATGGCCGGATAACATTGAAGCCGGTTTTCGCCCAGGTCGTTGAAGGTCCGTTCCTCCTGGATAAAAAAGATGTGGTTGTCGTCACCGGCGGCGCCCGCGGCGTAACGGCCGATTGCGCCCTTTACCTGGCTCGGGCGACCGGTGTGTCCATCGCCCTGATCGGTCGATCGGCACCGCCTTTCAAAGCCCCCGATTGGCTCGCGGGCGTCCAAGACGAAGCGGCGATGAAAAAAGCCATCCTTGAAAATGCGTTTACGGCTTCAAAACCCACGCCGCAAACCCTGGAGGCGGCATATCGGAAGCACGCGGCCAATCTCTCCATCACCCGGACCATCCATGCACTGACGGCCTCGGGCGTCAAGGCCGGCTACTTCAAGGCTGACGTCACCGATCGGGAGCGCCTGCACAAGGTGATCGACGCCATTGAAAACCAGCTGGGTCCCATCACCGCGCTGGTCCATGGCGCCGGGGTGCTCCACGACCGATTGATCAAGGACAAAACCGTCGACCAGTTTCGGCAGGTCTACACCACCAAAGTGAACGGGCTGAAGAATCTACTCTCCGCCCCTCAAATGAACCACCTTCATCACCTGGTCCTGTTTTCATCGGTCAGCGCCCGCACGGGAAACATCGGCCAATGCGACTATGCCATGGCCAACGAAGCGCTCAACAAGATGGCCCGGGTGCAAGCCCTGAATCATCCTGCATGCCAGGTTACCGCCATCAACTGGGGACCGTGGGATGGCGGCATGGTAACACCTGCCCTAAAAAAAGCCTTTGACGCGAAAAACATCCAATTGATTCCCGTCGACGCCGGCGCGCGCCTGATGGCGGCTGAAATGAACAACGCCGATCCGGGCCCTGTGGAAGTTCTCATCGGCAGCATGCTGTCCGGCAAGACCGACGACGAATCGGCTGAATTCCCGGACGCACCCATGGCGCTTCTGGAACGCCGCGAATTGGATCTGCAGCGCTACCCGGTGCTCGCCTCCCATATCATCGGCGGCAGGCCGGTGGTGCCCTTTGCCCTGATTACCGAGTGGATCGGCCATGGAGCGCTCAAGGAGAACCCGGGCTATTCCTTGCACGGCATCGACGATTTGCGTTTGCTCAGCGGCATCCGCATCGAACAGGAGAAAAAACTGGTCCGCCTCATGGCCGGCAGAGCCAGAAAAACCGGCGATGCCGTGCAAGTGGACGTAGAGCTGAGAAACGGCGTGAAGAACGGCAAGGATGTGATCCATACCCGGGCCCGCGCACTCCTGGTTGACCGGTTCCCCAGCGCCCCGGTCTTCACCGGCAACGGCAGGAACGGCAGTCGCGCCTACCCCCGTGATTTGGATGCCATTTATGGGCCGATCCTGTTTCACGGCGACCACCTGCGGGCGATCAAAGCCATCGACGACTACTCCGACCATGGCATGACGGCCCGGCTGACCGGCGCACCGAAACCCGAGGCGTGGATGCAGGATCCCATCCAGGGAAGTTGGATGGCCGACCCCATGGTCTTGGACGGCGCCTTTCAAATGGCCATCGTCTGGTGCTTCGAGCAGTCCGGAAAGGTCTGCCTGCCCAGCTATGCCCGCGCCTATCGCCAGTATCGTCCGGCATTCCCGGCATCCGGCGTGACGGCGGTCATGTCGGTGACTGCTGCGGGTGACCGCAAAATGATCGCCGATTTCACCTTTCTGGACGACGATCGACAAGTGGTGGCCACCCTGACCGGGTACGAGGCCACCGTTGATGAATCGCTCATCCATGCTTTTAAAGAAAATGTATTAAAAACTGTTTTTACAGAGCCTATTCAATGATCGAACTACCCGTAAAAAACCATCGTGACACTTACACCGTCAATCCGACCAAGCTGATTGCCCTGGGGTTGAACTACCGGGCCCACATCGCCGAAAGCGTTTCGGTGAGAGTCAAGGGCTTCACCGACGAGGTGCCCACCGAACCCCTGCTCTTCCCCAAAACACCCAACGTGCTGGTCGGGCCGGATCAAGCCATCGTTATTCCACGATTCTTAAAGGAGTATGGATTCAAGGCCCTACGTACCGATTACGAGGCGGAACTGGCGCTGATCATCGGCAACCGGTGCAAAAATGTATCAGCTGCTGACGCCTTAGACCAGATTTTTGGCTACACCTGTA
>NZ_JBFELV010000551.1:0-2942 GCF_041551955.1 Desulfosarcina sp.
CATAACCGATTCGGCCAACAAGGTGCTCAACGCCCTGGACAGCCGCAAACCATAATCAACCGCCACGGGAATAGTTTTTAGCAATGGGTGAAAGGGATCCCGAATTCTATGTTGACGGCCTCCGCGCCGGCAACCGCCGCATCCTGGCCAAGACCATCACCCTGATCGAAAGCGCACACCCCACGCACCGACAATTGGGACGCACCGTGGTGGACCGGCTGCTTCCTGAAACGGGAAAGGCCCTTCGCCTCGGCGTCACCGGCGTTCCCGGTGTCGGCAAAAGCACCTTCATCGAGAGCTTTGGCATGATGCTGGTGGAAAATGGGCTTCAGGTGGCGGTACTGGCCGTGGACCCTTCCAGCACCCGCAGCGGCGGCAGCATCATGGCCGACAAAACCCGCATGGAACGGCTCTCCGTTGCATCGGGGGCGTTCATCCGCCCGTCGCCCTCCGGCGGCACCCTGGGCGGCGTGGCCCGCATGACCCGGGAGACCCTGCTGGTTTGCGAGGCTGCCGGGTTCGATGTGGTGCTCGTGGAAACGGTAGGCGTGGGACAGTCGGAAACCACGGTGGCCTCCATGGTCGACTTTTTCCTGGTGCTCATGCTGGCCGGCGCCGGCGACGAGCTTCAAGGCATTAAAAAGGGGGTCCTGGAACTGGCCGACGCGGTGGCCATCAACAAGGCCGACGGCGACAACCTCGAAAAGGCCGAGAAAGCCCGACGCGCCTATGAGATGGCCCTGCACCTACTCAACCCGGCCTCTCCCACCTGGTCGCCGCCGGTGCTGGCCTGCAGCGCTTTGACATTGGCCGGGGTGGACACACTATGGGAAACCATCCTGGAGCACCGCCAGCGGCTGTCCGCCACCGGCGAACTTGAGGAAAAACGTCGCCGCCAGGCGTTGGCTTGGATGTGGTCGCGCATCGAGGACGGACTCAAGGAACGATTTTTCAGCCACCGTGCGGTCAAGGCCCGGCTGCGGGATATGGAAGCGTCGGTGGAGCGGGGTGATATCTCCCCCACCGCAGGCGCTGAAACGCTTCTTTTTTTGCTTGACAAGGATGGCTGAGTCTATAAAGGTTAAAATTTATTTCCAGCATGCATTCTATTTTCTTATAAATTGTTCAACCACTTATTATTTCAAGTGATATTTAATTTGCGGACGGCTGTCGGATGTGTTTCATGATTGCCCGGCAGTTAGTCAAAAGGTTCTGCACTTCAGGTGAAAGGAATGTGACATGGGTATTGTGAAGGAAAAAATCAAGGATCTCAAGGCGCGCGAAGCCCGCATCCTTGAGATGGGCGGAGAAAAGCTGGTCGCCAAGCACAAGGAAAACGGCAGGCTCACCGCCCGTGAACGGCTGGGAAAGCTGTTCGACAAGGGAACCTTCCGGGAGATCGACATGTTCGTGCAGCACCGCTGTGTCAATTTCGGCATGGCGGATGTCGAGATTCCCTCCGACGGCGTAGTCACCGGGCACGGCCTGGTGGACGGGCGGCCAGTGTTCGCCTTTGCCCAGGATTTCACCTCTCGGGCGGGTAGCCTCGGTGAGATGCAGGCCAAGAAAATCTGCAAGGTTATGGACATGGCCTTAAAGGCCGGTGTCCCCTTCGTGGGCCTCAACGATTCGGGCGGCGCCCGTATCCAGGAGGGTGTGGATTCCCTCTCCGGCTTTGGCCAGATCTTTTACCGCAACTCGGTAGCCTCCGGCGTGATCCCCCAGATCTCGGCCATCATGGGACCCACGGCCGGCGGGGCGGTCTATTCACCGGCCATGACCGACTATATATTCATGGTCAAGAATACCAGCTACATGTTCATTACCGGCCCTGAAGTGATCAAATCGGTCACCGGGGAGGAGATCAACTTCGAGGACCTGGGCGGTGCCATGGCCCACAACGAAAAAAGCGGTGTGGCCCAGTTCGCCTGCGAGAGCGACGAGGACGCCCTGGTCCAGATCAAGCAGTTGCTGGCCTATCTGCCGGCCAACAACATGGAAGAGCCGCCCGTGGTGGATACGGGCGACGACCCCACGCGCACGGACGCAAAACTCAACAGCATCATCCCCGACAGCCCCAACAAAAGCTACGACATGCGCGATGTGATCCGCAGCATCGTTGACAACGGCGAGATCTTCGAACCCCACCAGCACTTTGCCACCAATATCCTGACCGCCTTTGCCCGGCTCAACGGTCGGTCCATCGGCATCATCGCCAACCAGCCCATGGTCATGGCCGGCTGCTTGGACATCAATGCATCGGACAAGGCCACCCGCTTCATCCGCTTCTGCGATGCCTTCAACATTCCGATGCTGACCATCGCCGATGTACCCGGATACCTGCCCGGCAGCCAGCAGGAGTGGGGCGGCATCATCCGCCACGGCGCCAAGCTGCTGTGGTGCTACAGCGAGGCCACCGTGCCCAAACTGCTGCTGGTGACCCGCAAAGACTACGGCGGCTCCTACCTGGCCATGTGTTCCAAGGACCTGGGGGCCGACTTCGCCTTTGCCTGGCCCACTGCCGAGATCGCCGTCATGGGTGCCGGCGGCGCCGCCAACGTCATTCATCGCAAGGAGATCAAGGGCGCCAAGGACCCCAAGGCCAAGCGGGCGGAGAAGATCGCCGAATACGAGGAGCTCTTCTCCAATCCATACTGCGCCGCCCAGCGGGGCTATATCGATGCGGTCATCGAACCGGCCCAGACCCGGCCGCGGCTGATCGACGCCCTGGAGATCATGTGCAGCAAGCGGGAACTGCGGCCGCCGAAAAAGCACGGCAACATTCCCATGTAGCGGACCGAGTAAAACGTTAACCAAACCCTAAAAAGGTGTGATTTATGGATGCAAATGAGAAAAAACTGGCCGCCGCCCTCGCCGCGGTCACGGCCTATATCCAGACCGAAGAGGAAGCGCTGGTCATGCCTCCGCCCAAGCGGCCGGAA
>NZ_JBFELV010000552.1:0-2912 GCF_041551955.1 Desulfosarcina sp.
GGCTGGGAACGGTCCAGTTTTCGCCGGCCAGGTGAAAAAGAATCGCCGCCTCGGCCAGGTCCTCCGGATAGTGCTTGGGCTCGCGGGCGTTGACCGTATATATAATATCTGCATTCTCCTTATCGATGGGGATTTCCAGTCCCGGCCAGTCCTCCTCGTACTCTTCGGCCATCCACTCGCAGGTGTCCACCCAATCCTCGGTGGTGATGTCCATCTGGGCATTGTATATGCGGTGCATGCCCGAGCCGATCTTCAGTTCCCAGGGCACGAATCCCTGGGCGAAGCACAACCCCCGAACGTAACCGAACATCACCCCCATGTCGATGCCGAAGGGGCAATAGGTGGCGCAGCGGTTGCAGCAGGAGCACTTGGACCAGGCCGTGTCCATGACCATGTGCATGAAATCGTTGTCCACCTTTCCCTGGCGCTTGATCATTTCACCCAGGGTGGACTGGATCTTGTAGGACGGCACCTGTTTGGGGTCCTTGTCGTTGGCCAGGTAGAAAAAACAGCTGTCGGCGCACATCCCGCAGTGGGCACAGATCTCCAGCCAGGTGCGCAGCCGGGAACGGCAGGTTTTTTCCAGCGTGGCCCACAGGGCCTTGCTGTCCACATCGAGCAGCTTCATCTCGGCGTAGTACTGTTTGCCGCTTTTGTCCGCCAGCAGCGCAGTGAGCTTTTCTTTGGTATCGACAACCTGTTTGTTGCAAAGTATTCCTTCGGGCATTTTATCACCTAATTCCTACAAAGGCCTTACCAGGCCATTCCTTTGTTTTTCATGCCGCCGCGTTTGATTCCGAAATCCATTCCAAGCTGTGCCCGGGAGAGAAAAAATAGCAGAAAGTGGGACAGCTTGGTAAAGGGGATGGCCACCAGCATGATTTCGCCGCACAGCACGTGGGCCACGATCCAGAAATCATAGCTGCCCACTTGATGATAGGCGAGAAACCCGGTTAAAAAAGGTGCCACGGCGATGGCCAGCACCAGAAAATCGTAAGGTTTGGTCAAAATGCGCACCTCCGGCAGGGCGATGCGCCGCAGAATGATGAACACCGCCGCCACGATTACGGCCAGGGTCATCCCGTCGGCCAGGCCTTCGGGAAGTGTCGGCAGGCTAAAGCCGAAACGCTCAAGCAGGAGCACGTTATGGCCCATGAGGAACACGGGGGTGACCAGCAGGCAGATGTGAAAGACGAACACCAGGATGGTGAACCCGGGGTAAAACCGCCAGCCGTGGGTGCCGAAGGGCACCAGCCAGAAGAAGATGGAGCGCAGGGCGCCTCTAATCCCGTAGGCCACGTTCTGCGAATAGGTGACGCGGTCCATCTGCCAGTTCAGGCCCCGTATGTACCACACCAGGCGATAGAGCAGGCCGAAAAAAAAGATGCCGAAGGAGAGCCAGGCAAGGGGGCCGGTTACAAATTCATACATGGGGTGCTCCTTTTATGGAAATTGAGGAATTGCGAATTTAGGGATTCAGGAATTGACAGACAACACGAACAAAATATTAAATGGGCGTATGCCTTCAATTCCTCAATTCCCCCATTCCTTAATCCCCTAATTCTAATTTTTTAGTCATCGTCCCGTTCAGTGAGAAACAGCCAGAACCCCGTGATCCCAAGCAAGGCGACGACCATAAGCACATAGGTGATGTTCTTGGTGTGGAGCATGAACTCCTGAAGCGTATTGATGGTTTCCATGGGCGGTTGCTTTTCCTTTTACGGTTAATGGGCGTCGTAGTCCGGGTGTTCGTAGAGCACGGGCATGCGCGTGACGATGAACCGGTAGATCACGATGCCCAGGGTGACGATGAAGACGCTGATGCCGATCTCCATCCAGTGCGGGAAATAGCGTTCGCTGGCGGGCAGGTGCCAGTTAAAGGCCACCAGGCAGATGTTGAACCGGTTGACGACGATTCCCAGCACGGTCCAGGCGGCTGTCCAGCGGATCAAGGTGACGTTTTTGTCCCGCACCCCCACCGCATAGAGAAAGGCCGGCAGCGCCACGAAACCCAGCAGTTCCACCAGGTACCAGGCACCGTATCCGGTCGCCAGGTAATGCCAATTGTTGCCGGCGCTGATGCCAATGACCTTGATGATAAAGTAGCCGGCCAGCACGAACGCGGCCGCCTTGCCGAAGCCCAGGGGCACGGTGTCTTTTTCCGCCAGGTGGGCCGCATCCATCTTGTGTGAGAAAAAACGGTGGGACAGCGTACTTTCGAAGATCACCATGGAGAGCCCGGCGATCACTGCGGTGACGAAAAAGTAAATCGGCAGGTAAGGCGTGTACCACAGCGGGTGAAGCTTGGAAGGTGCGATGAGGAACAGGGCCCCCAGGGAGGACTGGTGCAAGGTGGACAGCACCACACCGAAGATGGTCAGCAGCAGGGTCAGTTTGACAACGATGTTGCGGGCGCGTTTGAGACCCAGCCACTCCAGGGCTGCCGGTGAAAATTCGATGAAGAGGACGGTCAGGTACAGGGCCACACAGGCGGCCACCTCGAAAAGCAGGGAAGTGGTGCCGCGCTGCATGATGAACGGATAGGGCAGTCGCCAGGGGCGGCCCACGTCGTAGTGCAGGGCCAGAACCACCAGGGCGTAGCCCAGAAAGCCGGTGAGGATGGCCGGGCGAACGGCGGCGTGATAGCGCTTCATGCCAAAGATATATACGGCGGCCGAGGTCACGAATCCGCCGGCGGCCAGGGCGACGCCCACCAGCAGGTCAAAGCCGATCCATATGCCCCACGGGTTGTAGTCGGACAGGTTGGTGACCGCATCCAGCCCCTGGGTGAAGCGCAGGATGGTCAGGATCCCCCCCACCAGCAAAATGGCACCGGCCACGATATTGAACGGTGAGAAAATCGGTTTGCCCATGGTGGCTGTATTCTCAGACATAAAGGATTCCTCCTGAAA
>NZ_JBFELV010000553.1:0-2906 GCF_041551955.1 Desulfosarcina sp.
ACAAGCTCAAAGGCGGGTTGCTGCTGGCGGCGGTTCCGGCCAAGAAAACCGGCTCTGTGCTGGCGCAGGTAAGCGATGTCTACCCGACAATGAGCGCGGCAAAGAATATACTCCAGACCAGCCTGCAGAACGGCAACCCGGTCATCCATCCTGCGATTACGCTCATGAATGTCGCGCAGATCGAACGCACCAAGGGTGATTTCGATTTTTATCACCAGGGCGTCACACCGGCGGTCGGCAGGCTGGTCGAAGGGGTTGATAGAGAACGAATCGCCATCGGGAATAAATTGGGCGTGGAGGTCATTCCCGATCCGGAATTAGGCGTCATCCAAGGCTATATGACAGAAGCCACCTATGACAGCGGATTTAACACCGCACCGGGATTCGCGGGGGTCAAAGCCCAGCCTAGTCTGGATTACCGGTATTTCAATGAAGATGTGGGATACGGTCTGGTTTTCCTCCAGAATTTGGGGGAACAGGTCGGGGTAGAGACGCCGGTGATTTCGGCTGTGATCACGCTAGTTTCGCTGTTGATGGAACGAGATTATGTGGGTGAAGCCAGACGTACGATGAAAACTTTAGGACTCGCAACACATTCGGCAGAAGAATTGGAGAAACTGTTGGCGTGATAATTTCAGTTATGGAGGCGCTCATCGATCAGGCCCGTCAGCTGACCCTGACTTCGAGGGTGTTTCGAAACGATCAATAGAAAACATTTTTTGCCAGCCGACAAAAAAACCGCCGGCCTGATTCCGCTAGTGCGTAAGAATCTTACTGATGAACTGAGCTGCGCGGTCCGTCTGGGGATTGGCGAAAAAGTCGTGTGGTTTTCCGGACTCCACTAGAGAGCCCTCGTCCATGAAAATAACTCGGTGGGCCACCTGCCGGGCAAAACCCATCTCATGGGTGACCACACACATGGTCATGCCCTCACTGGCCAGTTTGACCATCACATCCAGCACTTCGCCGATCATCTCGGGATCCAGGGCGCTGGTGGGTTCGTCGAAGAGCATAATCTTGGGCGACATGGCCAGCCCCCGGGCGATGGCCACCCGCTGCTGCTGGCCGCCAGAAAGTTGGGTTGGATGAGAATCGGCCTTGTCTGCCAAGCCGACGCGGGCCAGTTTTTCCCGGCCCAGCTTTTCGGCGTCGCTGCGTTTCATTTTCCTCACGTTGATGGGCGCCAGGGTGACGTTCTGCAAGGCGGTCATGTGGGGGTAGAGGTGAAACTGTTGAAAGACGAATCCGATCTCCGCCCGCAGTTTGGTCAGGCTGGTGGAATGGTCGTGCAGGGGCGTTCCGTCGACGAACAGCTCGCCTTTCTGGAACTTCTCCAGCCGGTTGATGCAGCGGATCAGGGTTGACTTGCCGGAGCCGCTGGGGCCGCATATCACCACCACTTCGCCCGGCGTGACGTGCAGATCGATATCCCTGAGGACATGCAGCTTGCCGAACCATTTGTTGACACCGTTAAATTTGATCATTTGTTTCTTTCCGATTTGCTATTTTGCCAAACTTAAAGCATGAGCTGCTGGGTGGCCATTTTCTTTTCGAGTCGGTTGGACAGCCTTATCAGCGGGTAAGAGATAACGAAATAGAGAATACCCACCAGTGAGAAGACCATCAACCCTTCCGGAATCCGATTCACGGTCACCCATCCCACGCGGGTTAGATCCATCACGCCGATGACCGAAACGACCGAGGAATCCTTGATCAGCAGCACATATTGGCCCACCAGGGGCGGCAAGATGGTTTGCAGGCTCTGGGGGATGATCACGTAGCGCAACTGCTGATATATGTTCAGGCCCGACGATGCCGCTGCCTCCCATTGGCCTCCCGGGACCGCTTTGATCCCACCGGCCACGATTTCGCAAATAAAGGCCGTTCCCAGGATGGTCAAGGCGAGTATGGCAGCCGGCAAGGCTTCCAGCTGAATTCCCCATTCGGGCAGAATGAAAAAAATGATAAAGATTTGTACCACGAAGGGCGTTCCCCGGATAACGGCCACATAGGCGCCGATCAGCCCGCCCAGCAGCTTGTTTTCCGAAGCGCGGGCAATGCCCAGCAGCAACCCGAAAATTGTGGCCATGATTAAACTGATTCCTGATACTGCCGCGGTCATCCACAGCCCTTTGAGGAAAAAGGGAAAAATTTCAACCAACCGCTGGAAGTAAAAGAGAATCATGGTTAGTAGGCCTCCCTGAAGATGAGCTTTTTCTGTGACCAGTCGGCCAGGGATTTCAGTACGAAGTAGATGCACAGGTAGAAAAAGGCCACGGTGAAAAAGGCTTCCGAGGGCATGAAACGCTCGGAGGTAAGCGTCTGTCCGACGCGGGTCAGTTCCATGACCGAAATCAAGGAGAGCAGGGCGGAATCCTTCACCAGGACGATGGCCTGTCCCAGCAGCGGTGGCACGGTCACTCCCAAGGCCTGGGGCAGGATGATGAAGCGCATGCGTTGAAAGTAGTTCAGTCCCGAAGAGATGCCCGCTTCGATCTGGCCGTTGGGCACCGATGTCATTCCGGCCCGAACGATTTCGGCGATGTAGGCGCCGCTGTTGAGCATCAAGGCGATGATGCCCGTCTGAAGCTCCGGTACCCGCAGGCCCAGGGTGGGCAGGCCGAAGTACAGGAAGTAGATCTGAACCAATAGGGGCGTGGAGCGGATGGATTCGATGTAGGCGATGGACAGACCGCGAACCAGCCGCCACGGGGAGAGCCGGCAGGCGCAGGCGATGATGATGTCTACGCAGGCGGCGGGGACGATGTTGTGTCGGGCGGCGCAGGTGACGACCTGATCTATGGGGACAGCACAGCGGCGGGCGAAACATCCGGGAGTGCTGAACGTGAGAGCTTCAACTGGAGCGAGGCAGGCTTCGTCGACGGCTAGACGGTGACCGATTTCAC
>NZ_JBFELV010000554.1:0-2888 GCF_041551955.1 Desulfosarcina sp.
AGCCAGACCCTGTTCGGAAGTACAGGCGCGTCGACCTTTTTAAGTAAAGCCACCACGGTGGCCGCCATCGTATTCATGCTAACGTCCCTGACCCTGGCCTACATGGCCGGTGGCAAGGTCACGAAATCGGTGGTCACGGATGTCCAGGTGCCCGTCGAACAGCAGTCGCAGACGGACGACAATACTGCGGATGCCGACGCGAAATCTGAGTAGAGCCAACCAACACGCATGCCGAGGTGGTGGAATCTGGTAGACACGCTATCTTGAGGGGGTAGTGACCTACGGTCGTGCGGGTTCAAGTCCCGCCCTCGGCACCAACATAAAATAATAGGGTTTACAGAAAATTGAATCTGTAAACCCTTTTTATTTGTACTTTTGCAGATATTCTAAACTATAAAAGAGCGAATAATGGTCCTTTATAAGGACCATTAAAAAAAATTTTATCAGCCAGCGGTGTTTGTGTGCACGTTTTGTGCACATTGACCGCCCAGGTGTCGTCCCAAGGTGCACGCGGCCGTATGCAAATCACCGTCATCGACGGTAGCATCAATGAAATCGTATTCATCATCACTAAAAACTTTGCCTTGTGTACGAGCTTTACCCAAAAAATCGCGAATTGAAGAAACTGGTTCCCATCGTTTATCAAATAATTCAAGTTTTTACCTAATTTTACTTAGCTTCCATTGAAAAAAGGAAATCCAAATTCCCGCTATGGCAATGGTAGGTGTCAATAGCGCCGTCAGTACATCTATCCAATCCTTACCGCAATTTACGGGATCTGCCATTGTTAAACACCCTCCATAGCAGCCCTTTCCAAGGAGATGAAATGGGAGCTGGTTGAAGATCGCTGGAGTGCGCTGCATAGTGGGGTTGAGTGCCTGTGAAGCCTATATTGGCCCCTCCCGTTTGAGGACACGCCGAACGTCCTTAAATCTCGCTGCGATATCACCGCGTGGGGATCGAATCTGAGATAAACCAATGATATTTGTGAACTCTGAGCAACTTTCTTCCAGTAATACAATTGCCCGAGACATGCCAAGACGTCCTTGAAAAAGACCTACTTCGTGAATGACGTTGGGCCGTGCATGAAGCGTGGCATCGGTATGTTCCTCCTCCGCTGTCATCACAAGCAATGCGAAAGCGGCCTGTTCCATCATGGAATTGAGACGCTCGATTGCCGTATATCCGGCGACCGCCTCACGATTGAATTCATCCCGTGGCAACCCCAGCCGTTCAACAATAAAATCTTTAAGCGCTCTCCATAATGTTGACCGACCGTGACCGATGAAAATTCGTTTTCCACTTAGCGGTTGTTGTGTAATTTGAAGAAGTGTCTCCAATGCTTCAGTAGTGCGCTGAAGATGTTCTATCCGATTGGTGAATTCTCCATATACAAGATGTTCGGGAAAATCGCTGCCCACGATCTGAAAACTTGTTAGTTGAGGAGCATCCTCACCATAAATCTTCTTAAAATGAGATCTGACACCGTGAGTCTAAAACCGCAGTTGGTTACGAGTCACCTTTAAGGAATGTGGTGTGGCCTCAATGCCAGCTCCCCGATAGCTCCAAGAAAGCTCATCGCCTGCGGTGTATGTTTTTAGTGACGGCGTATTGATTGGTTGCATGGTGATGGTCCCCTGTATCCTTAGTACATTCATTTAAACCTTCTGCCAGCTGTATGGAGACGCTTCAACTTGGTCCGTACCCGCATCATACCAAATGCACGATCCTTTCATTTGATGTTCATTACCAGCAATTCTCAACTGAAAGTTACCAGTCCCAGTTGTTGCTTTGTGTTGCTTTATCTGGTAGCTGCCGAGTAGAGTATTCTTAAATAGGGTTGCCCTAATTTTTAAAGCACAACCTCTCGTGTCTGCGACATGACTCTCGCCCCAAACTAATTTACCAAGCTGCTTTAGTGTTTGATTGAAGCAACATAATCCAAAAAAGGTTGGGCATTACCTGGCCAGTATTTGACTGCGCCCTTTTTCTAAGACAATCTCAATTTAACGTAACTTGTGTAAGTTCAAAATGAAAGGCATAATTTTTGAACGAATCTCTATTTTAATAACATATTGAAATTATCTCGTCTTGACTTTTATGATCGCAATTGGTTAAACGCATGGATCTATTATTTGTGCCTATTCTTAGTGGTATTGGGCTGTTATCTATCTGAACGGATGGGGGGGGTAAATAGATGAAACTTTCAGCGATCATTATTAGCCTTTCTTTACTTTTTGCTCTTCCTTCTACTTCAAACGCCACAGATATAACGGAAAATATTGTTCAAGACACCACATGGACCTCAGCCGGGAACCCTTGGACTATTCAAACGGATATTCAGGTTTATCCTGGTATAAAACTTACTATAGAGCCAGGGGTGGAGGTTGTAATTCATATTGGAGCTTCGCTCATTATAGGAGGCACCTTAGATGCCAGGGGTCAACAAGGCAACTTAATCATATTCAAGTCCAACCTCACCATACCGGCGGTTAACCAACCTGCTGGGCTCGTATTTAAAAATACAGCGGAGAGCGCAAATTACTCAGGGGATGACCAACCTGTTTTTTCATATGATTATGTAAATCGCGAAGTAAAATTAACCTACCTGTCAGGAAGTGTTTTGGAATATTGCCAATTTTCAGGACTATCTACGGCAGTCGAGCTCAATAATGCTTATCCCTATCTATCAAATAATCATATAATTAACTGCCCCTATGGGATCAAGATATACGCAGGACGTGATATTCCTATACCTCAATGGTTTTTTCTCAACCACAATACGATTGAAAATTGTTCTGAACAAGCTGTGTTTGTTAATTTTAATTTTTCAGGGAATTACTATTTTCCATTTGCTTTATTCACAGGCAATATTATTCAAAACAATG
>NZ_JBFELV010000555.1:0-2866 GCF_041551955.1 Desulfosarcina sp.
AAAAGACTGGTGGCAAGAAGGATTAAAATCGAAGCTACAGAGATAAGCACCAGGGGATTTTGCAGCAGCGCCCCCATCAAGCCGCCGGTCATGGCGGCTACCACACCCAACACCGAGTTAGTGATGGACAGCCCGCCAATGTAACAGAGTCCGTGGCCGATCAATTGCCGCCTGTCACTTCTTGCTCCGAAATAGGAGATCGTGATGGGTATCAGCGGATAGACACACGGCGTCAGGTTCAGTGCCATGCCGCCTGCGAATATGCCCAGCAGGGTCCAGATCATGGCCCAACCGTAAAGAACGCCCGGTGCTTCAACCGGGCTTCCCAGACCGGTCAGTCCCGCCGGTTTTGCTTCCACCGGCAGGTTTTTTTCGTTCCATGTCGGGAAACCCACCGGGTCGCGATATACGTTTTTATAGCCGAGTTGCACAGCTACCCGAGCTGCCGAGTCGCTTCGGACTCATGAGAGCCCCGCTCAGTAGAAAACGATGGTGCGCTCCTTGTCTTCACCCAAAAATCTGGCCAGATCCCCTTTTTTCTGCCACCGGGCAAGCCAGGTCGGCTCCATGGAAAAATTGACGGCACCTTCGATATGACCCGTGCGATACTCCCATTCCTGGCGGGTATCCACGAGGAGCAGGCTGTCCCGCTTTTGGCTGTAGCGCGTCCACAAGGCCTCGGTCGAAATGAGTCGGTAGCCTGCTGTTTCCGCTTCGGCCAAGACATCGTCCCAGGTCGCTTGCTTTGGCGTCACCGCCCCATTGGTTAACAGCAGGGCGACAAGCGTCACGGCAACGGCGAATAGAGCCAAGATCGATATTTTTCTATCTTTCAATGATCGTTATCCTTGTCCGCAAATATATCTTGACCACAATTGCCACTTTTCCGGTTCAATCGCCGATCTCAACCGTCAATCCCATGGCACGCCAGTCCTGGACGCCCTCTTCAAGTCGGATGGCATTGAACCCCTGTTGACGCAGCACTTCGACCGCCTGAACCGCAAGAACGCAAAAGGGTCCACGGCAATAAGCCACGATCTCCCGGTCTGCCGGCAGTTTGGCGAGGATCTCTTTCAGACGATCCAGAGGAACGGAAAGCGCCCCGGGAATATGCCCGGCCCGATACTCTTCGACTGGACGGACATCCAACACGGTTACGCCTCCTTCGATCACCCGCTTCAACAGGTCTTTCCGGTTGACCGGCTCCATGCCTTCCCTGCCCTCCAGGAAACGCCGCTTGATCATATCCACTTCGGCGAGACGGTGTTCGGCCAGGAGGCGCATGGATCGGAAGAACTCGCAGACCATTTCATCAGCCAGCCGGTATTTAACGTAAAGCCCCTCTTTTTCGGCCTTTATCAACCTTGCCGCCTTGAGCGTCTGCAGGTGCTGTGATGTGTTGGCGACGGTCAGGCCGGTTTCTCTGGAAAGCGTTTCAACAGTTTTTTCACCCTGGCATAGCAGATCGAGCAGCTCCAAGCGTTTGGGGCTCGACACCGCTTTGCCAATCCTGGAAAATTGTTCGTAGATGGCGTCCTTAAATTGTCTGCCGGGGCTCTTCATGGACTCACCCTTCTATTATTCAATTAATTAGTTGAATAATAGATATATTAACCGAGTCTAATTATCAATGGATCAATCTATATCGTCTCGATCTGGGTTATGTTTGCCAAGCGGACATCGAATAGAGCAATCATTTCACCCCATCCTTCCATGTTCTCTATTCGTCATCGCCCGTGTCGCGGCACTTCCCATCAAAATTAGGTGGTTACTCTTTTTAACCACACCCTGAAAAAGGTAGTTGCCGAGAAGCAAAGCGTGCAGGAACTGGAAAAAGGGCGTCCTTAATCAGTGCCCATCCAGAAACGGCTATGTTTTCCGATATCTGCGCCAAAAATATCATACCAGCGCCTCGTAATATGGAATTCATGGTGTCAACCGCTGCGACATTCACAGACTGGTATGCCCATTATAATGATTAAAGGGATTACCATTGGAGTCCGCTGAGCGCCGGTAATAAAGGCCGAGCCGCTAACGGGGCGCTTCATTTTTTCTGGCACCACGCCGCGGCAAAACGATGTAGACACAGGCGCCGCCAAGAAAAGAAGTTTCGATGCCGAAGGTTCCGCCATGCACCTCGGCACAGTATCTCATGCTTAACAGGCCTAATCCCGTGCCGTCCGGTTTCGTCGTGTAAAACGCTTCGAGAACCCGGTTTCGTTCCTCCGACGGAATCCCAGGGCCATCATCGTTGACTTCAAGCCGTATATGTTCATCATCCCCGGATAGCTTCACCAGGATCTGGCCACGCTCCCCGGTGGCCTCCGCCGCGTTGACGATAAGGTTGAGAAGGCCTCTGAGGAGGATTGATTCATCGACCGCGGCATAACTCATTTCCGGCAATTCGCTCTTGATCGAACACCGTTTTACCGTTTTATGGGTCCTCGCCAACTTCATTGCCACGGCCACTGCAGAAACCATATTTGTTTTGTGAATTTCGCTCGACTGGTGCTTGCCACTCACGTCTGCCAGTCTCTTCGCATAATCTTGGACCTGGTTGTTCACGCTTTGCAGGTTGTCGACATGCACCATATCCGACGCTTTGAGTTCCTTGCTCTGGGACAACTTTTCTATGGCAAACTGGCTTACGGTGAGAATGTTGTTTAGATCATGCGCAATTGAAGATGCAAACAATCCTGCCATAGCCTGTTTTCCCGCAGCCATAATCGCATCGCGTTGTTTTTGGCCATCTCGCTCCTTGCGCTGTAGGCGTTGGAACAAAAAAAACAATGCGGCAAAAATCAATAGTGCGGTGAGCATTACAAATAATGACCCCTTGTACAATTCAACATATTGAAGCTGCTCC
>NZ_JBFELV010000556.1:0-2826 GCF_041551955.1 Desulfosarcina sp.
AATAAACCTGATCACCCTCACTTCAGGGGGCGCTATGCAGTTGTTGCTGATTTTGACTGGGACCCTTCGAGTTCTGCGGAGAAAGGATACAGGATATTCGCCTATCTACACGAACTGGTGACCAAGAACTTCGGAATTCGGGTTAGTGATCCAGCCGCCAAGGGAGAATACAACTTTATGGTTACCTTCGCATCGGAAACAACGGATGCGGAAAGTGAGGGGCCGATTCCCCAGCCCGGGCAGGAAGCGCTTGGCGGAAACGACGCTCCGGCGCCCCCCCCCCTTTGCGAGCGGACCTGCCGGGGTGCACACTTCGACGGACGAACCTTTTTCAAGTGGCGGCGGCACATCGGCGACCTCAGGTTCGACCCACGGCACTGCAGGCGGGCATTGCTGGAAGCATGTTTCGTACAGCGCCAGTTATATTGGAAAGCACGCTTCGGGACACGGGACCGGCAAGGTGTTTCATCAGGTCCGTCCAGGAATGTTCAAGGAGAAATGGGAATTTGACATTCAGAATGCAGGCAAACGTTCAAAGGGCTCAATTTTTCAGGAGCATCCCGGTTCCATGGTGGTCCCGGGTGATGCCGTCTGTCTGGGCACCGAAAAAATGATAAAGCTGGATACATTACCCTCATCGCGACAAGTTGTTTGTGGGAATGAACCCCAACTTGGCGGTCAATTCTGCGTGGAGGGCAGGGGCAATGAAAAACACGCGTTTCACCTTTTCGAAGAAGAAGATATCCAGCAGCTTTCTTCTTTTCATCCCGGAGATCTCTCTACCGGCACCCAGAATATTGCCGGTGTGGAGGCGGTTTGTTTTCATACCCAGGAAGACAAAAATCGGCTGACCACCTGCATGCACCCGGAGTATGCCATCATTATGAGGCTTCACTTGGTTGCTTCCGACGGTGAACACATGGATTTAACTGCGACATCCTTTCAGGTGGGCGAACAACCGGACAGTCTTTTTGTTCCGGACGGACCCATAATCGATCCATTCGAGAAAAGCCCCGAGCTTAAAATGATCAAGCAGATGTTAGAAGAGACCAAAGCGGGTCAGGCGGGAGTCGGTTATGACAAAATGATTGACCCAATTTTCAGCCAAAAGCAGGCTCCCCCGGGATACGAACAGCAGACGGAGATGATGAAAGCGATGCTCAAAGAAAAGCTAAAAAATTCGAACCTTGAAGACATTCTCAAAGAGGCGGGTGTGGATTCACCGTAGCGCGAAAGCGCACTGGCGTTGCAGATGGAGATGGTCATATATTTGCCAAACCTGATTCAATACAAGGACGCTTTACCAAATCCAATGGAGAGTAACCATGAATCGAAACAATGTGTTTCGCGCGCTAATGATTTTATTGCTTTTCGTCAATGTGGCACAACCGGCTATCGCAGCCTGGCCAATTCTCAGCGAAAAAGACATGCAGAAATTTATCCAAACTTTTCCGGGGATGTACCGCGAATATAAACAGCTCACCATGACCGTTAATCCACAGGCCGGTCCTGAGCAGAAGCAAAAGCATGATCAAGAGGTGAACCGAATTCTCACAGAAAACGGCTGGAATTGGTTCTTTTGGCCTCAGCTGGGACATATTGTTCGATGTTATTCCTTTGTCAAACAGGAGCAAGTCAACCATTCCCACGGAGCCGGCATTGAAAAGGTTGTCAGTGATTTGACGGCTGCGCCCTGGATGGTTCCTGAACACAAAAAAGGACTGAATGATTTCTTTTCACAAATTAAAGGCAATTATCAAACCGAGGCTGAAAAAATCAAACGCGAAGTCCATGAAAACGATCTGAATCTGATCCGGCGGAATTCAGGCGGGCTGGATTCCGTGCTCGAACAAATCACCCAAATTGAAATCGAGGCGGCTCTGGGCAAACTTGCACCTGCATCTCAACCCGTCTCACTTCCGCCTCCTTCAGGGGGCAAACCGAATCCTATGGTTCACCAGCGAGGTCCCTTTATTGTCGATGAATCAGGCCAGGCGATCAAGCTAAGAGGGACCTTAATAGAAGGGTGGGTGATGTGGAACGGCCCCTTGTGGGGGACGGGCCTTAACGGTGAGACCCACATGTATAAAAAAATAGTGGAACTTGTCGGCGAAGCCGAGGCCGAGCGTTTTCGCCAGGCAGTTTATGAAAACTTTTTCGCTGAAGATGATGTTAAGCTCATGGCGGATATGGGATTCAATGTCGTTCGTATTCCTTTTAACCACACCATCCTTGAAGATGATGCCCGCCCCTATGTTTACAAAGCGTCGGGATGGCAAATTCTGGACCAGGCGCTGGCATGGTGCAAAAAATATGGCATCTATGCTGTTCTGGATCTTCATTCGGCTCCGGGCGGGCAGGGTTCGGTATTTGTTGCTGATCCCGACCCTGTTAAGCTTTGGGATTCTGAGGAAAATAAGAATCGAACGGTCGCTTTGTGGAAGGCAATCGCCGCGCGCTATCGAAATAATCGGACCATTGCCGCCTATGACCTGTTAAATGAACCGCATGCACCCAGCAAGGATGCGCTGGTTCATTTTTATCAGCGTATAACCGCCGCCGTTCGCGAAGTCGATCCGTATCATATGGTGGTGCTGGAAGGGGGAGGCCTGGCAAATGATTTTAGCATGTATGAGAATTTGCCTGCGCAGCCGGTAGAAAATATGGCTTACAGTTTTCACACGTATAATTTTTTGAGCGACGCAGTAGATACTCAGCAAGTCCAAGCCATGAAGAACCTTTCTATTAAGCATCAAACCCCGATGTGGAATTCTGAGTTTGGCGCACATACAACCCAGTGGGTTCGCGACACCGTGAATCATTTTG
>NZ_JBFELV010000557.1:0-2822 GCF_041551955.1 Desulfosarcina sp.
AACAAAAATGGAAATCGACGCATACGCCCGTTGACAAGCCGTCGATAAACTTTTACGATGCTGATATAATTCATGATACCAAGGGGGCGAACATGAACAAAGGGGATCTGATCGAAGCATTGAAAAGAAAAAACGGCTTTACTCGAGAAAAAGCTGAGCGGGTGATCGATCTTTTTTTCGGGGAAATGACCAATGCGCTGGCCAATGGTGACCGTGTTGAAATCAGAGGGTTTGGAAGCATTTTCGTCAAACATTATGGTTCCTACAAGGGTCGCAATCCGAAGACGGGTGAATCGGTAACCGTCAAATCCAAAAGACTGCCTTTTTTCAGGTGTGGAAAAGAACTGAAAGAGCGGGTGGACAATCTAAGTCGTTGACACACTGCGTCTGATGAAACCAACACTTGTTGCGGCAGGATGCTGCGATCACCCTGGGCAAACGCTGCACCGTTTACAGCATCTTTTTCGGCCTGATCCCCAATCGAAAAAAAGTAGAGGCGAATCCTCGCCCGCTCCGCATGACAAGACATCCGTATCGACTGGAGAGGGCATTGTCTGCCGCCAATGCCTCCACGGGATCACTTCAACCGCAGAGCGCCAGGCGATCAACGGCGCACACGCACATACGTTCGCCAATCCCGAGGGTATCGTTTTTGAAATCGCCTGCTACCGGCATGCCTGGGGATGCGTGTATGTTGGACCCCACTCGCCTCAATTCACCTGGTTTGCCGGCACCGTGTGGCGTATTGCCGTGTGTGCCAACTGCCAGGTTCACCTTGGATGGCGCTTCTCGGCAGCTGACGGCAGTTTCTTTCACGGGTTGATCACCGACCGGCTCATCGTCAGGGAGGGGTGACGAATAGGCCACAATTTGTGCCGGCACCATCGCTTCAACACCACCGAGTGTGTTTTCACGTGAAACGTTTCGTATAGATAACATGGGGTTATTATCAATCGAAACCTGAATGCCATTTATACTTTTGACAGAACCCTGGCGTTCACCTATAATGCAAATGGATTTTTCACCAATTTTCCGACGCGAACGGATGCTGAATCTACCTATTGAACAGGGGGCCCGTGGCGATGAAACTTCGCGATATCTCTGACTGTTGCCTTCACCTGGATGTTCATGAGAGACGGTGCGATCGTGAGGACCTTTTTGAACTTGTATTTTTTCAACATGATCTGGCCGAGTGGGAGCGGATTTTATCTGCTTTTCTTGAAAAACCGGTAAAACCCAGTGGAACGTCTCCGACGCAAAAGGATCTGGCAGTCACCGAGGGTACCGGCAGTATTCGAATCGAGCAAACCCTTTTCGAAAAAAGTTTTGAAAATGGTGTGATCATCGCCAAATTCTGGCCGTGGAAGGACGGACGCCATATCACGTTGAGAATGGCGTTGCTTCCCGGTGCATCGGCTTGATTTCACCCACAGGAGTTTTTTTCCGCTTATGGCAATCCTAAAAGCAATCCCGATTCTGGTGGCCGCCTTTTTTCTCGGCAACTGGTTTCTTTCCGAAGTCAGGAAAGCCAAATCTGCCGGAAAACCATGGTATGCCCCCTACCTGACGATTCCGGGCATTTTGATCGTGGTCACATTCATGATTCCCGTCTTCCTTCGCTTCTATCAATAGTTCGCTGCGAGCCTGCCGTGTGTGCGCCGACAACTGAAAAGGGTGAGGTGAAACTCACTATCACGCATTCTCTGAAGATCAATCACGCGCCCGCCACGCTGCTGGAAACGCTGGTGGAGCGATTTCAGATGCTCAACCCCAAATGGGTCGAGAATGATCGCATGGGGCGCTGGAACCGGGGAACGAAGAAAATTCTTCGCTTTTACCGTCGCTCCGGCAAAAACGGGATCATCATCCCCCGCGGATATGCCCGCCAACTGATTCTCCTGCTTAAGCGGGAGCATCTTTCCTATCGCATCGACGACCAGCGCCGGTTGCTGCCGGATGTGGATTTTTGCTTCAACGGTGCACTCAAAGCTTTCCAATCCGCCGCCGCGACGGCAATGCTAAAAAAGGATTTCGGTACGATGAGTGCACCCACCGGGAGCGGAAAAACCGTCGTCGGGCTCTTTCTGATCGCCCAACGACGTCAACCGAGCGTGGTGGTGGTGCACACCAAAGATCTTGCTTTTCAGTGGATCCAGCGCATCGAACAGTTTCTGGGCATCCCCGCGGATCAGGTGGGACTGATCGGTGCAGGCAAAAATAGAATCGGGGAGCAGATTACCGTGGCGCTGGTTCAAACCCTCTACCGGTGTACGGATCAAATCGCTCCTTACACGGGCCATCTCGTCGTGGACGAGTGCCACCGGGCACCCAGCCGAACCTTCACCGAAGCGGTCACCGCCTTCGACTGCCGCTACATGCTGGGCCTTTCGGCCACTCCGTGGCGGCGGGACAAACTCTCCAAACTCATATTCTGGCATTTGGGAGACGTTCACCACGAGGTGGACAAGGTCCAGCTGGAGGAAAAAGGCCATATTCTAAAAGCAGACGTGGTGGTCCGAACCACTGCATTCGAACCTTTTTTCGACCCGGTCAACGATTATTCCCGCATGCTGTCCGAACTGACCGCCGACGATGCGCGCAACCGGCTCATCGCATCGGACGTGGCGAAAGAGGTCCGGGGCGGAAAAGGTGTCTGCCTGGTTCTGTCGGACCGAAAAAAGCATTGTGAGACGCTTCAGGGTATCCTGCGATACAAGCTGGACGTTCATGCTGACCTGCTCACCGGCGATCTGAACGACGATGCGCGAAAGGCCGTGTTGGAGCGCCTCAAGAAAGGCCGTGTCAATGTGCTGATCGCCACC
>NZ_JBFELV010000558.1:0-2798 GCF_041551955.1 Desulfosarcina sp.
ATCATGTTTTCCATGCCGGCACGGTAGATCTCCCGTTGAAGCAGCGTGAAGATCTCCTCCATGCGCGGCTCCAGAATTTCACCTAAAATCTGGCGGGGAAGCTTGCGGGGCTGGCGTCCGCCCATCCCCGGCACCTCGATGGTTTCGTCCGGG
Organism: Desulfosarcina sp.; assembly: GCF_041551955.1. Lineage (GTDB taxonomy): Bacteria > Desulfobacterota > Desulfobacteria > Desulfobacterales > Desulfosarcinaceae > Desulfosarcina. The sequence goes on from NZ_JBFELV010000558.1 coordinate 154, forward strand.
CTGATCGCCGCCCCGTTGCAGGTGCCGTATTTACGCTTGATGCGCTCCGCCTCGTTCAAGGGTGCCCTGACGCCGATGGCGATATCATTGGTCAGGTTGTCCCCCCCCAGCGCCAGGACAAAGGTGTGCTTGATGTTCTTACCCGAGAAGATGGCCAGGTCGCTGGTCCCGCCACCCAGATCGATCAGGCCGGTGCCCAGTTGCTTCTCCTCTTCGGTAAGCACCGCCTCTCCTGAAGCCAGGCTCTCCAGAACGATATCGCACACGTCCAACCCGGCCCTATTGGCGCACTTGACGATGTTATGCGCCGACGTGACCGCGCCGGTGACGATGTGGATTTTAGCCTCCAAGCGGACGCCGGCCATGCCTACCGGGTTCTGAATACCGATCTGGTCGTCAACGATATACTCCTGGGGCAGGACGTGGATCACCTCTCGATCCATGGGAATAGCCACCGCCCGGGCCGCGTCGATCACCCGGTCAACATCCTGCTGGTTGATCTCCTGCCCTTTGATGGCGACGATCCCCCGGCTGTTGAATCCGGTGATGTGGCCGCCGGCAATCCCGGCGTAAACCGACGAGATTTCACAACCGGCCATTAACTCAGCATCTTCCACCGCCTTTTTGATGGATTCCACCGTGGATTCGATGTTGACCACCACGCCCTTGCGCAAACCAATGGATGGGTGGGTGCCAATGCCGATGATATTAATCTCGCGGCCCGTCACTTCGCCGACCACGGCGCAGATTTTGGTGGTCCCAATATCCAGGCCGACAACGATATTCCCCTCTCTTGATCCCTGCACCTTAACCCTCCTTGCGATCCGAAGATGCCGGATCGACCGAAGCCAGCGTGATTACAATTCGATTGACATCAAACAAGTCGATGGCCGAGTACCGACTCAGCCGGTTGTCTCTGCCCAGGCGTGACATCAGGCGTCCCAGCGCCTGACACTTTTCACGATAGCGCCCGAAGCCCAGCTTCACCGCACGGTTGTTTTCGCCGGTATATACGGTGGCTCCGATTTCACGGTCCATCTGGATACGACGAATACCCGAAAGGGGCAGCGGGCTGTTCTTTTCACCGGCCAGCCGGAACAGGGCCATCACCGCACCGAAGGCCTCGCTGGCCGGCATGCCGGAAACAGGCAGGTCTGCATGACCCAACCCCTGCACCCGGGGCAACGCGCCACTGTCAGAGCCATCCCATCGTTTGAACACCTCGCCGGCCGGATTGATCAAAAAACCATCACCGGACCCCATGTCCAGGAGCGCCAGGGGCACTTCTTCCCGGATGTGCATGCGCAGCCCCGAAGGGATCTCCCGGCTGACCGTTGCCTCGGCAACCCATGGATCGGCCAGCAGCCGCTTGCGGGTCGCAGCCAGATTCACGGACAGGATGTTCGCCTGCCGGCCAAGGCCGGCTATCTCTATGACCTGCAGGCGGCTGAGCCGCTGCATTCCGGTGACCACAATCTGGCGCACCTGGAATTGCGGGGTCTGGGTAAAAAAGTCGTAGGCGAAAATGAAGGCAAGGCTGGTCGCCACCAGCCCCAATGCCCCCAAGAACCCCTTGGCGGCGAAAACGGCTCGATCCCTCAACTGGGCCCGATTAGCCTTTTTGTTTTTTTTGAACTGATTTTTTCGAATCGGTTTCGGTTTCAATGATTCGGTCTCTGGGTTCTGCGTTCTGCGTTCTGCGTTCTGGGTTCTGAGTTCCGCCTACCGAGTTCCGCCTTCCGCCTTCCGCCTTACGGGTCTCTGGTCTCTGACTCCTGGCTCCTGTCCTCAGTCCTCAGTCCTCAGTCCTCAGTCCTCTGTCCTCTGTCCTCAGTCCTCAGTCCTCTGTCCTCTGTCCTCTGTCCTCTGTCCTCCGACTTCGGACCTCCGTCCACAGACATCCGTTCCAAAACCATCTCCCCCACCCGATACACATCGCCGGCACCCAGGGTCAGCAGCAGATCGCCGGGAGCCAGGGTTTTCTCAAGGTGATCGACGCATTCCGTCAGACTGTTCAGGCAGATCACGTTCCGGTGGCCGTGGGCGCGGATACATTCGCCCAGCGCCTCGCCGCTGACACCCGGGATGGGTGCTTCGCTGGCGGCATAAATAGGCAGCACCACCAATACATCGCTGTTGTTGAACGAGCGGGTGAATTCCTGCAGAAGCGCCCGGGTCCGCGTGTAGCGGTGTGGCTGGAAGACCACCACTTTGCGGCGGTCCGGCCAGTTCTCTTTGACTGCCTCGAGGGTCACCTGGATCTCCGTGGGATGATGGCCGTAATCGTCCACTACGGCAACGCCATCGATCTCTCCCTTGATCTCCAAGCGGCGCTGCACGCCTTCGGCCGTCTCCAGGGAGCGCTTGATGGACGACAAGGGGATGTCCAGCTCCATGCCCACGGCGATGGCAGCCAGGGCGTTGGATACATTGTGCATGCCCGGCATGGCCAGAATGAACTCGCCCAGGTTGTCGTCCCGATGAACGACCGTAAACCGGCTTTTCATCTCGCCGAAGCTGATGTTCCGCGCCTGGTAATCGGCCTGGGTGCTCCGCCCGTATGTGGTCAGCCGTTTTTTGATATGGGGGAGGAGGCCCTGGAGCGGCTCGTTGTCCAGGCAGAGCACGGCCAGGCCGTAAAAGGG
>NZ_JBFELV010000559.1:0-2797 GCF_041551955.1 Desulfosarcina sp.
AACAGTTCGCCGTCGATGACGGTTACCCGGACCTGTTCGCTGCAGGCGGCAAGGCCCAAAAGGATGCAAACGGTGGCCGGGCAGAAGGGGCAGTGGGGGGTAATGTACACCTTGACCAGGGCCGGTGTACGAAGCTGGGCCAGCCGCGGTCGGACATCCGGGGCGATACGTTCCGCAAATGCACCGCCATCGCTCAACGCTGCCAGGAAGGGCTCCAGTTCACGGTCCAGCGGCAGGGCCTGGTAGCCCACTTGGCTGCCGATGAATAAGGTGGGTAGCGATACCATCGCATCGCCGTCTTTTTTCGCTCGAACACGGGGGGCCAGTTCGACCAACTGGTCGACAAACGATTTGAATCGCGCACCCATCGCATGGCTGGTGGTTGCATAGCGCAGGGTGGTGTCGTCGGTAAGCCCCCTGCCCCACTGCCGGATCCGTTCTTTGTCGTTGTCGGTGACTGCGACGATCATGCCTATTTCCCAAATTTGAATTGTTCTGCAAGCAGCCGGCGGGTGGCCGGATTCACCGTCAAACCGACCAGTTCCGCTGCCGTTATCCAGCGGGCATCGGCGGCATCGTCTCCGGCCCGGAGTTCACCGCTCACATAGTCGGCAGCCAGGTCCACGATCACGTAGTGGTATTTGACCCCGCCGCGGTCGTCTTTTTGAATGACATCAAAGGCAAGGACCGGCGCATTGGCCCGGATGACCACACCCGTCTCTTCGAGGATCTCCCGCTCGGCCGCGGCCTGAAGCGTTTCACCCAGTCGGACGCGTCCGCCGGGAATGCTCCACATCCCCCGTGAAGGCGGATTGGCGCGCTGAACCAGCAGGACGGCGTCACCTTTGAATACCACCGCCCCCACCGCCGGTCTGGGCGCGTCGGGGTATTTCCGGATTGTCGAATGATGGTCTTCCATGATCTCCAGCTTTTTTCAACGTTGGGGTATATGCTTGCATATCAGGTTACTACCTGAATCTCCGACTCGTGCAAAATTCAGGTCCTAAATCGTGAAACACCTGCACTGAGTTATCACCATTTGCCGCCCGCTTCAATTTGAAACTGGGTACTGGGCCGATCCGGGGTCATTGACGCCCCCGATGAATTCTGATAGCTGCAAAAGCTTCATACCACCCGATGGTGATCGAACAAGGCTGAACGTAAATGGATATGCTGCTGGAAGAAAAACATCGCGCCGTGCGCCAGTCGGTGAGACGCTTCTGCGATCGGGAACTTCGGCCAATCGCCGCGCAGATCGACCAGGAGGCCCGCTTTCCCTGGGAAGTGGTCGATAAAATGGGCCGGCTGGGCTATTTCGGCATCCAAGTGCCTCAAACGCTGGGCGGCGCCGGTCTGGACGCCATCAGCTATGCCATCATCATCGAAGAAATATCACGGGTCAGCGCCGCCATCGGCCTGTGCGTCAGCGTGCACAACAGCGTGGCCGTCTACCCCATCATGGCCTTTGGCAGCCAGGCGCAGATCGAACGTTGGGTGCCGCCTCTGGCCCGGGGAGAAAAAATCGGCGCCTTCTGCCTGACCGAACCCAATGCCGGCTCCGATGCCGGTGGAATCGAAGCCACGGCCCTGGCCGATGGCGATGCTTATCGGGTCAACGCCAACAAGGTTTTTGTGACCAACGGCGGCGTTGCCGATGTCTGCCTGATTTTTTGCCGAACCGATCCGGGAGCAGGGCGGCAGGGCATCAGTGTGGTGGTGGCCGAACGGGGTACCCCCGGTTTTGTCGTGGGGGACCTGGAGGACCTGTGCGGGATGCGGGCCAACCCGGTCTGCTCCATCCGTCTTAACGACAGCCGGGTGCCCAGGAAAAACCTGTTGGCCGGGGAGGGCATGGGCCTGAAAATCGGCCTGGCCGCGCTGGATACCGGGCGCATGGGCATCGGTGCCCAGGCTGTGGGAATCGCCCAGGCGGCTCTGGAAGAAGGGGTGCGCTATGCCCGGCAACGGCAGCAATTCGGGGTTCCCATCCAGCGGCACCAGGCGATCCAGATCATGATCGCCGACATGGCCACCCAGGTGGACGCCGCCCGCCTGATGGTCTATCGGGCCGCGGCCCTGAAAGACAAGGGGCGGCCATTTTCCAAAGAATCCGCCATGGCCAAGCTGTTCGCCTCCGAAGCGGCCACCCAAGTGACGGATCTGGCCGTGCAGATCCACGGCGGATACGGATACAGCAAGTCCTACCCCGTCGAACGCTACTACCGGGATGCGCGGGTCACCCGTATCTATGAAGGCACCTCGGAAATCCATCGCATGGTCATAGCCAAAAGTGTAATGGGAGGTTCATAGGTTCGGGGTTCAGAGGTTCAGAGGTTCGGGGTTACTAAGCGCGAACCCAGAACTAATAGCTGATAAGCGGGTAAGCTCTTAGCTCAAAGTAGAGACCAGAAACCTGAATATATAGCTCAAAACTCAAGGCCAAACCCAGAACGCAGAACGGTGAACCACTGTCGGTGTTTAACCTTGTTTGAGATTTAAAAATTGGAATTTGGAATTTGCTTGGAAATTGTGATTTGAAGATTGATTTTTCTGAGTTTGAATGCTGAACCCAGAACGCTAAACCAGAAAACATTACGAAATTTCAAAAAACAAATAACAAAGGACAAACAATCGACAATACGCAAACTCAAAATTCTAAACCACTGTCGGTGTTTAACCTTGTTTGAGATTTAAAAATTGGAATTTGGAATTTGCTTGGAAATTGTGATTTGAAGATTGATTTTTCTGAGTTTGAATGCTGAACCCAGAACGCTGAACCAGAAAACATTACGAAATT
>NZ_JBFELV010000560.1:0-2793 GCF_041551955.1 Desulfosarcina sp.
CCCTCACCCCGGCCCTCTCCCCTCGAGGGGAGAGGGAGACGTATGGGGTTGCCTTTCTTTCCGGGGGCGAAGCAGCAGTTCTCGGAAAGGACCTCAGACAACTCCTTTTTCCCGCAGGGACTTGATCTTTGCCTTGTCGTAGCCCAGTTCCGCCAGGATGCGCTCCGTGTCGGCTCCGAAGGCCGCCGGCGCCGTGCGCACCGACCCCGGCGTCTGGCTCAGCCTTACCGGAACGCCCAACGCGGGTGTCGGCTGATCCGCTTGGACCACCATCTCACGCACGTTGAACAGTGGGTCCTGCATGGCTTCGGCAACGGTTCGGATCGGTGACACGCAGACATCGAGGCCTTCGAACTCACGCTCCCAATCATCTAGCGGCTTTTGCTTGAATTTCTCTCGCATGCCGGCGATGATTTCCTCCCGACGGGTTTCATCATACTGCAGCGGCCCGTATTCGGGCTTTCCCAGGTGGCGACACAGGTTCTGCCAGAAGTGGTTTTCCACCGCGCCAACGGAGAGGTAGCGGCCATCGGCTGTCTGGTAAGTGTTATAGCAGGCATAGCGATGGGAGAGAAAACCGTCCCCCCGGCGTTGTTCGGTGCCGAACAGGGCTTGGAAGAACTGCACCGTGGGCAGCAGACCCAGCATGCCGTCGGTCATGGATATGTCGATTTGCTGACCTGCACCGGTGGCTTGGCGGTGGTAAAGGGCCATGACGATGCCCAGGGCGCCGTTCATGCCGCCTCCCACCAGGTCCGCCACCGGTATGCCGGGAATGGTCGGCGGTCGGCCTTTTTCACCCATCAGGTCAAGCAGGCCCGACCGGCTCAGGTAGTTGACATCGTGGCCGGCGGCATGGTGCATGGGGCCGGTCTGTCCATAGCCGGTGATGGAGCAGTAGACGATTGTCGGGTTCACCCGGCACACGGCGGGGTAGTCCACACCCAATCTGGCAACCACTCCCGGCCGGAACCCCTCGACCACCACGTCTGCGTCTTTTACCAGCCGGAAAAAAATCTCCAGCCCGGCCTCGGACTTCAGGTTCAGGGTCAGGTGGGATTTGTTGCGGTAGACGGGGAAGACGTGTTCTCCACGGTCCCGATAACGCGGGGCTTCCACGGCGATGACCCGGGCGCCGTGGTCGGCCAGGATCATGGTGCAGTAGGGCCCCGGCAGCATCCGGGACAGGTCGATGACGGTGATTCCCGAGAGGGCGCCGGATGGGTTCATGGCTGAAAGCTCCAAGGTAAAAGGTTGAAGTAAATAGAAATAGCCATTTCTGGCTCATAACCCCATGAACTTGGCAGCTATTCCTTTCATGATTTCGTTGGTGCCGGCGAAGATCGACATCACCCGCAGGTCCCGCCAGGCGCGCACGATAGGGCAGGACTCGGTGGTGCCCCCATCGCCCAGGATGCTCAGGGCCCGGTCCGCCGTCCGGCTGGCCATGTCGGTGGTCCAGAATTTGGCCATGGCGGTCTCCACCACGATGTTTTTCTTCTCGATGTGGTCGGCCACCAGTTTGTCCACGAAGGTGCGGCCGACCTTCACGTCGGCGGCCATCTCGACCAGTTCGAACTGGACCGCCTGGGATTTGGCCATGGGTCGGCCGCCGCGGTTGTTTTTACGGCAATAGTCCACGATCCACGCCAGAATGGCTTCGGCCCCGCATACCGCCCCCACGGCACAGGTCAAGCGCTCCTGCTGGAGTTTTTCCATGAGCATCAAAAAACCCATGCCTTTTTCCCCCAGCCGATGGCCCACGGGGATGCGGCAGTTGCTGAAAAACAACTCGGCGGTGTCCTGGCTGTGCCAGCCCAGCTTGTCCAGCCGACGTCCGCGGGTGAAACCCGGTGTGCCGTCTTCGATCACATACAGGGACATCGCTTCGTACTTGTTCTCCACGGCCGGATCCCTGGCGGCGATCACCAGCAGGTCGCAGTTGATGCCGTTGGAGATGAAGGTCTTGGCGCCGTCGACAATCACGCTGTCGCCTTCCTCCACCGCCGTGGTCCGCATGCCGGCCAGGTCGCTGCCCGCATCCGGTTCGGTCATGCCGATCGCCGTGATGCACTCGCCGGAGACGCAGCGGGGAAGGTATCGCCGCTTCAGCGCGTCACTGCCGTAGGTATCGATGTAGGGAACCACCACGTCACTGTGAAGACCCGCGGCCAGGCCTGTGTGGGCGGTACGGGCGAGCGCTTCGGCCACGATCACCGAGTAGCGGAAGTCGCCGCCCAGGCCGCCGTACACCGGGTCCACGGACGGGCACAGGAACCCCGCCGCACCCATTTTTCGCCAGACGGACTTGGGGACGATGCGGTCGGCCTCCCATTGGTCGACATAGGGGACCACTTCGGTTTCACAGAATATCCTTAGCCGCCGCCTGAAATCCTCCTGCTCCGGGGTATACGTCAGGATCTCCATTGCTGGCCCTCAATCGGTTTTGTGGTGAAGGTTGAATTGGTAAATTTGTCCGGCCGTGTCCGCCACGGTCATCTTCTGGAAACCGGTCCACCGGTCAGTATCCATGGTGCCATAGAAAGCGGCGCCTTCGCCAGGACTGATGGTCCTAAACCCCTGAGGGTAGAGATTCAGCAAAACGGTTGATTCCACACCGATCAGAGAAAAACAGCCTGACACGGTTATGGGCAATTCACCTGTGTTGGTAAGCATGATTTCCAAGTTCGCGTCAGAAATCGCGCAACATTTAGCGGAAAAGATGGCTTCTACACCGGAGTTAATAATGACCGTGAGTGCGAGCATGGAATCCATCCCGTATCCCAAAATTCC
>NZ_JBFELV010000561.1:0-2771 GCF_041551955.1 Desulfosarcina sp.
ACCATGTCTGCCTTGAACGCCGAGGTTGACGTCGACAAGAAATCGGTTTCCGAAGTGGCTCAAGGCTTTCTGAAGGCCAAAGGTTTGCTGTAGCATCCGATATCCCCGGCACAATGAATGCGTGGGCCATTGGGCCGGGGTGTTTAAAGAATTTAATTTTGGCAAGAGAAGACCGTGCCCTGGCGGTGCAGGGGTACGGTCCCATCTATTCGGTCATATCAAGAAGCTTAGAGGATTGGATTTATTTTGCCATGGGTGATTTGACTTCTCATGCCATCGATTTTACGCTGGATACCCGTTGGGAAAATCTGCCTGACACGGTTCAGCATCAGGCCAAACGCTGCCTTATGGATGCCTTGGGCGCCTTGATCGCCGGGTCCCAGACCCCTGTGGCCGGCATCATGCGCAAGACCGCTTTGCAGCAATTCAGCGGCGACCAGGCCACCATCCTGGTCGCCGGAGAGCGCGTGTCGGCAGCCGGCGCAGCCCTGGCCAACGGATTTTCTGGCAACGCCTTGGACATCGACGACGGCTACCGCCCCACCAAGGGGCATCCCGGCGCCTGCGCCCTTCCGCCGGTGCTGGCCGCCGCCGAACTGGCCGGCGGAATCACCGGTCGGGAATTTCTCACCGCCCTGGTTATTGCCTACGAACTAGGCACCCGCGCCGGCGTGATCCGGCACGCCACTTACCAGGTCTACCACTCATCCGGAAGCTGGGGCGCCATTGCCGGTGCGGCGGCTGCCGGCCGGCTGCTGGGCTTGTCAGCGGAGCAGGTTTTTCATGCCATGGGTGCCGCTGAATACCATGCGCCCATCGCCCCCATGATGAAGGGCATCGACACGCCCTCCATGGGCAAGGACAGCATCGGCTGGGGCTGCATGGTCGCGGTGCAGTCGGCCCTAATGGCCCGGGACGGATTTACAGGCATCTGCCCGCTGTTCGACGACGCCCCGCAACCATCCTTGGTGCTGAACCTGGGGCAACAATGGGAGATCCTCAACCTCTATTTCAAACCCTATGCCGCCTGCCGCTGGGGGCAGCCGGCAGTTGCCGGTGCGCTCAACATCGTCCGGGACCACCACCTGACGCCGGATCAGATCAGGCGCATCCGCGTGCGCACCTTCGAGGCCGCCACCCGCCTGCCCAACGGTCACCCCCGCAACACGGAGGAGGCCCAGTACAGCCTGGCCTTTCCGGTGGCTGCCGCGCTGCTGGATGGGGAGGTCGGGCCCGGCCAGGTGCTCCCGCCCCGCCTGCATGACCCCGATCTGCTGAGCCTGCTGGACCGGGTCTCCACCGAAGTCGCCCCTGAATTTGAAGCCGAATTTCCGGCCAAAGCCCCAGCCGAAGTGGTGGTCGAGACCACAGCCGGTGAGATTTACCGATCCGGCCGTATCGAAGCGTTGTGGGAACCGCCGAATACGCTGCCTTCGGACAATGAGCTGGAAGCAAAATTTCTCTGGCTGACCGGGCCGATCATTGGTCGGCTGAAAGCCGGCGATCTGATCAAAAAAATCCGATCGGCCGACCAATGGACATCCATCGATCCCATCATAGCCGGATGCAGGGCGGCCACCACCTGAACGGTGGTGGTGTTTGGCGCTGTGCTTCATCCACGACCAAGAAAGGGTTCCATCAATGAAAGTGGGAGTCTACCAGACCGATCCGGTCCTGCTGGATGTCAAAACCAACCTGGCAACCACGATTGAAAAAATTGAAGCGGCCAAGGCGGAAGGGGTCGACCTGGTGGTATTCCCCGAGCTTTCCCTGACCGGTTACTTTGTGCGGGAAAGATATCACGAAGCGGCCCTGCGCATGGACTCGCCGGAGATCAGGAAACTGGTCGGAACCACCAAAGGCACGGCGGCCGTTGTTGGATTCATCGAAGAATCCCCGGCCATGAATTTTTACAATTCGGCCCTGGTGGCCGTGGACGGAGAGATCCTGTTCGCCTACCGCAAGTTGAATCTGCCTAACTACGGCGTCTTCGAAGAGCGCAAGATTTTCTCCGGCGGCAAGCATGTCCGCGTCTTCAAACTCAAAGGCCTGACCATTGCCCCGTTTATCTGCAACGACCTGTGGCATCCCTCACTGCCCTATTTGGGGGTCACCCAGAAGGCGGACATCTTCATCACCATGTTCAACTCCTCCCGGGGTTCTATGGGCAACGAGTTTTCCAATATCGAGAGCTGGAACATCATCAACCGATTTTACTCCCGGGTTTTCGGTGTATACAACCTGTGCGCCAACCGAGTGGGCTGCGAGGTATTCGAAGACCTCAGGTCGGACACGTGCAAACCGACCGACTCAGGTTTTGAGGCCGTCGATGATAATCCGTTTCGTTTCTGGGGAGGCAGCGAGATCATCAACCCCTTCGGCCAGGCCATCATCACGGCGGCTCTCTTCGATCCCGATGCCATCTTCGCGGATATTTCCCGTGACATCGTCCGCAAGAAACGCATCCTGCTGCCTTACCTGCGCAACGACGACCCCTACTTCACTCACCGGGAATTGGGCCGGATCCTTTATGGCAAGCACGTTCCGGATTAAAAACGAAAGCCCATGCTGTATTTGACGCTCGACATCGACTTGCCTTCAGCATCGCATTTCGCTACTATTAAGCAGCCAAATTTGATGGACTCGTAAAAAGTCCCCAGAGGTGTCATTCCCGCGCAGGCGGGAATCTACAACCAATTGAAAACACTGGATTCCCGCCTACGCAGGAATGACACTTAAGAGCAATTATCGACTTTTTTCGAGTCCATCAA
>NZ_JBFELV010000562.1:0-2762 GCF_041551955.1 Desulfosarcina sp.
CTGGAGCGCTGTGAGGGCTGCGGCCGCTGGTTTGCCACCACGCGGTTTATCGATTACATCGAGCGCCGTACCGCCCCCCATCCCCATGTCAAGGAGAGCCACAAGTACTGCCCGACCTGCGCCAAGCTCTTTTCGGACCGCACGCGGGCGCTGACCGACCATACGGTGAAGACGCGTATGCCCGGCCATTGAAATTACCAACAGCCCATAAAAAAACCCCTTCCAATTTGGAAGGGGTTTTTTTATGGGCTGTTGGTAAATGGTTAAATTTCCAACCAGGAATCGGAGTATAGGGTTTTGCCGAGGATAACGTCCACGGTCTTGGCGTAGTCCAGCATCTCCTTGGACAGGCTGGACCGGTCGGGTTCGACACCGTCCAACATGCCGTAGATCAGGTCCACGATATCCTGACGCTCGCCCTTGCAGATAGCGGTTTGCTGCTCGTCACGCGGATCGGTGATGATCGATTCCATGCCGCATTTCATCAGCATCACCGTGTAGGTCTGGTTCAGGATGGGGCGCAGGTGATCGGGCGGTCCGTTGGAGATATTGGAGAGGCCGCAGGTGCTCCTCGCGCCCGGTGCGATATCCGGGATCATCTTCTGGAACTCCATCAGGCTGATGGCCTGGGGCTGTTGGATGTTCACCGGGGTCACGATGCCGTCCACCCAGATTTTTTCGTTGGGAATACCCGCTTCGTTGGCGAAGTAGAGCAGTTCCACGCACAGGGCGGCGCGCTCGTTCTCATCGCGGGGAAGGCCGTCCGGCCCCCACATCAGGGCGACGAAATCGGCGTTGTACTCGGCTGTCATGGGCACCATACGCTCATAGCGCTCCGGCCGGCACATAATGGAATTGACGATGTGCGGTGTGCCGGAAGGGACCTGCTTGATGACCTTCAGGGCCGCTTCGATGGCGTCGATGTTGGAGGTGTCCAGGGCCAGGGGCAGATCCGGTACCACGTCCTGAACTACCTGGACGACCCACGGCATCAGCTCGTGCCCGTCTTTCTTGGCCGGCCCCAGGTTGATGTCGATGTAATCCATTCGCTTTTCCTTTTGGAAAAGGGCTTCTTCCTGGATCGGTTTGGGGTCCCGCTCCTTGAAGGCGCGGCCGATCTTTGTCGATATGACATTCAAACTTTCGCCGATGAGTAGCATACGACTTTCCTTTCTTTTTCTCGGCATCATGCTCCGGCCAGTGCTTCGGCCACGGATGACGCTATTGCCAACATGATGGCCGGCGTGCCGGCCAGGAAACGACGGCCAGGGAGAACCGAATGCCCACCCTGACCGTTAGATCACACCGCGGTTACGCTCTGAGGAAGCCGGGGATATGGGCGGCCTCCCGGGGACCCACGGTAATGGTCCAGCCGGGCAATTCCTCTTCCACGTCGCCCACGATGGCGGCGGCATAGCCGGGAATAACCAGTTCCTGATGCTTGATCTTGTCGGTGATGCCGCTCTTTTTAACGAACATGCCCACGTCGTCGCCGGCGAACTTGCCGGCCGCCCAGGCAGTGAGTACGGACAGCCCTTCGGAGTCTTTGATCAGCAGCCAGGTGGGCACCTTGCTGGCCTCGATTTCACCGGAGACGATGAAGTAGGTCAGGGCAAAGTTGGTGGTCACCAGCACGCGAGAATTCTCGTCGGGGTTGTTGACGGGATAGATGCCCTCGGTGACGGTCATGGGCCGCTGCGGGTCGGTATAGATGTTGAGGCGTTCCAGCAGCAGCGGGAAGAGGGACTCGCCGGCAAAATCGGACATCACCACGATGCCGCCGTATTTGGCCACGTACATGGCGCCCAGCATGGTCTCCGTGTCCAGATTGGAAGCCATTTCACAAGGAAAGGCGATGGTGGGAAAGCCCACGGCCCGGTTGCCGTTTTTCAGCGCGGCGCGACGGATGGCGATCATGTCCTCGTTGGACTGTTTGGGCTCGCGTGAACCGGGGTCCAGCACCAGATCCTTGAGGCCCATGCCGGTGAGTTTCTCCGACAGGGCGGTCAGTCCATCGATGGAATCGGCCTTGAGCCCTAAGGGGAGGTCGTTCTCCTTGGCGATGGCGCCGAAGGCATCGGCATTGGCCGCGGTAGCCCCGTAGATTAAGGGGCGTTTGAAGGCGCAGGCGGCTACGCCGGCTTTCATCACCTCGGCGTCTTCGGTCATCAGGATGACGTTGAATTCCGATGTTTCGGCGACCTGTTTGGCCACGGCGGCAAAAGCGTCGGCCTTGCCGTTGACGTCTTTGACGGCCACCAGCTCCGGCCGCAGGTTCAGCCCCACGCGCTCGAACTGCAGGGCGTTCCAGCCTTTGAGCTTAGCTTCCAGGTCGGCTGCGGCAATGTCGGATCCAACCTGGGCCGCAAGCAGGGTGGGGTTGTAGAAGGTTTTTTCATGGCGGTACTGCACCGTCTCACCGCCGGTGGTGGCCTTGCGAACGCCTTTGCCGACCACAACGGGGCGGATGGGCGGTGCTGAAGCCTCGGAGAGTTTTTCGCGTGCTTCATCGGAGACGTAGGGGCAGGCGTCCAATTCGGCCTTGCCGGATGCCAGGTTCATGGCAAAGGCAAGACAGGTGGGTACCCCGCATTCCTTGCAGTTGGTCTTGGGCAGGAGTTTGAATATCTGAATACCGGTTAATGCCATACTATTCTCCTTATCTGTATGGGCAATTCTCCCGATTCGAATAATCGGGGAATCGGTTCGTCTGGTGTGACGGGGCGGGTGTTGATACCCGCCCCGTCGTTTCCCACTTATCC
>NZ_JBFELV010000563.1:0-2748 GCF_041551955.1 Desulfosarcina sp.
GATACAATCCTTAACAGTTGGTGCGATGGAAATTTTGGCAACTGAAATCAACTTTGAACCGGGTGCCTACATGACAACAATCAAAGTGCCTGACCCTGATTGGGCTTCCACTATTACGGAAATAGAATGAATGCGATTGTCTCTCGCAGAGACGCAAAGAACAGAGGGTAATCATCAGGTAAAAGGTGTAAGGTTGAAGGCTGTCAGGACTAAATGAAATTGACCGAATTACATGGGGTTGGCTTCGCCAAGAAAGAATCATAAAATCAGTAAAATAACCTTAACAGGATGAAAACCCTTGTGAAAAAAAACGGTTGCCAGGCAATTCGGGTTGTCGTGATCAGTTTGATACTTGCTTGGCTGGCTTTTCCCGTGTCAGCCGCCTTGTTTACACTTGGATGGGTCGTGACCGGTGCAACTGCCGCCAGCCAACCGGTGGCCATCGCCCCGCATGCGGCTCATGCCGCCAATAGTCCATCGGGTGCGGCAGCAACCAGCTGGTACATTATTCAAGTTGGGTCTTTCCAACAGCAGTCAACGGCTGAAAAAGAGATCGCGACACTGAATAAAAAAGGTGTCGATGCCTATTACCGCTATGAGGATACGGGCGGTAAAGGCATGTGGTATCGCGTCTATTACGGTAGTTTTCCGACATACAAAGCGGCCGAGGCAGCCGCCGAGCAAATGATTCGAGATGGTTTGGTTAAGGCCTGCCTGCTCAGAAAAGTCCTGCCGGAAAAAAATATCCTCTACTCCACAGACAACGGCGATACGATCCCCTCGAGCCGTGAAGGCGAAAAAGATCAACGCCTGGCGGCGTCTTCATATGAGGAGGCCGAAAAAGGGTCCATGGCCGATGGGATCGATTCCCAGATGTCGACGGTGGTGCTGGCCAGCGCTTCACAGTCGACGGTCGAGAGTAGCGGCACGGATTCGATTTTGCAGCGGTTGAAAACAGATCGGGTTGAAGGCTCGGATGTAGACGCGCCTGATGACCCCTTTCAGGCTGCTGAGGTGGATCCATTCGCCGACGTGGCTGAAGATCCATTTAAGGACACCGGGGAAGACCCGTTTGGCGATGTGGCCGAAGACCCATTTAAAGCGGGGGCGCCGACCGATGATCAAGGCAGCGACCCGTGGGATACGGCCGCCCCAGACGCCGCCCCGTGGGACGAAGGGCCTGGACAGAAAAGATTTACCACTGGTGGTCGGGTGTGGAACAAATTCAGCGTCGACACCGAAAATGACGACGAATTCGAAGACCTTTACCAAAACCATGTCCAAGGCCAAGTGGATCTCACCTATGCCCCCACATCTTCGCTATTCTTTAAAGTGGGTGTGGGTGGCGATTATTATACCTACGGACGTGATCGTGACAGGAACGATGACGCCAATTTTCGCCTGTTTGACGCCTATCTCAACATGTCAGGTAAATACGCCAACTTGAAGGTGGGCAATCAAATCGTTCGGTGGGGCAAGGCCGATGGGTTCAGCCCTTTGGATATCTTGAATCCCGAGGACTTCCGGGACGGCATCGGCGGCCGGCGGGAAGATCGCAAGCTGCAGATTCCCATGGTCAACCTCGAACTCTTTGCGGGCATCTTCACGTTGCAAGGGATATACATCCCGGTATTCATTCAATCCGAATATGACATCCGGGAAACCGACTGGGCCCTGCTTAACCACTATGAGGAACAGGTCGGCCCGGTCAGCGTGGTCGAGGATAACCCGGCCAATACGTTGGAAAATGGAGAGGGCGGCGCCCGGTTATCCAGCACGATCGGTCGGTTCGACTACGCCTTGAGCTATTTTTACGGCTATGAAGATGTCGGCACGCTTGACTCGTTGACGGTCCCCCCCGGTTTCGACCCGACCTTCAGTTCCCGCGTGATCAAAGATCTGGTGGGTTATGCCCACGCCACCAATCAGCCGATTCGACTGCGCCATGATCGCCAGCAAACTGCTGGTTTTGAGTTCGAAACGACCGTGGCCGCCTTCGGATTGCGCGGCGATCTGGCCTATACGGACCGGGTCAGTTTGGTTACCGATCAACTTCAGCGGATCCGCAAACCGGTGTTTCAGTATGTGGTGGGGGCTGACTATCATGGGCCGGGGGCATTCTACCTGAATATTCAATTCGGCCAGAACTTTATCAGTGATTTTGATGACAGCATTATCCTGGCGCGAGAACTCACCAGCAACATAAACGGTACGATTTCAAAGAAATTTTTCGACGATGATTTAAAATTGGAATTTCGCTGGTATTATGATTTCCATGGTGATGGCACGCTATATAATCCCAAGCTCATCATTGATTACTGGCAAAATGTCACCCTGGAATTGGGTGTAGAGATTTTCGACGGTACCGATTATACCCCGCTGGGTTTTTACCGCGATAACAGTCAATATTATGGGTTGATCGAACTTAGCTTTTAATCATTCACCCTTCGGGAGGAAGGGAATCATGCCGATATTCTTAAAAGCAGCCAACACCGCACGGGAAAAAGATGCGGTCTACCGGCTCAGGTATCGGGTTTTCGTTGAAGAAGAGCAGCGTTTTGACCACCCATCGAATCGGATTTATGATATTTACGACACGTTGGATGAGAACGTGAACTTCATCGCCATGGAAGGTGACGAGGTGGTGCATGACGAATCCAAGTGCAAGGGCTGCGGGAGGTGCGTTTCAGTGTGTCCCGAGAACGCGGTGAGGGCGCAGATCGATGACGTGGACGAGGCAGTTGGGGA
>NZ_JBFELV010000564.1:0-2741 GCF_041551955.1 Desulfosarcina sp.
AAGGGCCGGGCTGGCTAGAGGGCGTAGAAGGACGCAAAGGAGGGGTAGGGGAGACCTGTGGTATGTTATTGTAATATTATACGATTTAAATTACGGGTAGCATGGTCGTTCATAGCAGTAATCACAAGGGCATTTAGGCGTGTGATTTGTTTTTGCTACATGGGATAAAACTTGCCTTGGCTTGAATTTTAGATAACATTGCCAAAAATCATAGATACATACCAATCACATGCTGTGGTTTATCCCTTGACAATATATGATTTTTTTCAAATACATATCTGAACATGGTAAAATTACATAATTTTTCAAATTAAATATTAAATTATGGATAATGATTCCTGTAAACCATTGTCGGTTTCTTCCGCGCCTAACGCGCTGACCGAGCGTATCAAGGAGTTGAACTGCCTGTACGGCATTTCCAACCTTTTTGAAAACCAGGATGTGTCCCTGCCATGGATCATGCAGCGTGCCGTTGAATTGATTCCGGCGGCCTGGCAGTATCCCGAGAACGCTTGTGCGCGGATCGTGTTGGACGGCCAGGAATACCAATCCAAGCATTTCAAGATGACACGCTGGCATCAGAATACGCCAATCGTACTAAACGGCAATCATGTCGGCGACGTGGACGTCTACTATATTCATAAACCGCCGGTGTGCGATGGCGGACCGTTTCTGGAGGAAGAAGATCGCCTGTTGAGAGCGATTGGCGAGCGCTTGAGTAAGGTATTGTGGCTAAAGCGCTCTGAAGAAGCGCTGAAAGAAAGTGAATCGCGTTATCGGGTACTGACTGAGCAGGTCGCCGAAGGCGTCTCCCTGGTGCAGGATCATCGATTTTATTACGTCAATCCGGCCTTTTGTCGATTATTCAACATCTCTTCGGCCGAGGACATGCACGATGAACCCGTACACCATCCCCCAGGGGATGATGCAGGCGATATATCCAGACTCTTCAGATCAATCGGTGAAGGCACGCTTGAGGCCAAGTTCGAAGAAGTTCACCAGCTTACCCGATCCGAAAAGACGTTTTGGATCCAGGTCTGTCACAGTCCAATCACTTTCCAGGGCCGACCGGCGCTGCTGTCAACGTTCAAGGATATCACTGAAATCAAAGAGCAACAGATGGCCGCCCAACGCATGGCCGATCTTTTGGACAGTGAGAACCGCCTGTTGCGGTCGTCCTTGAAAGAACGCTATCGGCTCGGCGAAATCCTTGGCCGATCGCCGGCCATGCAGGAAGTTTACGAGTTGATTTTAAAGGCGGCCGCAACGGATGCCAGTGTGGCCATATATGGTGAATCCGGTTCCGGCAAAGAATTGGTGGCCCACGCCATCCATGACCACAGCGACAGGAAAAAAGAACGGTTTGTCGCGGTGAACTGTGGTGCGATCCAGGAGACCCTGTTCGAACGAGAATTTTTCGGCCACCGCAAAGGATCGTTTTCCGGCGCCCACGCGGATTCGCCGGGCTATCTGGATATGGCCGATGGCGGTACGCTGTTTCTTGACGAAGTCAGCGAATTAACCGTCAACATGCAGGCCAAGCTATTGAGAGCAATCGACGGCGGAGGATACCGGCCAGTCGGCGGTATCGAGACCCATCTGGCTGATTTCCGGATTATATCGGCATCCAACACTGCCTTGGACGACAAGGTCAGCAGCGGCCACATGCGCAATGATTTTTTTTACCGAATCCAGGTAATCCAGATTCAATTGCCACCGTTGCGCCACCGTAAACAGGATATTCCCCTGCTGGTTGAACACTTTTTACGCAAAATGAAAGGGCCTTCCGGACCGACAAACATACCCGGCCGTACCATGGATACACTGATCGAGTATGACTGGCCCGGAAACGTCCGCGAATTGCGTAATGTCCTGCAGCGCTATGTAACCCTTGGACACCTTGATTTTCTTTCACCCGATCCGAAATTTGCAACGGCACGGATCCCGGCCGAACTCAATCTTCGTGATGCCACCCAACAATTGGAGCAGGCCCTCATCTCAAAAGCCTTGCGCCAGGCAGGCGGTAACCGCACCCAGGCAGCCTCCCTGCTGGGAATATCGCGCAGAGCACTTTTTCGGAAAATGTCCCCTTCATAAGTGCCAGATTCGCCCACCATGGGCGTATTCGCCCGCACTCAAAATGCTAAATTAAAACTGCATGTTAAATCTTTTTTAGTTGATTTAAGCGGGCGGTTATTTCCCATCCTTTTTTTTGGCAATCCCTGCCGTTTTCCAAATTCATCATTCATATCAGTGGGTTAAACAATATATCAATTCTGGCACCGTCATTGCTCTATAACGCCGTCAGTAATCAGTTCATCAATAAAACCGTCAAATTAACGAAAAGGAGTAAATCAATGAAACAAGATCCTTTTGGTAACCTCACGGATTGGGGACCGGTTCTTGACACCTTCGATGAATTGGCCGACAGCGGTAGATTGGCAGAGTGTCAGCCGGGGTTGATTCGGATCCTCCGATTCAAGGGCAACTGGCGACTGCGCGAAGAGGTGCTCAAGCGTGTCGGAGAGATCCAAACCCCGTCCAGGGAAATGGTCCTCCAGGTCCTTGCCATACTGGCAGACGATAACACCTACTACGATGCCCGGATCATTGCAGGCGATGCACTGGTTCAACTGTTAAAAAATGGGCCAGCCGATTCTCATGAGGAATTAACCTCGGCGGCAAAAAAATTGGTCGACAAGCTAAAAAGCACACCACAGCCGCCTTTTTTCGATGAAGCC
>NZ_JBFELV010000565.1:0-2736 GCF_041551955.1 Desulfosarcina sp.
AATTTCTTCGAGGATGCTGTCCAGCGCCACGCCCCTGGAGACCTCATCCACATCGAACCGACGGTTGCGCACCCCCTCGATCCATCTCTTCTTGTGGATGGACATGGCCAGGCTGTCCGGCAGCAGGATGTTGGTATTGGACAGGGCCACGCTTCGTTCGATCAGGTTTTCCAGTTCACGGATGTTGCCGGGAAAATCGTATTTCTTCAACAGGTCGATGGCATAGGATGAAAATTTGGTGACCTGCTTGCCCAGTTCCTTTGAATACTTTTCCAGAAAATGCTGCGCCAGGGGCAGCAGATCGCCCTTTCGTTCTCTCAACGGCGGAATTTTGATTTCGATCACATTCAGGCGATAGAACAGGTCTTCGCGGAAATTGCCTTCGATCACCTCGTCTTCCAGTTTTTTATTGGTGGCGGAGATGATGCGGATGTCCACCGCAATATCCTTGGTGCCGCCGACCGGCCTGAACACGCGCTCTTGAACGGCCCTGAGCAGCTTCACCTGCATGGGCAGGCTCAATTCGGCGACCTCATCCAGAAAGAGCGTTCCTTTATGGGCAATTTCCATCAACCCCTGCTTGTCAGCACTGGCGCCGGTAAACGACCCTTTGCGGTGGCCGAAGAATTCACTTTCAAGCAGGTTTTCCGGGATGCCGCCGCAGTTGATGGTCACGAAGGGTTCGTCCGCCCGGTCGCTTTGCTCGTGGATGGCTTTGGCGATCAGTTCTTTGCCGGTGCCGCTCTCACCGGTTATCAGGACACTGGTGCGCGTCTTGGCCACCTGCCGGATCATTTCGTAAATATGCTGCATGCGCGGGCTGTTGCCGACGATTTTGCCGAAATGAACGCTCTCCTTCAACTCGTCTTCAATGGCCTGTTTATCGATCTCCAGGGTCTTGCGTTCCAATGCATTGGCAATCGTTTGAAGCAGTTCTTCATTTTCAAATGGTTTGGGAACGTAGTCAAACGCGCCCTGGTTCATTGCCTCTACCGCCGTTTCGGTGGTGGCAAAAGCGGAAATCATGATCACCGTCACATGCGGGTTTTTCTTTTTGGATGCCTTGAGGACCTCCAGTCCCGTCATGTCGCCCAGCCGGATATCACACAGCAGCAGATCGTATGGATGTTTTTCGATTTTGGCGATCGCCTCTTTGCCGGTGGCCGCGACGAGGACGCCATACCCCTGCTTTTCGAGCATGTATTCAAGGAGTTCACGCATGCTTAGTTCATCATCGACAACGAGGACGCGGTATTGGTTTTTACCCATCAAATAGCTCCGAGTGTTTAGTGCCCATCCATAATTGGTCAACGCGTATAGAAGATAACGCCAACCCTTTGAATGTGATCCAGCAACGCTGGATTGTCTATTTGGTGCAGTAGCGATAAATCCAGCTTCCAGGGAAGGAGCAAGTCATCCATCCTGTTTTCGATAGAAAATAACTCGGTCAGCCCGAGCGATTCCGCTTCGATGCAAAGATCGATATCCGAACCTGGGCGGTAGGTTCCCAGGGCTCGGGATCCATAAAGAAAAACCCGTTGAATTTCCGAATAATCACGAAATATGCCGCGAATCTTTTCCACAGCATGCCCAGGAAGCCCCATGCCGTTCACGACGACTTAAGATCCTGCATCTGGAGCAAAAAATCGTGGAACAGGGCATGATACACGCTAACAACCTTGTCGACAATCGCTTCAGCCACTTTCTGGTTGTAGGTATGTGAACTCTGGTTGCGGCTCTTGATCATCTCCATCCACCCTTGACCATCCGTAATGAGCCCTTTATTAAAGGATTCACGAAACGCATCACGCGAACCGGTGATCGATGGATCCCCCTGGAATGCAAAGTAGTCCTTCATGACATTCCAGGCAAGCTCATGCGTAAACTCAAAAACCTGAATTAGCCCTTGCTTTTCGAGATCAGACAAAGGACGCTGGCCGGCCAAGTCCACCGCTTTGGTCAATTGGGCCAACGCCATGGTATAGTTGGCCAGGCGCTGTTCCCAACGGATGTCTTGATGTTTCAACATTTAAGAATCCATCAATCCCCTATTCTTTATCATTCCAGCAGGTGCCCCAATCTGCTCCAGCGAACGCCAAAGTCCTCCTTGTCCCACGACCAGTAGATGATAAATGCCTTTCCCTTCACCGCCACCATGTCGACGAATCCCCAGAAACGGCTGTCGTATGAAAAATCGCGATTGTCGCCCATCACGAAGAGCTTGCCATCCGGCACGGTAATTGGCCCCAAGTTGTCTCTGGGTTGCGTCCGGGCAGCATATATCTTGGGATCGTTATAGATGCCGTGGCTGTTCTTGACAGGGGTACCGTTGACGAACAGTTTCTTGTTGCGGATTTCGATGATGTCCCTGGGCAGACCGACGACCCGCTTGATGAAATCTTTACTGGGATCCTCGGGAAACTCAAAGACGATGATGTCACCCCGCTGCGGGTCATTGATGGGAATGATCGTTTTATTTAAAAAGGGTGCTTTGACGCCATAGATGAACTTGTTGACCAGGATATGGTCGCCGATCAACAGCGTGTCCTTCATCGATCCGGAAGGAATCTTAAACGCCTGAACCACAAAGGTGCGGATGAACAGCGCCAGGATGACGGCGAAAACGATGGCTTCGATATTTTCACGCAGGGCGCCTTTTTTCTTTGGTGCGGCGTCGGCTTCTTCATGCTTTTTCAAAATGGTGGAAACCTTTCTTGTAATCAATGCAACCGTTGG
>NZ_JBFELV010000566.1:0-2704 GCF_041551955.1 Desulfosarcina sp.
ATCTCGGCCATCGCTTCGTCGGGGATACTCGTTTCCGGGGAAGACACAGGCAGTCGCTCGACTTCCCGACCCAGCAACGCGGTCAGTTGATCGACAGCCGACGCTTCAGGCGCCAGCATGAGCAAGCGATCCACCGCCGTTTTGGTTTATTGCGAGTAGAGGTAAAAAGACTGATTAATTTCATAATTCAACAGGTTGTATATTTCGGACGCGTCACCGCCGATATCCGGGATTTGGATGTTTCGCGAGAAGAGGAACTGTCCCATGAAGAAAAAATAGAGAAAACAGTCTGCCTCGCCCAGATGGATGAATCCGAATCCTTTGCTGGAGAATGCGTCGACCTTATCTCCCAATTTAGCCTGCCACACCTGGGCTGGCGTGGTGATGCCAAGCGGGCCGATGCCAAGGGTTTCCAACCGTCGATATAGCCGATAGGCAATTTCCTCCTGCAGATAGAAAGTGTACAACTGCTGGCGGTGGTCCTGATCCTGGACAACGGCATAATGATAGAAGTCGCCGGCCTGGTTCAGCGCCGGCTGTTCCAGTTTCAATTTGCGTTCGATAAAGGCAGTGATCACCGATTTTTTGCGGGCCTGAAACTCGTCAAAACGGCTTCCCATCCAATGGTCCGGAACGACAAGCAGCCGGTGAACCGACTGCAATGCCGACTTCGGCAGCTCCGCTGCCGTGGTGCTCCCTTCCAGGAAGTCCGCCAGGGGCAGGCTGGCCTGCGTCTGGAAACGGCCGTCCGCCGAGAGCGTCAGAAAACAGATCGTCTCATCGGTGGCAATGGTGATCAACGATGGTTGGCGTCTAATCATGATAGCCCACTTATCGGCACTTAAATCGAGAAGTTAACCTTATTCGTGATCTTTTTTTCAGGCTCATTTGTTTTTGCGCGAACGACAACCCAATAAGGATATCCGCCGGCCCCGTTGCAGGCAGCACGGATGGTAGGCGCCATATTCGACCGTGACTATTTCCTCGCCACCAGCGGACTTGTTTTGACTTATTTGACGAATATGTTAATTATGATGGACAGATAGAGTAAATTCGACTGTTCTTTCATCAACGGCCTGGCGGTTGACCGACAGATGATGGGGCCTTCTTTCATATCAGGTATGGCCATCGTGGAGGTATTCAAGATGAGAAGAATCTGGTTCGCTGTTTGTGCGGCAACCCTTGTTCTCGGGGGCTGCTCGGGTGTCCAGGTCAATCAGGACTATGATCCGGCCACCGATTTTTCATCGATGCAAGCCTACCGCTGGGAATCGGAAACCCAGGATAAAACCGGTGATCTTCGCATCGACAATCCCCTTCGCGACACCCGCATCCGGGCGGCGGTGGAACGGCAGCTCGCCGGCAAGGGTTTCGTCAAGTCGGAAGACGGCACATCGGCATTCCTGGTCCGCTATCAATACACGCTGCGCCAGAAAATCGAATCGGACGGCGCCGGAGGTGGCATCGGGTTCGGCATCGGCAGCTTTGGCCGGCATGGCGGCGTGGCCATCGGTACCGGCAACAACCTCCGCGAATATGATGAGGGGACGCTGACCATCGATTTTGTCGATGCGGCATCGCAGATCCTGCTCTGGCGGGGCACCGGCACCCAGCGGTTCCGGGAGTACAAGGATCCAGAAAAAGCCAGCCGGGACATCAACACGCTGGTGGAGAAAATCCTGGCGCAATTTCCACCGCAACCTTAAAATGAACCCAACCCCTGTTGACCCCTCCATGGAGGCCCGTTGAGCCTATTTTTCGACAAGCGCGACCGTGATCTTCTCAAGATCGTCAATGGTGTGCTGAGCCGGTCCACCCCTGCCGTCATCGGCAAAAAAGGCCTGTTTCCCTGGTTTCATCCCCATGGCATCAAGGAACTGGCCGAAACCAGGGGGCTTCGCATCGCCTACGCCATCATCCACCTGCTCGAGTCTCTGGAAGCCGGGGATCTGGAGGATCGTCTCAACGCCCTGCGCTCGCTGCGTGACGAAGTGCTGCACGCCTCGGCCGGCACCCTGCCCAAGAACGCCGCACGGGTGCTCCTGTCCATCATGAAGGATCTGATACGAGCCCACGGCAACGAGATTGAACAGCTCAAACTGGCCCATGATTTCAGGCGGGTGGCCAGCGGGAAGCCCAGCATCGTCAGAAAAATGCTGCGGCGCTACCACTTGTTGGAGATGCCTGAAGCCTGGAATCAACTGGCCTTCGACGATCACGTTCACGACATCAACACCAAGGGCCGCAAATCCGCTTCCCACCTGATCATGGATGCCTGGATCAAGGGGATCAGACGCCTGCGGGTCATCTACTACAACTTCATCGACCCCCCATCCGCCGCCGAACTGATCGAGGCCGCCCAGATCATGGGGGTCCAAATCCGCATCGGCATCGAGTTCTCTGCCCGCTTTCGGGGCAAATATATCCAGCTGATCTGGGTCCCCCGGGGCTTTTCCGATGCCCAGTCGTTCCTCTGTTTCCTGGCCGAAGAACCCGTCAGACAGCTCATGGACCAGGGCCGCGCGGTCACCCGTTACCGGCAGCGCTACGTATTGCACATTTTAGAGGCCTTCAACCAGGTTCACCGGCTTGCGATCAACGCCGCCACGGGTCTGAAGATCCCCCCGTTGGACCCCGGCCGGTTCCTGGCATTCGTTCGGCCCGGCCAGCCGTCCATTCTCCACCTGGCCAAATACATCCACCA
>NZ_JBFELV010000567.1:0-2657 GCF_041551955.1 Desulfosarcina sp.
ATTAAAAAACCGGATAAAAAACACTGATAAAATTAAACACGCCGGTACAGATGGCGTGGTGCATACTTTCTGATTCGTAAGGGTACGGAAGCTTTCTCAAATCATGGCGTTGAAGTGATCCAAAACCTTTGCTGCGACTCACATCGAGCATCTGTGAAGAAATGTCCATGCCGTGGACATCCAGCCCCGCTTTACGGAAAAGAACAGAACCCAAGCCGGTGCCAATTCCGATATCCAATATCGATTGACCAGGCGTAACATGCTTGAAGGCAAGGCCGAACGCAACTTCGGGACCATACCAACCAGACGCTTCAGCTTCTTCATCATAGGTTTTTATCTTTGTAACCATTCTGACCATGATAAGATATTGATCCTTTGATACATCAAGAATTGGTATTCAAATTGGAATCAATTTAAGATCCAAATTTGGAAAAAGAAATAACCCTCTACTTATTACCATCAAATTCAATGGAAAACGCTTAGAATTTAATTATCGAGGGAACAGATACATTAAGACGATATTAGAACGTATCTCAAAAAAAGGATCAGGGTTCAGGGCTTTGATAATATTCACGGTACCACGTGAACCGCCATTTGGGCAAGATTTGGCCGTTGCGATTATTTTCGAACATCGTTGAAAATTACCAAGGCTGATATCTGCATGGTCGTTTGAGGTATGCCCAGTTTCGAAGTCCTTCATTTCATTTTGAATACCTGTACGTATCTGTATCGGGATATAAATTCCTGCAACCAGCCCCCACCACATGTGTATCACCAGACCAGTCAACAATCCTTAGGCAACCCAATCCCTGAAATTAAATACCCTGTTGTGGACACGAAAATTTGACCAAATGGGGACGGAAAAATTATTAGATCATTCTCATCACGAGTTGAAAAAATTAATTTAACAGAATGTTGCGCAGTTTTTAAATCAACGCATCAGCTGCAGGAATAAAAACGAATCCTCTATATAGCATCCCAATATATCATATAGATGCGTCACTTTCACAAAATTGAATGCAATGCAGAAATATCGTAATGCTGCGGTATATCCCTAACATTAATGTAAAATTTTTCATTTCCTTGAATTTGCCTGTTTGATTGAGTATGCTGAAAGCGACAGAAACACATGCACATTGGAACGAAAACAAGCCGGCTCGATAATTTTTGTGGCATATTGAATTCTCATCGTGCTGTGCAAAAACAACTCATTTCATGCAAAATTCGAATAATATATGGAGGATTGAGCGAATGATTTCTAAAAAGTCAAAACGCGTCTCGGTAAACGCAAAGGCCCTGACGTCGATCACTATGTATTTTTTTCTCGTGTGCTCGTTGGTGCTCGCTTCTGGGGCTGACATCCAAGCTGATTCTTTTCAAGCCGGCAGCATGCGGTTTTCTCTGATTGCAGGTTCCGGCCGTTCATTAGATGACAACTATGCGGTTATAGGGATGGGAGTCGGATATTTTGTTGTGGACGGATTGGAGGTCGGTCTTGATGGTGAGGCTTGGTTCGGAGGAGATCCGGATATTTACAAACTGAGTCCTCAGGTGAAATATGTACTGCCGCTACAGTCAAAGATTCGACCCTATGCAGGTGCGTTTTATCGCCGGACATTTCTCGACGGCTTTGATGATCAAAATTCTATAGGCGCTCGCGGCGGTGTTTATTTCATCTCTTCCCGCAACATGTCCTTCGGCGTCGGAGGGGTTTATGAATCATATTTAGATTGTGATGATAGCGTTGGCACATCATGCGATAATTTTTATCCGGAAGTCACCTTCGCATTTTCATTTTAAACACCTTGTGCGAAATGCCCTGCCATCTCCAACAAGCACCAGTCAGCCTTGATTACAGATATTCACAATCCAGTGATCCGACATCCTTCAGGGCGTTGGTGCAGGTTACAATACCACATCTTGTATTTCGTCAAATGTCAGTTGTATTGAGATAACCTTACTAATCATAAATTAAGGGAATCTGCCTGATATGCTTTGGTGATCCCCACGGTACCAGCTGAGCACCCATTTTGGCATTATTTGGCTCGTTGCGATTAATTTCGTACATTGTTATAAATTTCCGGAGCTGATATCTGCAAGATCGGTGGGATCAGTGAAATTTGCCAACCTTTTTCCCTGTGATAGCAAATTTAAAGTCAACTAATCATCGAAATAGGCCACCCACCGGTAAACCGAACACATCAAAATCTTGAAAAGGATTTCCCCGCATGAGATATTTTTGAGTTCCATTTTTTTGCAGTGTTTATGGTCAGCAACATAGCTTGAGGATTGTGAGTTAGGGAATTTTATTTTGAAAATATTCTACACCGACATATTCACCATCCCCCTGCCAGAAAGGCACAGCTTTCCCAAAGATAAATATTTATTGTTGCGAAAGCGGATATCAGCGCTTTTGGGTGATCAAGCGATCGATATGCAGGTTCCAGAACCGGCCTCCGATGAAGAGATCCTCCGTGCTCATAGCGCAGAGTATCTCCGTCGCTTGATTCAGGGTAACTTGACAAATAAAGAAATCCGGAGGGTCGGTCTGCCCTGGTCATCACAGATCGTGAGACGGACGCGTTATTCAGTTGGTGCTACCATCGCCGCATGCCGGGCGGCTCGATCAGAAGGTTTTGCTGTCAATATCGGAGGCG
>NZ_JBFELV010000568.1:0-2651 GCF_041551955.1 Desulfosarcina sp.
CATGCAACGGCGAAAAAGCGGAGCATACATGTAGTATGTGAGCATGTTGAGCCGTTTCATAACGCCGCCATGGGCACTTAGACTATTTTTGAGATAAGTTCTACAATGAAAACATATTGTCCAGCCGCTCCAGGTCATTGATCACCCGCCAGGCCCCGCCGCCGGACTCCGTCTTGTCCCGCCACTGATCCACTCGCTGCAGATAATTTTTAGGATCGCGAATATCGTCCCGGAGTTTGGTGACATTCAAGGCAATGATGCTGAACCCATCCAATTGAAAGGGAACATCCCGAACGTGGCCGCGGGCCAGTTCTTCTTTCAGGTCCGAGAAAATCAGGACGAATTTCTGGCCGGATCCGGCTTCGTTCAGGTATTCGACGGCCTGCAGGAGCCCACCGGAAATGTCCGTGTGGCTGCTGCCTGCCACCGAGGACACAAAATCGGCCACTTGCTTCTGAAAGGCGCGTTTTTGCGTGTTGGCCACCGACGGACGCTGGTCGAAGGTGACTTTGGCGACGATGTCCTTTTCGCTGAAGCTGCCCGTATCGATGCGGGCCACGGCCATGGTGTCCCCGGGGGCCAGGGTGCCCAGCAGGTAGTTGATGATGGCCCGGGCCTTGTTGAGCTCCTCGGTATAGGTGCCCGAGGTGTCCACCAGCATATATACCCCCTTGGTGTGGTCCATCTTTTGAGCGCAACCGCAGGGCATCAAGAGGACCGCAAACAACGCCGCAGCAATCATCGTGCGTGGCTTCAATCGGCAGTTTTTTTGCATGGCGCCGTCTCCTCCAACAAGGTCATGGTTTTATTTTTGGTGGCGGACCGATCTTTCTCCGCTTTCGGCACCTTGGGCGAGGCAGCCATTTTTCGAAGAACCAGCGCCTCCAACCAGAGGGCCGGAAAGATGATCAGGTCGTACACATTGACCACCAATCGGCCCAGGTAATAGCCCAGGTTGCCCGCCAGGCGCAAAAGAAACCCATGGGCGCGCAGCGCCCAGGCGCCGGCCATGCCGAGCACGGTTCGCGATGACGAGACAAAGGTCTCGAAGGGCATGGCTACCGTGGTCAGGATGAAGGGCAGGATGAACCCTAAGATCATCTGACCGATCGTGGGGATCTTGCTGGCGGCGACGGCAGTGGGCTCGACGCCGGCCAGGCTTTGTCTCAGGGCTTCCATGTCTGCGGCGATGCGGTCGCGCATGAAGGCCAGAGAAGACTCGACACCGGCCAGGATCGTCAGCATGGCCAGCAGGATAAAAAAGAACCAGGTGCGCTTTTTGTCGTCGAGGCAGCCGATTACCGAGAACAGCCGGGTGAAACGCAGGGCATCCATGAGAAAGATGCCCACGACGACTTCCAGACAGACGATGAACATGCCGGCCACATCGGATGTCTTGAATGCACCGATATAGCTGGCACCGCCCACCATCTCGGACATGGGCAGGGCAACCAGGTTGAAGTTGATGATGGCGCCGATCACGAACACACCCAGGACCAGTCCGGATGTGAAGAACTGGGTCAGCGAAGACGATGAAAGCTGACGTTCGGCGATGTCGGTGTGTGTCCTGACCGTCTCATAGTCGGTGATGCATTGGTCCACCGCCTGGGAGCGGCCGGTCAGCTCGGAGATGGCTTTTTCGATCCCCTTGAGCGTCTTGTCGGTGGCGCGCCACTGGGGGACCATGCGCGTGAGGACCCCGTGGCGGTCCGACACCGCTTTGCGATGGCCCTCGAGGGCGGCCTTGTGTTGTTCCTTCAATGTGTTGTGGATGTCTTCGAGAAGGTTGGCCACCATGGGGTCACCCGAGGGTTTGATGCCGGCGATGGCATCGATCACCTTGACCCAGTCCGACAGACCCTGGGGAATTTCGGCGGTTTTACGGTAATCGTCCTCGAGCTTCAACAGATCTTCACGGAGCTGCCGCTGCAGCTGAGGGTAGCCTTCCAGGTTTCGTTCCACGGCCGTGCTGATGCGCTCGAATTCGCGTTCCGTGCGTCGTTCGGCATGTTCGACGCCCGCAGCCAGCAGGACTTCACGGTTGCGCGCCTCCAGACGCTGGCGGGCCATCTTCACCGAAGCGGAGGCCACGCGCATGGCATTGTAAATCACCCGGCCCAGCGACCCCATTGAATCGTGAAAGGGCCGCCGTGCAAAATACATGGCCGCGATGCACAAAAAAATCCATACCAGGACCGAGAGGAACGGCACCGGCGTGATATTGAACATCAGGGTTGCATCTGGCATGATATCCTCCATTCATTTAAGTTGATCAGATGCATCCAGCAATTCACATGCCGACATGTGACATTCAATGGCAAGACTGGTTCGGCGGGTTCGGTCACCCCTGGCGCGACACGGAAGCCGTGGTTATTATATTGAATATAGATTCAATAAGTTGTACGGTTATCGATAAAACGCAAGCCGGTCTTTTTTGGGTGTCCTTGCCGCGACAGCGGGGATCCGGCCCCCCATGAACCTTCCTGGATTCCGGATCTTCGCTGCCCTGCGTCCGGAATGACAAAGTTGGGTTGCCTGGGAATAGTTGTGAACTCGCGCTTTCTGGAGAACCGCATCATATTTTTTATACGCAGTTGCGCCCTGGCCCGGACGGTCGGCTGGCCATGCATGGGGATGCGGGAAGAGGGGAG
>NZ_JBFELV010000569.1:0-2623 GCF_041551955.1 Desulfosarcina sp.
CGTCAAGACCATCCCCATGGGCAGAATCGCCGAGACCGCCGACGTGGTTCACCCGGTGTTGTTCCTGTGCTCCGACGGTGCCGGATTCATCACCGGCCAGACGCTGATGGTGGATGGTGGCGCCAGCGCGGTGTAATATCCGAGGAGATGAGAATTCAGCGAATATCGAATGCCGAATAAGAAAACTTAGAATGGTGAAGTGTCAAAGACGATGACACCTTGATAAAAAAGTGACGATAGAGCTATCTGATGTCTTGCAGGACTGGCGATTATCTCAATCCCCACGTGGACAATTTTTTAGATATCTACATTCCCTGCGGTGTAATCACCACCCACCCAAATATTCGTTTGACCACAAGATGTAGCGGTGTTTGGAATTAGCCGGAATGAAATGGGGAATAAAATGAACAACATAATAATACCGGCAACATAATGGCAAGCTATACGTAACAAATGCTGAAATTTCTATGTATTTAGGTGGGTTAGATGGTGTTATTGTGTTTCATCTTTTTAATCATGTCAAGCCTTTTTCTTAAAGCCCATGTCTTTGCATCACCTCCCCGATCGCTTTGTGGTAATCCCGCTGAACCTTGAGGTTGCTGACCTTACAATAGCGCTGGGTGGTTTTGATGCGGGAGTGGCCTAAAAGATCCTGTATGGTCACCAGGTCGGCATCAGCATTGAGTAGTTGCGTGGCCATCGTATGCCGAAGCTGATGACATGATACTTTTAACCCAGCTTTCTTGGCATAATACTCCATGCGTTTCTGGATGCCACGTACTGATATACCTGTGCCTTTGTGGATCCCTTTCTCTACAAGAAAAACTTTACGAACCCGTGAAGAGGGCCGCACACGAAGGTAATCAACCAAGGCTTGCAGGGCATCTCGACTGAGGTAGACAATGCGGTCTTTGCGACCTTTGCCTTCATAAACAATGAACTGTAAGCGTCTTAAATCCAGGGCTGCCAAAGCTAAATTGGCGACCTCTTCTACTCTTAGTCCGCAGCGTAGCATCAGCATGAACATAGCCCGATCGCGATACTTTTTGATAACCGCGAATAGACGGACAATCTGTTCGTCTCTGAGATAACGGGGCAACGGACGGGACAGTCGCAATGTATACCCTCGCTTGATTGGATGAACCATAGCCACCCGTTCTTCATGGATCAGGTAGTTGTAAAAACCACGAATGCTGTCCAGGTGACAGTTGATCGTTTTGGGGGACAACCGCCTGTCGAGCAGATGGTCAATGTAGCTCAGCAGGATCCGGTGGGTTACTTGTTCAATGGGAACATCTACCCACAAAATGAACTGACGCAGCGTATGCATATAATTTCTGATCGTGTGGGGTGAGTAATTGCGTCGCTTAATAAACCGCCGGTATTGAATGATCGCGTCGGTAATGGCCACCGAT
The DNA here is from genome assembly GCF_041551955.1 of Desulfosarcina sp. Classification (GTDB taxonomy): domain Bacteria; phylum Desulfobacterota; class Desulfobacteria; order Desulfobacterales; family Desulfosarcinaceae; genus Desulfosarcina. Next base: position 1,416 of record NZ_JBFELV010000569.1, read on the forward strand.
CCCCTCCTTTTCGATGATTTGCATGGCTTTAAAATATTCGTCTTTACGCCTGTTGTCGGTCAGGCGGGCATAGCGTCGGGTCATCTCGATGCTACTGTGCCCCAGCAGTTGCTGCAGGCATTCTAAACGCATACCGGCATTGAGCAATTCGCTGGCAAATGTATGGCGCAGGGCGTGCAAGGTGTATCCTTTGTGATCCAGTCCGGCTTTTCTGAGGTGCTTGATAAAGACCATTCGTGCGGCTTCATAACTGAGTGGCCTCCCGCTATGACCGCTGAATATATAATCACTGGTGCCCTTTTTTACCTTTAACCAGCGCTTGAGGGCGGTCAGGGCATCGTTGCTAATGTAAACGACACGGCCAACACGATTTTTCTGGGCTTCGAAGATATCAATGCGCCTTTCGGTTAGATTGATGTCGATCATCTTGGTGTTCAATAACTCGCCGATACGCATGCCGGTGCGCAACAATATCAAGATCAAGGCCCGATCCCTTCGGTTAACAATCACCTTTAACAAGCAACGAATATCTACCGGATCAATTGCGCGCGGCAGTGTATCGGAAAGCTTAATACGAACCTTACGATTGAGAACTTTTGGATGAATGATTTCGCGGTCAGCCAGAAATTGAAGAAAGGCGTATATGGCTCTCAGTCTGGTGTTGACCGTACTAAGGCTCATCCCCCGATCCTGCTCGTATTCCACAAAAGCGCCAATATCGTCTCGAACAATGGTTTCTACGAAATATCGACCATTGGCCTTAAGAAAGGTGATAAAGGCGAAAAGTGTTCTCTCATAGCTTTTAATGGTGCTTTTGCTCAGGCGTCTGCGATACAGGTAAGAAAAATAGCGACGGATCAGCTTCTTTCCGAACAAGTCCTTTTCGGCCATTCGTTCCAGGAATTTATCAAGACCAGGGGGACCAATCGTCTGGTTGGCGATCTGTAGGACGGTTCTGTCAAAGCGGTGATCTCTAGCAGGAAAGGCGGGGCGATCATCTGAACTAATGGAAATTTTATCGAAGGTCATCATGCTGTCTCCTTTCTAATTTCCATAGAAAAATCAGACAGATGATGACTTTTTAGCCAGTTTTAGTCAATCACCATTTTGTTACGTACAGTGGCAAGTTGTGTTGTGAGTTTCGTTATGTTGTGGGTTTCATTCCCCATGTCCTTCCATCTAATTCCATGAAGATAGAACAATCCATA
>NZ_JBFELV010000570.1:0-2598 GCF_041551955.1 Desulfosarcina sp.
ATCGGTGGAGCGGGAGTACTGGGGGTGCATGTTGCACCAGGTGGGGCCGTGGATGACGAGGCTCACCGTGGCCTGGACCAGGTCGAAGACCATCAGGCCGAACGGAGCGCCCTCCGTCTTCCCGTCGCCCAGGAAGGCGGAGATGGCCAGCATGAGGGGAATATCCCGGGTGATGACAATGCGGCTGGTCGTCACCGGCTGAAACACGGCCGTAAGCCCCAGCACCAGAGCGATGTTGCAGATATTGCTGCCCACCACGTTTCCCAGGGCGATCATACTTTTGCCTTTGGCGGCCGAAACCAGGCTGACCACCAGTTCGGGCGCGGAGGTGCCGAATGCCACCACGGTGAGCCCGATGACCATCGGCGTCAGCCCCATGCCGCGGGCCAGCGTGGATGCGCCCCGGACCAGCCAGCCGGCACCATAGTATAGCAGCAGAAGACCTGCCGTGAATGCGATCAGATGGGTGACGGTCAAAAAATTTTCGCCTTCCTGAAGCCGATGAAAATCCGGCAGTTTCTTGGTTGCGGCCCATGCCCACTGTTACATGCGCCGGACTCAACGCTGCACCAATATGACATCGTTGTCGACTAGATGCAACGGTTGCCCTATCGAAATTGTTTTAAATCTGAATCGTTTAGTGCGTGTCCCCGGAGCCCGCATAGCGGATCACGACCGGTTTCCGCCCGGCCACCCGGTGATAGGTTTCATCGGGCCAGCCAATGGCGATCACGGCGAAGGGGGTTTCATGGTCGGGAATGCCCAACATGCGGACGATCGATCGGTCCCGCCGCATGGCTTCGATGACAAAACCGACCAGGCAGGTGCCAAGGCCCATGGCATGGGCGGCCAACAGCATGTTTCCGGTGGCCAGGAGAGCGTCTTCAGACGGGCATGACGCCCCATGGTCCGCGGCCACCACGATCACCGAGGGTGCACCATGAAACAACAGGTCGCGTTCCCCCTTTTCCCATGCCGAAAGCCCCATCGCCACGGTGGCATAATGCAGGTGGAAGTATGTGTCCAATTCAGGTTTGCCGAGCAGCTTCAATAAGGTTCGCAGCCATCGGTTTTCGGCCATCCGGTTGGTCTTTCTGAAGAAATCGCCCACCCGGCGTCCCAGCCGGTTAACGGCCCGGCGGTCCGGCAGGATGGTGAAGGTCCAGGGCTGGCAGTTGGAGCCCGACGGCGCGGTAATGCCCGCCTTGACCAGATCTTCTAAAAGCGGTCGCTCAACCGGGCGGTTGGAATAATTCCGGCATGAACGCCTTGAACCCATGAGATTGACCAGGGAGGCGGCATCAAACCGCCCATGGGGAAGCCAGCGGGTATCGGCCTGAAAGGTTTGGAATTGAGACAACCCAGGATCCACCGCCCCCACCCGGATGGCCTCCACCGGACATGCCGCCTCACAGTGGTCGCAATTGAGAGACTCGCTGCCCCGGACCACGGCCTTGCCGTCTTGAATGACCAGTGTATCCTTGGGACACACCGGTATGCACATCCCGCAGCCGATGCACCGCTCAGGGTCGATGGTCGTGGTCACTTCACGGTCCGGGAGCTGTTTTTTGGCGTTCGTCATTTTTTTAGGCACTGCCGCTTGACATGCGTCGATGCGGCGTTAGTATTTTCATTTTTTAAATTTTTCTCAACGGAAATAGCGGCGATGATAATCGAAAAAACCAGTTCGGCAGGCAACGGTCAACATGCCTTCGGAAACAAAGGAATCACCCAATGAAAAAGCTCCTGTACCACCGCTTCATCTCCTCCGTGATGTGGAACCTGCTCCTGATTTCGGCCGGATCCCTGGTGTTCGGCATCGGATTAAAGTCCATCGCCATTCCCCACGGTTTCATTACCGGCGGCATTTCGGGCCTGACCCTACTCTTTTACTATGTCAGCGGGCTTCTGTCACCGGGTTTGTGGTATCTGCTGGTCAATATCCCCATCTTTCTGATGGGATGGGTCCACATCAGCCGGCGCTTCTTTTTTTACAGTCTGTTTGGTGTGGCCGCCCTTTCCCTGACCATCGATCTGATCGGGTTCACCCTGCCCATCCATGAGCCGATGCTGGCCGTACTGGCCGGCGGCGTGCTCATGGGCACCGGTTCGGGCCTGGTCCTCCACTCGCTGGGATCGGCCGGTGGCCTGGACATAATTGGGATTATCCTGAATCAAAAATTCAGCATCCGTCTGGGCACCTTCTACTTTGCCTTCAACTTGGTGCTTTTCGCCTTCAGCTTCGGCGCACTGGAGACGGACCTGGTGCTCTACTCCCTTTTCATGAGCTTCATTTCGTCTCAGGCGCTGGATTATGTATTGGCCTTTTCCAACCAGCGCAAGATGCTATTCATCATCTCCGATCTCAATGAAAAGATTGCCAGGGAGATCCAGGACCGTCTCAGCCGGGGGGTCACCTTCTTGGAAGGCAGCGGGGCGTACACGGGCAAAACCAAGAAAATCATCCTCACCGTGGTCAACAACTACCAGCTGAAGCGAGTGGAGGAAGTGGCCCTGTCCATCGACCCGGAGGCCTTCATCATCACCGAAAATACCTTCAACGTGCTGGGCAGGGGGTTCTCCAAACGGAAAGTTTAC
>NZ_JBFELV010000571.1:0-2590 GCF_041551955.1 Desulfosarcina sp.
AGAAAATGGCGTCCCATCTGGAAAAAGGGGAAACCTATTTTGAAAAAGGGGAATATAAGAGTGCGGAGCTGGAGTTTCGCAACGCCATACAGATCGATCCGGAGTTTGTGGATGCCTACGAACGCCTGGGGGAAACCTATCTGAAACTGGGAGACCCCCGGGGGGCCTTCAGGGAATACAGCATGGTGGCCAAACTCGATCCGGAAAACATCGATGCCTCCCTCAAACTGGCCACCTTTTACATGCTGGGTAAAAAAACCGCTGAATCCCGTGAACGAGTCGAAGCAGTGCTTTCCAGGGAACCCAACAACATCGAGGCCCTGTTTCTGATGGCCGGCCTCTTTGACCTTGAAAAAAACTTGTTTGAATCGGCATCGGTCTTTGAAAAAATCCTGGAATTGGACGGCAAGCAATCCCGCGCCTACATGGGGTTGTCCCGGGTCTATGCCCGACAGGGCAAAATCGACGAAGCACGGTCCCAGTTACTGCGTGCGATCGAATTGGATCCGGCCGAAATCAAACCGCGCCTGGAACTGGTCCGATTCTACACCGGGCGAAATGACCCCGACAACGCCCAGGCCCAAATTGAAAAGGCCATCCAGCTAAACCCGGGCAATTCGGATCTTTACATTATCCTCGGCAACTTTTTCTTCCAGATGAAAAAACCGGTGGAAGCGGAAGGCGCCTATCTCAAGGCGATCGAGACCACTCCGACCCAGATCAAACCATACATGGTAGCGGCCGGTTTCTACGACGCGTCGGACAACGCGGAAAAAACCCTGGCCATGTACGAGAAGGCCCTGGCGCTCAAGCCGGACGACGTCAACATCATGACCGCCATGGCCGGTTATTTCCTCAAGCACCAGCAGATGGACGACGCTGGAAAATACCTGGCCAAGGTGCTCAAAGAGCGGCCCAACTTTTTCCCTGCGCGGATGATGAAAGGCGAGATGGCCGCGATCAACAAAGCATTCTCCGAGGCCATCGCGATCTTCGATCAGTTGGTTAAAGAAGAGCCGCGCTCCGCTCGGGCACACTACCTGAAGGGATTTTGTCACCTGGGCAAAGGCGAGACGCAAGTGGCCAAGACCTCCCTTGTCAAAGCCGTCGAGCTCAACCCCAAGTATGTAAATGCCCGGATGCTTTTAGCCGAGATCGCGTTGAAAGAGCGGGATTTTGAAACGGCCCAGAAAGAGTGTGCCGAGATCCTGGCGCTGAATCCGAAGGATTCCCGGGCCAGGTTGATGCAGGGCAACGCGTTGATGGCCCAGGGTAAATCAGCCGATGCAGAGGCGGCCTTTAAAACCATGATCGCCGAAAACCCGGAAAACCCGGCCGGCTATTATCGGCTGGGGCTGCTGCAGCGGTCGACCAAGCAATACAATGCTGCACTGGATAGCTTCAATGCGGCCATGGCGCTGAACCCCATGCTGATGGATGTGTTCACCAATATCGTTCTGGTGCATGGCGCCATGGGGGAACTGGCCATCGCCCTGGATAAATGCGATACGCAGTTGGAAAAAGTCGGCGATGCTGCCGTTGCCAGGGCCATCATCCACAACCTCAAAGGTAGCCTGTGGTTGGCCCAGAAGAAGACCGATGCTGCCGAAAAGGCCTTTGAGACGGCCATACAGGAAAACCCGGATTTCTTGCCACCCTACTATGCCCTGGCGAGAATCTACCTCTCCGGTAAGCAGCAGCAGAAAGCCATCGACCAGTACATGGCCATCCTTGATAAAGACCCGAAGCAGGCCGGACCGCACATGCTGCTGGGAACGATCTACGATATGCAGAACCAGTTTGACATGTCAGAAAAGCATTACCGGGCTGCCCTGGACATCAACCCCCAGTTTGCACCGGCCGCCAACAACCTGGCCTATCTGCTCTCCTCCCGTGAAGGCGATATCGATGATGCGCTGAAATTCGCCCGGATCGCCAAAGAGAAACTGCCCGACGACCCCAGTGTCATGGATACGCTTGGTTGGATCTACTATAAAAAAGGTCTGTATGGAAATGCCGTGCAGGAGTTTTCGGGCAGCCTGGAAAAATTGCCTGAAAACGCCACGGTCAATTACCACCTGGGAGTGGCACTGTTCAAAAAAGGCGAACCGGAACGGGCCAAATCATTCTTGGAAAAGGCACTTGCACTGGACGGAAATTTCGATGGCGCCGATGATGCGCGACGGATGTTGTCCGAGATCTAACTATGCGTTATTTCCCATTTAAAACGCTGATTCTATGCGTCCTGCTGCCGCCATTCGGATATGTCTTTTCGATTCAGGTGCTGGAAAAGACCATTCACGCGCGGTATGACAAAATGATGACGGCCACGGCGATCGGCGACACCCGTGTGTTGTTCGACGGCAGCGTGCGTCTCAAAGATGCCCTCCGGGAGAACCTGAATGCGTTAATGTCCAGCCTGCAATTGCCTGATTGGGGTGTTCGCGTCCATGTCAGTGTGAAAACGAGGGACGGCGTCTATCTTTACCCCGATGCCTACGATGATCCACGGTCAGATTTGGGTGTAATGGACAGCATTGCCGTCGCCAGGGAGAACTACAGGCTGCTCAACGAGGGGCTGATCCACCTG
>NZ_JBFELV010000572.1:0-2583 GCF_041551955.1 Desulfosarcina sp.
GCCAGGAACGTTTCCTGAACTAGATCTTCGGCAATTTCCCTGTCCTTGACCCTGGCGAGAGCAAAATTAAAGAGCGAATCGCCGTATTGATCCACCCACATGTCGGCATTTATTTTTGGCGAGTCCTTCATTCCAATCGGATACCCTTCGTCAAGTGATCCCAACGTGAAGTGTTGTCCATCAAGGTATCAAATTGAGCCGATTTTTCAAGTTGCAATGCAGTTTTCATCATAAAGGCGCTTTCAAGGCGCCCACCATATTTTTCATGTCTTTCGGGTCACCGGTAGGATGCAGCACCACCATAATCATGGCCCATTTGCCAAAGGGTGCTTCATTCAAGTGAGCCGTGTAATTTCCGTCGCCCCATTTGTCGGTCCGGAACATATAGGGTGCCGTGCCCGCACCGGTTTCATGCTTGTTAGGCTTCATGTTGACAAACCACACCGTGTACACCGAATCGGGTTTGAGACCGCGTGCTTGAATGCTCACATGTTCTTGGCCGATAAAGGCGGTCCCGCTTGCGTCAGGGTGTTTGGCCGTCGATTCGAGTACCCGCGTGCGCCCATCGGCTGACGCCCAGGTTACAGAAATGATGAAGATACTGAGCACCCCGATAATTGCTGTTTGGAAGATCATTTTGGAATTCATACGGGTCTCCTTCTGATTAAAAACCACAGGGTGTCGCCAAATTGCAGCCCGCACCCCTGTTGTCGTGTTGGATATGTGTAAAACCCTTTGCCTCTATTTTAGAAACGGTGTCTTCCGTTTGCTGCATTGGTCGGCAGTTTGCACAAACCCTTACAACCGCAGCGACAGTTTATTCAACCCAAGTTGAGCGATTGTCGAGCTTGCCGCAGAACCAAGGCCAGTTTCGTTGCATACTAAATGGGTTGTGTGTTGTAAGCTTGGTAGCGATACAACGACAATCAGTTATGGACATGGGCTGAATGGGGGGGCAGAGGGAAAAAGCAATATGCTAAAAAATCGAATTGAGAGATTACAGCATGCGCTCGATACGGATCACGTGAATTACTGGAGTAATCTGAGCCGGATCAACAACCTGCTGGTAATCACGAAAATCAGCATGTTTTTCCTCACCGGATTGGTCGCAAAAGCATATTTTTATACTTGTTATTCATTGGTTTGCCTGGGGGCTGTGGGCATGGGCGTACTCGTACCGACGACGATGATTCGCAACCTGTGGTATTATTGAATCTTCCTGGTTGTCGAGCTTTCAGGGCTCTATTTTCTGGTGGCCAGCGTGATATTCTGGGTTAAACATGGATCGGGATAATGCATACGGCGCACGCCATGCGTTTGCACCCTAAAAGGTGAAAAATGCGAAATGAATCCGAAAAACGATCGAATCATGTGTTGACGCGAATCGGCCGGTATCTTCTCAGACGGCTGGAGCTACCCCTTCCATCTTACGAGCAGCGGATCATCAATAACATGCAGAACCTGTATAGAGAAATCCAACCGGGCGATGTACTGCTGGTCGAAGGCCGATCCAAATTAAGCCAGATCATTCAAATTATCACCAAAAGCGCCTGGAGCCATGCGGCCATTTATGTCGCTAACCGGTTGGATCATTCCACCGACGACGGCGTCCAAAGCATATTGAAGGGCCTCGATGAGACCGACCGGCAGCATATGTTGATCGAGGCGGATGCCGCCAATGGTGTGATCGTCGTCCCCCTGAACAAATACAAGGATCACAATATCCGGATATGCCGGCCCTTTGGCATTTCCCCGCAGGATTTGACTGCCGTGATTAAAGATACGGTCGGCAATTTAGGCAATTATTACGACCACGAAAACCTGACGGATTTGGTGCTGCTTCTCCTGCCGCCATTTTTAAATCCGTTTAAAAAAAGAACCATCCAGGCGTGTTTAGGTGGGTGTACCGAATACAAAGTGATCTGTTCGGGGATGATCGCCAACGCCTTTCAAAAAGTCGGTTATCCGATCGTCCCTGCTTTGCTGCCGTCGACAGATGTCGACAACAACCAAATAAACGACCCCTATGGGTCAAAGTTGATCATGCGCCACTATTCTCAAATCGTTCCCAGAGATTTTGACTTGAGCCCCAATTTCGAGATCGTCAAATACAACATCATTGGCTTGGGCAGCTTCGAATACAAATCGATTTGGGCAAAAGAATAGGTAGCTTTTATTATGGATTCACATGCTCTGGCAAATTTGCGATCGATAGACCATATAAAGCCATTGCAAAAAGCAGGCGGATAGCAAGTGCTCAATCGAACCCTCCCCGCGGCAAGCCGCGGGGAGGGTTCACAGTAAGGATGAATGTCAATTTTCAGTTCGCTCGCTAACCCCGCCGCAAGCGGCGAGGAATGCGCTCGCTATCGCGGTTCATATAAACGACTTGCACTGATTTCGGATCGTGTTTAATTTTAACGATCAAACCATAGCGCTATCCTTTTGCGCAATCGGCTTTCTGGATCCCTGATATCCGCTTCGCTGCTTCCGGGATGACATCGTCTGGTGTTCCGTCAACCGACTAACTTGGTCCTTATCGTTAATCGAATTTTTGTAAGCGTTCACATGTTCAGCGTTCAC
>NZ_JBFELV010000573.1:0-2583 GCF_041551955.1 Desulfosarcina sp.
CCTCCGGTTCCCGTTCCTCCGGTTCCCGTTCCTCCGGTTCCCGTTCCTCCGGTTCCCGTTCCTCCGGTTCCCGTTCCTCCGGTTCCCGTTCCTCCGGTTCCCGTTCCTCCGGTTCCCGTTCCATCGGCGCCGTCACCGGCCCCACCTGCACCCGACCCGCCGCCATCTCCAGTCCCGAGTCCTTCACCTGCGCCGCCGGCAGCATCACCGCTACCGCTGCCGCCACCCGAGCCCGCGCCGCTGCCCGCTGCTGAAACACTCTCCAGGTCCGCCTGGATCATGTTCTTTGACACCGCGCCCGGATTGGCCATGAGGGATTCGATGTTGAGGGTTTTGGCGAACTCTTCGGTGAGCACGCTCTCCAGCAGCGTGTCCATGAACATCTTGCGGGTCTTGGCTTCGTCTTCGGCGGCCATCATCTGGGGGGTCAGATCTTTCAGCGCATCACGGGAAATCACCTCGTCATCGTCGGTCACTTTTTTAAACCGTACGTGGTTAACCTTGATGCTGGATACCCCCCGGGCAAAGATGGCTTTTTTGAATCCCTCGGCGCCGCTATATTTGGTGATGTTGCCGAACACCTCCAGGAACACCTTGATCTCCCGTTTTTCGAGACCCGGTTCAATGGAGATGGACTGAATGCCGTTATTTTTAAACAGCATCACCAGGCGTCCCACATTGAGGCGGGCATCCAGTGGCTCTTCATCCACGAAAAACTCATCGCGATTGAGAATAAACACCAAGGGCGAGATGATATTCAACAGGTTGAGGGCACCGTTATAGAACATGTCGATGGACTGTTCCACAAACGGGTGGTTGGGCTGATACATCATGGAGCGATTGAACAGCAGGGCAACGGTTCGTCCGAATTGGGATAGCTGGTTTTTGGTGGCGGCGTCTAGTGGCATGGCGTCCTCATCTGGCTGAAGATGATGTCATCAATTTTTTCGAAAAGCGTTCCAGTTCCGATGCAAACTCATGACAGGATGGGTAGCGCTGATCCCGGTCAAAGGCCAAGGCCTTGAACAGGATGTCATCCAAGGTTCGGTTGGCCATGGGATGGACCTCGGATGGTCGCTGCCGGAAGATCCGGTCTTTCAAGGCGAGCTTCATCTTGAGCAGGTCCATGGCCGTCTGGTAAGGCGGGTAGGGAAGCGTGGACATGAGCATTTCGAGCATCATTACGCCGGCGCTGTACATGTCCGCACGACCGTCGACGGTGCCCGACAGAATCTGCTCCGGTGCAATATATATCGGTGTACCCAACAGCAGCCGGTCGCTTTTGCTCGTGGTTCGCGAAACCCGGGCCACACCGAAATCCGTGATCAGCGGCCGCTTGGAATGCGTTTCGATCATGACGTTGTCCGGCTTGATATCCCGGTGCACGATGTCGTTGTCATGGGCATACGCCAGGCCATCGAGAATTTTCAGCATCAGGGAAAGAATGGTCGGCAGCGGCATAAACCGCTTGGAGGGCACGATATTCTTCCGGGTTCGGCGGATGAAGTAAGACAATTCGTTGCCCTTGACCAGTTGCATGGTAAAAAAGAGGAATTCTTCCGTTTCGCCCACTTCGTAAACAGGAATGATGTGGGGGTGCATCAGGATGGCTGCCGATTCGGCCTCCTGTTGAAAAAAAGCAGCGGTTTTTTCCGTCATCAGGGATTTGGGAAGGACCTTGACGGCAATCTGCCGTTTAAGGGTTTTCTGGAAAGCCACGAAAACGGCGGACATGGCGCCATGCCCGATCTTCTTGAGCAGCACGGAGGTGCCTACCTGCTGGCCGACCAGATGATCCAGATTAAGCTGCCCGATGGTTGACATATTTTAGTCCTAGCCGGCGTTAAGAAAATTAATGTGGACTGCGTTATCGGTCGTCGCAGGATTACAATACGGCTTCCTCCCTCTAGCCTTGCCACCTTAATTATCTTAACGCCTCATATCTGTATTCTCCAGCAAGGGACGACGATATTATGAAATCAGATCAAAATGACAGTCCCACAACTACTCCCACATGAAAAGCATGCCGCTTCATTTCGCGCCATGGGAAAGTCTGGCGTTCACATATGGACACCCGCTATGACGGTTCCGCAGCCGCTGCATCGGCCTTTTCGCACCCGGTTGTCCATGATATGAAACCCCCGGCGGGCGATAACGGTTTGCCTGCAACCGGGACAGATCGTGTCTTCGCCGCCCTGCCCGGGAATGTTGCCTGTGTAGACATACTTCAGCCCGGCGGTCATCCCGATGTCTCTGGCCTGTATGGGGGTTTCCACCGGCGTCGCGCCTCGATCCGTCAATTGGTAAGTGGGGTGAAAACGGCTCACGTGCCAGGGGGTTTCGACGCCCAGATCCGTGGCGATAAAGGTTGCCAGCCGCGACAGTTCCCCGGGGTCGTCGTTAAGCCCAGGAATGACCAGGGTGGTGACTTCCACCCAGATCTTCAGACTTTTCATTCGCCGCAGGGTTTCCTTCACCGGATCCAGACGGGCGCCGCACTGTCGTTTGTAAAATTCGTCGCTATAGGCCTTCAGGTCTACGTTGGCGGCATCCAGGAAGGGACTGACCTGCTGCAGCGCCTCG
>NZ_JBFELV010000574.1:0-2579 GCF_041551955.1 Desulfosarcina sp.
ACCTGTTTTGACAATGGTCAACTGATCGATGAAGCGTATTATGAAATCGACAAGGCCATCAGTTCAACGAACCGAGCGGTTGTTGAAGGGCAGGATGCAATCTTCGAAGCGACCGCCTGTTCACCTGATGGCGCCTATTCAAGGATTGATATTTTTAAACGGATTAACCGCACCGACCATTGGGATCTGATCGAGGTCAAACAATCCACTGAAGTCAAAGATTATTATCTGGATGATATGGCCCTTCAGCGATATGCATTCGTTGGGTCAGGATATGAGATACGCAAGTCGGTCTTGATGCACTTGAACAGGGAATATGTTCGGTGGGGAGAGCTTGATCCAAAGGCCCTTTTTGTGCTGGAAGATTGTACCGATCAGGCCATATCGAGGATGGAAGGCGTGCCCACAAATCTGAGAAATCTGCTGCAGGTCGTCAATCAATCGAACGAACCCTCGATCGCTATCGGAAGGCACTGCAGATCACCGTTTGAATGTGACTACACCGGTTATTGCTGGCGGCATGTCCCGGATTATTCCGTTTTCAATGTATTCAGCGGCGTCAAATTGGACAGCCTCATTTCAATGAATATCCTGGACGTCGCCGATCTACCAGTCGAATTGCCTCTGACAGATCGCCAACAAATCGATATCAACGCCCATGCAACCCAAACCATTTATGCGGACAGAGACCGAATCAGCGGTTTTTTGAGCACGCTGCACTACCCTTTGTATTACCTTGACTATGAGACCATATTTCCCGCGATTCCCCTGTTTGACAATTCATCGCCATACCAACAGATTCCTTTCCAATTCTCGCTTCACATTCAACAGAAAAAAGGTGGGGATGTACGGCACCTTGAATTTCTGCACACCAAATCAACCGATCCCAGATCCGAATTGGTAAAGGCCCTTGTCGATAGTTGCGGTACAATAGGGTCCGTGATCGTCTACAATATAGGGTTTGAGTCCAGAATTAACAGGGAACTTGCACTCCTTTTACCTGGTTACCAATCAGCCCTGGAAGCCATCAATTCAAGAATGGTGGATCTGTTGGTACCTTTCCGATCCAGATATTTGTACCATCCCAAGATGATGGGTTCGGCTTCGATAAAAAAGGTCCTGCCCGCTTTTGTGCCGGAATTGAATTACGGCGATCTTGAAATCAGCGACGGCGACATGGCCTCCAGAAACTATCTCAAGTGCCTTAAAGGTATTGTCTCAGAGCCTGAAAAGAAAAAGATCTACGAGGACCTGAAGCGCTATTGCGAAATGGACACTTTTGCCGAAGTGAGATTGATCGAAAAGCTATATGAGGTTGCAGTAAAATAGCATTGAGATCAGCATCTCATAGGAAACGCTCATGGTCCACGATACTCCGCTAAACCGCCCTTTTCAACTCCGAAAACATCGCTTAAGCCCAAAAATATGGACCATTGTTTTCCTGGTTCTCTGATAATCATTCATCCAGCTTGGTCCGACTATAGATCCACCCGTCCCTAAATCCACCCATTTTGTTTTTGCTTTCCCATTGCGTTCTTCGCGGCTTTGCGTGAAACAAGTTTTTTCATTTCCAGCGGATCGAAAGCGGTGCACGTCGCTTGCTGAGATAGTCATACCTGCGCTCCATTTGCCCCCCTCAAAAACCATCCAGGAACATCCTTGATGAACATTCCAGGCGATATGTCCTGGTCGCCATTGGCACTATATCGCGATTTTTTACCCCAAAAATCGGAATATAGACCCAAAATAGAGGGTCTTTATAAGTCTTTTTTGTTTCATTCAGGCTGGTTATCGTGGCCTGATAATCATTAAAGGGCAAATGGAACCCGCAGGGAATCATCATGAGCTCCGACGAGCTTTTATGGCCCATTCTCGCACATGATGATTCCCTGATAGTTGCTGCAGTCAAAATAAAAGGCACCTCCCATTCCATAGCGACAAATGCTGTGGAATAATTGGGTAACATGTCAAGCCAAAGGGAGGTGCCATATGAAAACTTACGCCGGAATCGATCTGCATTCAAGCAACAATTTCATCGGTGTGATCAACCACAAAAACGAAAGGCTTCTCAGCCGCCGCTATGACAACAATCTGAAGACCGTGCTGAAGGCATTACGCAAGTATAAGCCAAGCCTGCAAGGAGTTGTCGTAGAATCCACCTATAACTGGTATTGGCTGGTGGATGGTCTGATGGAAAATGATTACAAGGTCCACTTGGCCAACCCGGCGGCCATCCAGCAATACAAAGGGTTGAAGCACCGGGATGACAAAAAGGATGCCTTTTGGCTGGCCCACTTGCTGCGGCTTGGTATCCTGGCTCAAGGCTACATCTATCCCAAAAAGCTACGCTCTATACGGGACATGTTTCGAAGACGGATGATGTTCGTCAAGCAGAGAACGACTCAAACTCTCAGCCTTCAAAGCATGATTGCTCGTAATCGGGGCGTTGAGCAAAGCGCCAGCGCCATCGTCCGTTTCCGGGACGATTTCATCAAGCAGATGTTTGACTGCCCGCATCTGGTCTCCACGGCCCTTCACCAGATGGAAACGATTCGTTTCCTGGGCAAGCAAATTGAGGC
>NZ_JBFELV010000575.1:0-2564 GCF_041551955.1 Desulfosarcina sp.
AGCGAAGTGCATGCCATCAAGCGCATTGTTGAACGGTGCGAAATTGAAGGCGTGCGGTTCTGCATTGTGCCGGACTTTTACAACATCATCCCCAAATGGACGGTTCTCAACAGCCTTGGCGATATCCCCGTGATTGCCGTTCGCAACGAACCCCTCAGCATCTTCAGCAACCGCATCATTAAGCGGTCCTTCGATGTTATCGTTTCATCTGCCGGGCTTCTCATCCTTTCTCCGATCTTATTGGTTGTTGCACTTGCCATCAAGACGACCTCGCCAGGCCCGATCTTGTTCAGACAAAAACGAATCGGCAACAACAACGCAGAATTTACCTTGGTCAAGTTCAGGAGCATGACCGTACAATCAAGGCTGGATTCAGATACGACCTGGACAATACCCGATGACAAGCGGGTGACGCCTATCGGAAAAATGCTGCGACAAACCAACCTGGATGAACTGCCGCAGCTGTGGAATGTTCTGGTGGGTGACATGAGCATCGTCGGCCCCCGGCCAGAGCGGGAGCATTTTGTCGAAAAATTCAGCATGGAAATTCCCAATTACCGAATCCGCCATCGGGTCAAATCAGGCATCACCGGTCTGGCCCAAGCCAATGGGTGGCGGGGAAATACATCGATTCATAGAAGAATTGAAAATGACCTCTACTATCTTGAAAATTGGAGTCTGTGGCTCGACTTAAAAATTGTTTTTCTGACTTTTTTTAATCGGGAAGCCTGGAAGAATGCGATTTAGAAAAATTAAACGTTCAGGGGTTCAAAGGTTCAGGGTTCAGAGGTTGGTAGATCAATTATTACATGAGGAAGGTTGCGTTTAAGGATGTAATGATCACGTTGGATGAACCCACGCTATTTCTCGTGGCTTTACCATGTAAATCAATTTCCCATTAAAAGTGTCTAAAAAAGCAGTCTTTAACCTGTCAATGTATACTGAAACACTGTATGACTGTCCTTGAAATCCTGTCTCTTTTTATCATCGGAACCATACCCATCCTTTTCGCCGCTGTTCAACCGTGGGTGTGGTCGCTGTATTGCCTGCTGATGATCGCTGTATTCATCCTTTATTTGTGGTCCACGCTTGACCAGCCTGTTTTACCTCCACTCCGTCTTTTTAAAAAATCGGTTGCCATATTTTATATCTGGACGCTGTTTCTGTGCATTCCTTTTCCGCACCCGGCCCTTTCTTTTCTCAGTCACACTCGCGCTGAGATCCTTTCCCGTGCATGGGCGTTGAACGGCAGCACCCCGACCTGGGAAACGGCCAGCTATTTGTCAAAGCCTGGACTATCCTGGTGGGTGTTTCTACTCAGCCTGGGACTTTTCTTTTTCGTGGTACGGTATCTCTGCACCGAACGAAAGACACTCAAACGTGTTGTATACATAATGATCGGGATCGGCCTGCTGGAGGCGGTATACGGGTTGATTCAAGCGCTGGTACCGTCAATGGGTGTGCTGTGGGTCGATTATATCCAAGACTACCTCGGAACTGCTCGCGGCACGTTTATCAACCGCAACAGCTTTGCGGCATTTATGGGGATGATCTGGCCGCTGGCATTGGGCATCACGCTGGCAATGACCGGTCGGGTTTACTCGTTGAAGGAAGTGCTGGCATCCGACAGACTCAACCGGCAGGCGCTGATGGCAATGGGCATCATCGTTATTCTGCTGGCCTTGATTTTCAGCCGCTCACGGGCCGGTATCGTCAGCGGGCTTGTGGGCTTTCTGGCATTTTCGATCCTGGCACGCACCGGAATGAAAGCCTTGGCCTTGCATACCCGTGTATTGATGGGCGGCGTCATCCTTCTGCTGTGCATTTACACGATGACTATCGGCGTCGGACCTATTTTTCAGCGATTTTTAACCCTTGGTGCCGACAGCGGTTCGCGAATGGATATCTGGCGGGATAGCCTGCCGATTATCGCGGACCACCCGCTGGGTATAGGTTTAGGAAACTATGCTAATGTGTTCCAAGTATACAACCAATCCTTGACCTCAGACAAAACCGTTCTTCATGCCCACAATGACTATCTTCAGGTTCTGATTGAGACTGGCTGGATTGGATTTTTTGCGGTCATAAGTGGTTTTTTCATTTTCATTGGAAAGAGCGCTCGACGCATCAAACAACTCGATTATAGAAGGGACCCCCTGCGTTTTTATTTAGCCGTGGGTGCCTTCAGCGGAATTATTTCGATGAGCGTGCACGGCTTATTTGATTTCAACCTTCAGATTCCTGCCAATTGCCTGTATTTCGTTGTTTTGATGGCTGTCCTCAGTGCTTGTACACAACCAAGAAAAACGATTAACGTCGAACAACGAACGTCCAACATCGAATGCTGAATTGAAAGCGATTATCGCCAATTCTCACCAACGCCTATCCAGTAGATCCCTAAATGATCGATTTACACTGTCATATCCTGCACGACCTGGACGACGGAGCGGAAACCGCTGCCGAAAGTATGCAGATGGCAAGGACCTATGCACAGTCCGGGTACCGCATTGTTGCAGCCACTCCGCACATGGTTCCCGGTACAGCCTGGATGCCGCCCATCGATC
>NZ_JBFELV010000576.1:0-2551 GCF_041551955.1 Desulfosarcina sp.
CCAATGAAGGACTGGTTTCGCTGATTACCCCGTTTACCTATGAACCGCTGGGCATCGCCATGCCGGCAGGTGACGCCCAGATGATGAACTGGACCACCAATTTTCTCGATACCATGCGGGAGTCCGACGCGTTGATCAAGCTGAAGGTCAAATGGATCGAAGATCCCTCCTGGCTGTCTGATCTCAAATAGCACCTTGGGGCTGAACGCGATGGACGGACGAACCGGAAGTCTTACGGTACGCACCCGTCCATCACCATCCACCCCCGATACCATTGACCCACATCGAGAAAGGAGGCTGTAGTATGACCATACCGTTTCACAAGCCAACCCAATTGCTGGCTGTCATTATGATTGGCAGCATGATTCTGTGCGCCTGCGCCACGCCGCCGCCTGCGGTTATCGAGGCCGATCCGGGTCTTCTGCGCGTGGGCGTTTCACCGGATGCGCCGCCATTGATCTTCAAACAGAACGATGAAGTCAGCGGTCTGGAAGCCGATATGGCCGCAGCCCTGGCGGACCACCTGGCAAAGAAGGCCGTGTTCGTCGAAGTCCCCTGGGAGGACCAGATACCAGCCCTGTTGGATAATCGCACAGACACTATCATGTCCGGCATGTCGATCACCCTGCCCAGGCAGCACATGATTGCCTTCTCGAAGCCCTACTTTAAAAGTGGGCTGATGATTTTAGTGAAGGATTTGCATAAGTTCACCTTCATTACGAATAGAGAAACCGCGTTTGCCCAGTCCATTACCTGGCGCATTGGCGTGGTAAAGGGTACCACCGGCGAGGCCTTCATCCGCCAGAAAAGCACCGGAGCAAAAGCCATTCGGGCCTTTTCCAACCAGGACGAGGCGTTGCAGGCCCTGATGGCCGGCCGCATCGATGGTTTCGTTCACGATGCGCCCATTGTCTTGATGATGGCTGCCCAGCATCAGACCGCGGGCATCAGGCCCCTTCCCATCATGCTCAATGATGAGCACCTGGCCTGGGGAATGAGAAAGGATGCTCCCGGTCTGGTCGAAGCGGTCAACGCGTTTATCGACCAGGCCAAGCGAAATGGCACCATGCAGACAACCATCAAACGCTGGATTCCGCTGGCGGAGTGATCCAACAGCCGCCTTGGTGCGGATAGGTTTGGTCTTCAGGCCATCTGCCACCGATGGCAGGTATTTCATCTCAGGTGTCTGCACCCCGGCATCAACCGCCTGTCATCGGTTTTCACCACTCGATGGTCCGGCCCGTGATCGGCGCGCTTCGGGAACCGTCGAAATACCGGATTTATTTACGATCCAACCCGGGCCCGCGATTGGCCGCCGCTTTCCCCCCTGCTGACCAAGCAGCCCACCACCCGCGCCGGGCATCGATCTCGGTTCCCACAGACGGGTTTACACCTATTCAACCCATCCCTGAATATGCTATAAAAAAGCAATCATTCCCACCCACTGCCAGTTTATGGAGGATGACCCGTGAGAGAGTTCACCAAAGCCCAGAAAGCCCGTCACGCCATTCGTGAATTCAAAACCCTGACCGATGCGTCGGCCATTCGCGGGTTCTATCGCCCGAGCGGAAAAATGGGCAAGGCCCTGGAGCAATGCCTGCGAAATCTTAGCCCGGAAATTTACGGCAGCATGAACGATCCCCGGATCGTTGAACTCAAGGGTCTCGAATACGTCATCGACCGCCTGCCCAAAGGGATCGAAGAGTGCAATCGCATCATCCTCACCGAGGAAGACCCGTTTAAAAACGACGCGCTGAAGCCAACCATTCCCTTGAAGCGACGACGAACCTGCTACCGGGTGGGGCAAAACGAAATGTGTTTCGTGATCACCCGGGGGCTCAGCGAGATATACGACATCCTCACCCATATGACCTTTTTGGTCGTCGAGGCCCGAAAAATCCACAGCCGTATGACCGATGATTCGGGCAATCTCACCATCGAATGGAGCGAACTGGAAAAATCAGTTCGCCAGCAAGACCCGCTCCCCGATGCTGTTCTGGACCAGGCCCTGTGGAGCCTGAGCATTATCTTGGGCAGGCCCTATCGGGAAACCCGCGACACGTATCACTATTTGGAGGCCAACAAAAAAAAACATGGCAGCAACAACGGTCTGCTGGGCCTGATTCACAGCCTGGGCCAACGCATCGACGCCGAAAACAACAACAGAAACGACGCCATCGTCGTCTACCTGACCCCATCACTGATGCGCATCATCGGCCAGCAAGAGTACGAAAAAAAGTGGTCCTCGGATATCAAAGAGCAGCTGATTCGGCAGAACCTGCACCAACGGCCGATTCACATTGTCAGCGCCAACCTTCACAGCGTGGTGAATGTCATATACGGATTTGCGGCCCTGGGCAAAGCCGGGCAGCCACCCAGCGGCAGCCTGTATGATTTTTTCCATAATCTGCGCCAACACCAGGACGAGATCCAAAACTTCGCCGCGGCGCATGGTTTTTTGGAGCTGCCGGATCGCTCCGGTGCGCACATCGACTGTCAAATCATCGACACCGGCCGATTGAATGGGGTGGAACTTCACCCGGAGCTCAAC
>NZ_JBFELV010000577.1:0-2536 GCF_041551955.1 Desulfosarcina sp.
GCCGCCGCCGCCGAGAACGTAGGCCGCCGCCACCAGAAGGAGTGCGCCTGGTTTTTGCGATATCAGCTGCCCGCCGGACCCGTGAGTCGCCTGGGCATTGTCCACGGCCGACAGTTTGCAGGCGGTGTTGTCATCCTGTGGCATATTGATCATGAAAACGAGTCCTTTGTTGGGATTAGCCAGGTTGTTTATGCAACGTTCGGGAAAAGCACGGTTACTGGTATAGGTCGAAAGATGCTATTTTTTGATGAGACAATGAACTATAAGGCCGAAAGAACCGGCCATCAAATCAAAAATGATGTACCGGGATCTTTTCAGAATCGATTTCTTGTGGCATGATAGTTCGTGCCCATCCAAAAAGGGTTATTTTGCCCGATCTCTGCGTTATGCTCAAAATTTTATCCTCGGAATATCGACTATATGCACCCCAAGGGCACTTCTTTCAGGGCGCCTGTGGTAAAATTTTTCGCATGCCTTGATCTCAAGCAAAATTCCACCTTTCTGGAAAGACACTATTTAGATTCATCACTCATGGTCAACCATTCCCATTTCGACAAAACAAACCGGTACCCAATCCAAGAGATTCGAAGGAGCGCCGCCATGGCCGACACACCCGCACATCCGCTGTTCAGGTTTCGCTGGCTGATCTTTTCCCTTCTGGCCCTGGCCTATTTTTTCGTCTACTTTCACCGACTCTCCCTGTCGGTCGTGGCCGACAATCTGGTCAAGGATTTCAACACGTCTGCCGGCACCATGGGATTGCTGGGCTCCATCTATTTTTATTGCTATGCGGCCATGCAATTGCCGGCAGGCCTGCTCTCGGATTCGGTGGGACCGAGGCGGACGGTAACCTGGTTTCTGATTGTCGCCTCGGCAGGCAGCGTTCTCTTTGGGTTGGCGCCCAACATCGAAACCGCCTTCGTAAGCCGCATCCTGGTGGGATTCGGGGTCTCCATGGTCTTCATCCCCACAATGAAGATTCTCTCCCAGTGGTACTACCCCCATGAATTCGCCTCCATGGCTGGCATCCTCAACGCCGTGGGCGGGGCCGGCGTCATGGCCGCCACCTGGCTGCTGGCCATGATGACGGTGGCTTTCGGCTGGCGGCTCTCCTTCGAACTGATCGGCGGGTGTACCTTTGTCATCGCTATCCTGGCGTGGCTGATCATCCGAGATCGGCCTCAGGACAAGGGCTGGCCGGCGATTGGCGCCCTGATAGAAAAACCCAGCTCCCCTGCTGCGGCGGCGCAGACCATCCCCTTGCTGGCGGGGATGCGGCAGGTCGTCTCCAATCCGCACTTCTGGCCCCTGGCCCTGTGGTTCTTTTTCGACTGCGGCATTTTCTTCGGATTCGGCGGGCTGTGGGGAGGGCCTTTCCTGATGCACGTGTATGGGCTTTCCCGTGAAGCGGCCGGGGCCGTGCTGAGCATGATCGCCTGGGGCATGATCATCGGCAGCCCGCTGCTGGGGTTCGTCTCCGACCGCGTCCTGAAGAGCCGCAAGAAGCCTTTTGTCATCTGCGCCTCGATTCTGGTCGCTGAAATGGGAACGCTCTACCTTTTCCCCGACCGTTTTTCGCTGCCCATGCTCTACGTGGCCTTTTTCGTCTTCGCCGTGTGTGCATCATCCATCGTGGTGATCGGTTTTACGGCGACCAAGGAGCTATTTCCAGTGGAAATTGCCGGTACGTCAGTGGGCACGGTCAACCTGTTCCCGTTTTTAGGCGGCGCCGTATTCATGCCCTTTTTAGGCAAGGTGCTCGATGCATACCCCCGCAGCGCCTCCGGCGCCTATGCGTTGGAAGGCTACACCACCATGCTGCTGGTGCTGTTGATATCCGCGGTAATCGCCCTGGGGTGTACGCTGATGATTAAAGAGACGTTTCGGGGCTGATGGGGAGTCTGCGGGCTGAATTTTCGATCGGCAGCGGAAGGACAGGCTTTTTTTTCACAATGAAAACGGTGAACTAAAATGGGCAGGGTCACCACTGACCCTGCCCATCATTATGTGAAATTTTTAGTTGGCTGTTTCTAAACCTTTTTTCTTCCCAATCCGGCAAGACCGATCAAGCCACTGCCCAACAAAAGCATCGTAACCGGATCGAAAACCTTACCAGGTGATACCGAAGAGGTATCGTCGCTGATTGGGGAATTGAACTCCTGCTTGAAGCCAAATCCAGAATTTGAATTTACTGCATCACCACTGAATTCAGCAAGAGCTTCGGTAGCAGCACTGCCATGAGTATCCTGAGAGGCACTTGGAGGGGCTTCAAAATGCAATAAGTCAGCAACTAATATCAATAAGATTGCGACTGAAAAAGTTATAATTTTATTCATGATTAGCCCCTTTCTAAGAAGCTAAGAAAATTGACGCTTTCTTCGAAGCTATTATAAGCACTGTTACTTGCGTGTAATGTAAGCAAAAGGGGTGCCGAAGACTTAAAATAAGCGTTTTAATATAAATTACAGAATGTTAATAAAATAGTGAAAAACACAAAATTTTATTTTATGTATTAATTTTCTCATAAATATGTGCA
>NZ_JBFELV010000578.1:0-2532 GCF_041551955.1 Desulfosarcina sp.
CATGCATTGGGCAAGGCTCCCTGTAGATACCAGGTTGGCGCCAATGGGCTTGAGTTTGGTATTCAGCATCACCACAACGAAATTTTCACGATCCGTCTGCCCGAGTTCCCTGATTACTTTTTTGATCAGCTTGGAACTCGAGGCACTGTTGTTGATTGAGTCGCCACCCAGGAAAAGGATCTCCTGTTCCTTCACCATGTGCAGTTTATAAGCGTAAAATCGATATTCTTTCCTATTCATGGGGCACCTCCCTATTTTTGACCGTAAAGGTCTCTCGCATCAGGGAGGACAACCCCTATCGGGAAACCTTTACGGCTTCCCCGAATTGGGGATGCAATTCATGTGTCAGTTAGTCGTTAATAATCTCCACGGCTTTTCTGATCGTCCTTTTAAGGTAAGCGGTTTGGCGCCGTTCACCTTTGTGATGGGTCCAATCTTCCCGTTCATTTAATAATCGCTCGGTAATTATCTCCGGGTCCACGCCCTGCCGCAGCAAAGCGAGGACATAGGCAAAATCGGTGGCCGAGTCGTCCCCGCGCTCGTAATCGCAGCGCTGGACGTTTTTACCCGACCGATTATGCTTTTTAATACGCACCTTCGCAATTTGTAGACATACCGGTTTCTTTGGAAGGGTTATTGTAGGTACTTGGGCAACTTTTTGCCAATCCACCCAGATGAGGCGGGAGAGGGGATAGTGCCCATCCTGTTCGTATTTGTTCTTGCGGTTCCGGAACCCCGGACAGCGGCCCCAGCGTGAATTGGGATCACAAGCGGTATCGGAGTTGAAATATCTGATCCAATACCTTTTCTCCGGATTGCTGATACTGCGGCCGGCTTTGACCCAGACCTGAAAGTTGCCCGGGCTGGTTTCGACCACCAGGCGTCCGGGCTTAAAGCGGTCCTGCTCTTTTTGGTACTTCAACCTATCTTCCGGGATGTCATCTAAAAGTAGAAAGCGCCGCTCATCTTCAGGCTTCATGAAAATATGATAGCCTCTGGCATTCATTGCCCTTAGATACCCAATTTTATTGCTTGAAGGTGTAAGCGACCACAGCCCATTATCCGGATTCATGACACCGATCTTCCAAAAGCCAAAATATCGACCAAGTTTTTTAAATATCCGCTCCATCGATACCCCCATAAAAAAGTAGAGCCCCTGGATCACGCGGCTCAATTCATATGTGATCCAGGGGCGCTGGTTAAAACGGAATATCGCTATCCGCATAATCAAAGGACGCGGACTCGGGATACTCCGCCATTTCCTGCTTCTTGGGCTTGGCGTCAAGCGCTCGCCACTTGTGCGCGACAACGCCCGTGGCATAACGGGTTTGACCCTCCTTGTCATATTTTCTTGTTCGCACTTTCCCTTCCACATAGACCAGACGGCCTTTGCTCAATATTTTGGCCGCATTGTCGGATAAACCGTTAAATGTGGCAACGCTGATCCATTGGGTGGTCTCTTCGCCTTTGAAATATTCGTTACATGCCAGGGAAAAGTGGGTAATCCCTTCTCTGGGTGTCAGAGGATCCTGGCCGAGGCGACCGATCAGGGTCATTTCGTTTTGGTCAAATTCCTTGTACCTTTGTTTCTCTCCTTCGCCCAGGATCCCAAGCCGTTTGGCCCGGATCTCGAAATAATAGCGGATCTCGTCTTCCTTTTTATAGCTGCCGGTGTTGGCCGATCCTTGAACAAAAACGAGCGCGCCCTTGGCAACGCCTTTCATCTGTTCGGCAACCGGCCCGAAAGCAGCCACATTCACCCACTCGGTGCGCTCATTCAATTCGTTGTCTTTGCTTTTCCATGTCTCCTTTACCGCCAATTGAAATCGACACGCGGTTTGCTCACCGCCATTTAGAAAATTGGCCTCTTTTCCCAACCGTCCGATGATGATTGCTTTGTTCATGCGATGCTCCTTTCGTTTAGCGGGAACAAAAAACACCTGTAGCGCCAAGGTGCGCTCAAGTTCTTTGGTCCCTTGTTAATGGATGTCTAGAGAAATTTTATAGATGAATCGTGTGGGGTGTGGAGTGTGGGTATGACACTGTCGCCGGCAGACAGTTCGGCTTCTTGGCTTGGCCGTTGCAGAGCGTGTCTTCCCAATGTTTGGCTGATGCCGTTTTGGGAGTGGCGACTACTGATTTGTGGACACCGATCCGTTCAAGGCGTGAATGGATCTGAGGTAAGGATTGTTCAGGGTAGAAACCTGTCATCCCGAGGTTCGCGCGAAGGCGAAGGGAACAATGAAAAGATTTTTCATTGAGCAGATAATTACCAAAATTCTATAGAAAAAATAAGAAGTCGTCAAGTAAAAAAATACTACCCTGTGTCAAGCAACTTTCGAAATAATAGTGGGGTATTTCACTTTTCTCCTGGACGGTTTTACTTGGCCGGTTTTTCCTTTGTAGTCCCATTGATACCAGATGAAACCAGATGTGCTTATAAGCTCAACTCGACCATGAATTCGGTTGCCTTGACTACCGGTCTGACAACCCCTTTTTCCCTGACAAGGTCCACAATACCGTAGTTAGAAA
>NZ_JBFELV010000579.1:0-2525 GCF_041551955.1 Desulfosarcina sp.
AGTCCAAGCCATGAAGAACCTTTCTATTAAGCATCAAACCCCGATGTGGAATTCTGAGTTTGGCGCACATACAACCCAGTGGGTTCGCGACACCGTGAATCATTTTGAAAAGCCCGGAAATCAAATCAGCGGCTGGATTTATTGGCCCTGGAAACGGGTTGGTGAACAAGACAGTAAACGCTGGGCGGCACTCATGGAAATCCCCCACTCTCCGAACTGGGACAAAACGCGGAGGTGGATTGGTGCACCGTTAGGTCTTTTTGCGGCCAAACCCACGCGGGAAGAGGCCTTGAAAGGCATGTGCGAATTTATTCAAATGTCGGCCGCGCACAATCTCGTTGTGAATCCAGGGATGGCCCAAGCGCTGCGAATCACATCTGCGCGGACGATGCAACCACCCGACACGCTGGCTCAAGTTCAGGCTACGTGCCTGCACCGGTAAGCACGTCCAACCCGGTGCAGGCAACGCCACAACCGACTAGCGATCAGATATAGGGTTGCCCAATATACTGATAGGAAACAATAACAGGTAATAACATGGGCCCCAAATGGTCTTATCCGTCCAGTTTGGGGCCAAAAACGACGCTTTAAGGCCATTTATGGCAAAGCCACCAGCCAACCGACATTTCACCAGGGTATTTTTGTATCTGTCTACAGATGCCAGCGGGGGGGGCTACCTGTGGTTTTCAAAAGATCGGAAACGCTGAGCGCACCCCTTGTAGGTGCGTCGCCTGCCCTCCTTCGATATGCGCTGGTGGATCTGCCTGGCAGACGAACCATCGTCAGGTGCAATCAGGTGGAATGAGTTCTTGCGGTAGCCCTGACAGACACCCCTCAACCAACAGAAATGTCCACATCCATGAACTGCTTCAAGGTATTGGCCACGATGCAGCCGCGTTCGGCGACCAGAACCATTTTTTCCATCTGATTTCGATCGATCCCATGGCCATTCACCGCCATGGTCATTTTCTGGAAGCGGGGCGGCGTGCCATTCAACGTGCCACTGACCGTAGCGGACAGCCCCTTTGGCTCGATCCCCCTCGCCTGGAAAGCGGCGACAAGGTTGCTCATGAAACAGCCGCCCAGGCTGGCAACAAACAGTTCACCGCCCATGGGGCCCTGGTTGCCGCCTCCTTTTTCCGCGGGGCGATCGGTTGCCAGTTCATGCTCACGAATCTGGGTGCGTGCGGCGGTGGAACCTTCAATTTGAGATATCGTTGTTGTGACTTCCGGCATGGTTTGATCCTCCTGGATGAAATTGTTAACAGATTGAATCTGGTCACGGTCGGGGCAACAATCAAGTTTTCTGTGCTTCATATATAATGCGGCTTGGCATTGACTGCCGCCGATCCCCGATTGATTTGACCCGAGGATACTGGTACAAAGAAAAATAAGTTCGAGCTGCATTTACAAACCGTGCGCAGTTATCTTTTAAGGGAGGGCGTTTGATGTCCAGACCGACCACCACAAAAGCCATGTTGATCATATTCGTCCTGCTGACACTCACGAGCGGTTTCATCACCCGAACGGCCGCTGCGGACATGCGCCTTTTCAAGGGGCAGACCGTATACGTGCCGCTCTATTCCCATATCTACAGCGGCGACCGGGAGCAGCCCTTTTACCTGGCCGCTACCCTGAGTATCCGCAATACGGACAGAACGCATGCCATTACTTTGACAGCCGTGGATTATTACGACTCGGACGGCAAGTTTTTGAAACACTTTCTGGAAAAACCCCTGCCCCTCAATGCCATGGCCACCAAACGCTATGTGGTGCCCGAATCGGACAAAAGCGGGGGGTCCGGCGCCAAATTTATCGTCATATGGCAGTCGGAGCAGCCGGTGGCAGAGCCGTTGATCGAGTCGGTGATGATCAGCACCAAGACCCAGCAGGGAATCTCTTTTACCTCCCGGGGGCGGGTGCTTGAAGCTTTTTAAGATAGAGCAGCAACAGCGCGCCGGCCAGGACCATGGCCAGGCAAAGCAGTTGCCCCATGGACAGGGAAAAAAAGATAAATCCCAGATGGGCGTCAGGCTGGCGGGCATATTCGATGAAAAAGCGCACCAGGCCGTAGCCCATGAGGTAGAGGGCCAGCATGGCACCCCGGGTGGTGACCCGCTTTTTGACCGCCCACAGGACGATAAAAAGGACGATGCCTTCGAAAAATGCCTCGTAAAGCTGTGAGGGATGCCGTCGGCCGGGACCCGGTGCAAAGGGGAAAAACATGCCGATGGGATGGGTCGTCACCCGCCCGAAAAGTTCGCCGTTGATAAAGTTGCCCACCCGCCCGAAGGTATATCCCAGTGGAATGCACGGGACGATGAGATCGGCCATACCGAAAAAATCCAACCGGTTTTTACGCACGAAAATGACGGTCGCCACGACTACACCGATGAGTCCGCCGTGATAGGACATGCCAGTGATGCCGGTAAAGCGGATGCCACCGGAAAATTCAAAGGGCAGGATGATCTCCAGCGGATGGTGCAGGTAGTACGAGAAGTTGTAAAAGAGCACATAGCCCAGGC
>NZ_JBFELV010000580.1:0-2509 GCF_041551955.1 Desulfosarcina sp.
GGAGCGTTAATCCTACCGGCGTGCCGAATGGTCAAATTACCGTCGGGTTTGAAGCCTCTTTTCTGGCACCAGGCTACTGGTTTGATGAAAATAGTGTTGACCTGGCCACCCTGGTTGCCGATCCACTTGCATTTGTCCTGGGGTATGCCACAACGAATGCTTCGTATGTTGAAAATCCAACGAATTTAGTCGTGAATGAGTTGGCCAACGAATTTGCCGGCGTGGCGAACCCGCCGAACGATCCACCGTTTGACCTCTTCGTGTCCACCAACGGCCAATACCGTCTGGACGCGGTCCCAGAGCCCGGCACCATGCTGCTGCTGGGCGCCGGTTTGATCGGCTTTGCCGCAGTATCAAGAAGAAAATTTTTCAAGAAATAAGAACGATAGTGAACCGCAACACACGGGGAAGCCTTCGGGCTTCCCCGTTTTTTATGGGTCAGTTCAGATTCAACCGTCGTGAGAATGGGATCGCGCAAGAAGGTTAAAAACCAAGACCATCTTTCAATTTAACGCTTCTCTGATATGCGGTAATGTAGCGCACCGGGTGAAAACGGGCCTTCTATCCGGGCCCGCTTTCGAAGAAGAAACAGATTGGAAAGCGTTGGCAACCTGTAAAAATCAACCTTCGTTTAGGAAACTTTCCATTTTCTTCCGGTGCGTGCCGTGTTTAATCGCCCTGCCGTAGCCGAAACGAAACAACATCACCTGCCCATGCTTATTCATATCCACCCCGGGGAAGAGTTCTTGATAGTTCTCCCACACTGCTTCCAACAGTTCCCGGTGGGGTTTTGAAAAACCCGCTTTGCCTTCCAGCACCCACCTCATCCGAAAAAGCGTGACGGCGGTCATGGGCTGCATGCAGAGACCTGTCTTGCTTATTGTCAGCCAGATGCGTTCGAGTGCCTGCCCGCCGACCAAAAAGTCACGGGGCCGCATTCCCTCGACCGTCAACAATGCCGCACCGGGCGCGCTCAACATGCCACCCACCGCATGCAGCGCCACCATGCGTCCCACCCCCAATTTGTTGGCCATGTTCATGACCGGCCAGGGTCGTGTGGCCTTCAGGAATATCTCTCCGGCAAGCCCGGCTTCGAGGTTCTTGATCGGCAGGCCGTCTTTTTTTTCCTGGGCTTCGGCATCGGTAAAACGGATCATGTGGCACAGATGCTCGTGCAGCGGGCGGTATTCAGTGCGAATGCGGTCGACCTGGTAGACGATTTTGGCCAGGTTTCGGAGATCCGGTTTTTTTGTGACGATGTGCAAACTGGCTTTTGGAAAACCTGAAGGCGATGCTTTAATCGCATCGATCACAGTGGCCGGTATGGATTGATGGCGATAGAAAGTTCGGTTGGTGTTGCGTTGCCACAGGGATTCGGAAAGGGGATCTTTTTGCACCGACGGTTCATCGGACCGCAAGGCCAGTGTTGCCATGTGGTCAGCCGTTTCGCCGGCCGGCAGGTAGTCAATGTGCGCACCGAGACCCAGATCGCCGGCTGCTATCCACATGTTCTCGAGCACCGCGCCGCTGGAGATGATCGATGCGATCTGCTGGACGTTGAAAAAAGAGTGGTCCGCATCTTTATCCAGGTACAGATCTATCGTGTCGCCGTGACAGGCGAATTTCCATGGCTGGGCATTGTCTCCCGACGGCGCCTGGATTCCCGCTTCGATGAGGTAACGAATTTTATCCTTAGTCACCGCTTGATCACCAGGGGCGATCCGGGGCACGTCGGCCGCGGGTCGCCTGAACGATGGTTTATTGCGTTCCAGTAAAAAGCCTGCCGCCCTCATTTTTACCTTTTGGATTGGGTTTCGGTTGCCTAACTGAAGTTTGCCCTTGTGGTATTTTTGCGAGTAGGGATCAAACTGGAAAAAATAAGGCACCGGTTTGACCTTGCCGCGATCTAATAAGATCCGCACCGCCTCGGTGGCCGCCATTCCGGCACATATCTGACAGGCGATATTCAGCGACGGGCCGGCCTTTGATCCGAAATCAACCTTTGCCAGGTCCATGTATCGGATGTGGGTGGCGCGAGGCGCCAGACCCAATGCAAAAGCCAGGTATTGATCTTCGGGGGACATGCCTTCCACAATATTGAAATATTCGTCAAAGGACATGCCGTCGTGCGGTGAAAAGATAAGCATGGCCGAACTGAACCCCATGGGACCCGCCGTGATCACATAGACGCCTTTCTCACGGGCCCGGTTGAAAAGCTGCCGACGGATGTCGAACTGGAAGAAATCAAGACCGTCCAGGACCACATCGACACCGTCGAGAAATGCATCTATATTGGCTTCATTGACCCCGTCGGGAAAGGGTTTGATCTTAAGGTAGGGATTGATCTTGATGGCTTGGTCGATCATGACATCCAGCTTGGGTTTCCCTAAATCAGACACCCGAGCGCCATACTGGCGGTTGACGTTTGCCGTTTCGAACGTGTCGAAGTCGGCCAAGTGGAATCGGCCGACGCCCGTGCGGGCCATGGTCACCAGGTGCACCCCGCCCA
>NZ_JBFELV010000581.1:0-2492 GCF_041551955.1 Desulfosarcina sp.
AAGCATACCCCGTTCCAACCACTCGAGCAAACCCGAAACGGCCAAAGCGGATCCGCTTCACACGGTAAAGCGTGAGAATATGTCATTATGAATTGGAAAAACACACTCGCCGCCACATCGATCATGATATTGACCTTCGGACTGCTGACCTATTTTAGCCACCCGGAGATCATCGCGGTCAATAAGCCGTTTTCAACCTTCCCCTCTCAAATTGGCCAGTGGAAAGGTGTTGAGGAACGCTTTGATGAAAAAATCTATCAAGTGCTCGGCGTGGACGACTCTTTCTTTGCCTACTACCGGGCGCCCCATGAACCGTGGGTTAATCTCTACATCGGGTTTTACGCGAGCCAGCGGGAAGGGGAATTGATCCACTCACCCAAAAACTGTATGCCGGGAGGCGGATGGAACATCATCGAAATCGCAATTGAACCCTTGCGGTTAAACGACGGCGCAGTGACCGATCACCAGATTATCAAGCTTGTCCTTCAAAATGGTTCGAGCAAACAGATCTCTCTTTACTGGTATCAATCCCGGGGCCGAATCATTTCATCGGAATACATGCAAAAAATCTATCTGGTGTGGGATGCAATTACCCGCAACCGGACGGACGGATCTTTCGTCCGCCTGATCGCTCCCGTTGTAGTCAACGAAGAACAGACCCTGGCGACTTTGAAAAACTTTGCCCGGGATCTGTTCCCCATCATTCAGGAATACATTCCGTCTTGAAACGTAAAACTAAAAAATGCCGATGTTCGATAAAAAAATTCTACCTCCACGCATTCTCCAGATCGCCACGCTGACCGCTGGCTTCGCCCTGCTTTACCATCACACCATTTTCAAACTGGTCATAGACTGGTCAGCGGATGACAACTTCTCCCATGGTTTCCTCGTTCCGATTATTGCTGGTTACATGATCTGGCATTACCGTGAACGCCTGCTCCGTGTGGCCGTTGAATCAAGTTATTGGGGATACCTCCTGTTATTGGGTGGCATGCTGTTTCACATTGCCGGCAACATCGGCGCAGAACTGTTCGTCCAGCGTTTATCCATCATTCTCACGCTGATGGGCCTCACCAGCATTCTGTTTGGCCTGGAGGTGTTAAAGATAATCTTGGTGCCTTTGCTGTACCTGCTCCTCATGATCCCCATCCCGGCCATCATCTGGAACCAAATCGCTTTTCCGATGCAGTTGTTTGCCGCAAAACTCAGTTCCGACGCCATCACCATGGTCGGCATCGCCGTGCTGCGTGAAGGCAACATCCTGCATCTGGCCAACACATCACTGGAGGTGGTTGATGCCTGTTCCGGGCTGCGGTCGCTCATGTCCATGCTGGCCCTCAGCACGGCCTTTGCCTACATTTCTTCCTTAAAAAACACCGGGAAGTGGATTCTTTTTCTTTCCGCTTTTCCCATTGCGATCATTGTGAATGTATTCCGTTTAACAATAACTGCGATCATGGCCAAGGTTATCGGTCCGGAAACAGCGCAAGGTTTTTTGCACGACATGTCTGGTTTAATCATCTTCTTTGTTGCACTCATCCTGCTTTATTTTACGCAAGCAGTGCTGGTTAGAATCCGATTCCTCAGTTGAAATTTAAAGGAGAGACGGCGC
Organism: Desulfosarcina sp.; assembly: GCF_041551955.1. GTDB lineage: Bacteria > Desulfobacterota > Desulfobacteria > Desulfobacterales > Desulfosarcinaceae > Desulfosarcina. Next base: position 1,613 of record NZ_JBFELV010000581.1, read on the forward strand.
GATGTCCAAAGAAAAAGAAGATAAAGGGTTGCCCGAATTCAACATGAATCCGTATGTATTTACTGTGCTTTTATTCCTGTTTGGCAGTTGGTGTTTTTACGACGGTTGGTTGACAACTGATCCAGAAATGCAGAAACACTCCCTTTTTAATAAAGTGTTGAGTTTAATACTATTGCCTTGGTCGATATATGATTTCTTCAAGGTAAAAAAATTGAAAATAAAAAATGAAGAGCCCGATTCATAATAGTTGATAGATCCCATAATGATAGTAAAATGAAAATTTTGTTTTTATTGACGACATTATTTATTTTCTACACCTATTTAGGGTATCCCATCTTATTGTTCTTCTGGTCGAAGGTCAGATACAGGGTAATTGATAAAAAGTATCCAAGACAATTACCTCTGATATCATTCGTCATTGCTGCGAAAAATGAAGCCGATACGATTGAAAGAAGAATAGTCAATATTTTGAATTTGGATTATCCGAAAGAAAAATATGAAATTATTATTGTTTCTGATGGTTCAACAGATGATACCAATCAGATTGTCGAACGATATTCGGCAAAATTTAATCGAACAAGGTTGCTTGCCCACTTTCCGTCAAAAGGAAAACCTTATTCGTTAAATAAAGGTGTTCATCAAGCCCGAGGTGAAATTATTATCTTTACGGACAGCCGTCAGTGGTTCGATAAAAAAGCTGCAATGGAATTGGTGGCCAATTTTTCGGATCCGGGTATTGGTTGTGTCAGCGGTGAACTGGTTTTTAATTCAGCAGGCGCCAGTTCAATACAAAAAGAGATGGGACTCTATTGGGACTATGAGAAAATAATTCGAAAACTGGAGAGTAAAATTGGTTCGGTCGCCGGAGCTACCGGTGCAA
>NZ_JBFELV010000582.1:0-2436 GCF_041551955.1 Desulfosarcina sp.
GAGGCGGGCATGGCCACGCGCACGATCATCGGCGGCGCGCCGGTGACCCAGGCCTTTGCCGACCAGATCGGGGCCGACGGCTACAGCGCCGACGCGCCGGGGGCGGTCAAGCTGGTCAAGCAGTTGGTGGCGTAGGCCAGACGACGGAAGTCGGATGACCGAGTCTGAACCCCCCACCCCGAACCCCATCTCCTGCGGGCTGCCGGCGCGGCAGTTCATGAACCGGACCTTCATGACCATGGCGATCGCCATGGGCCTTGACGGTGCGATCATGAACCCGCTGGACTGCCGCATGATGGCCACGATCATCGCGGCCGAAGCGCTAGCCGGCCGGGACAACTTCTGCATGTACGACCTCAAGCCCTTTCGGGCCGGCATGTTCGAGGGGTAGGTTTCAGACGGACGTCATTTTCCCGTGTGCTTCCATCGAGGGGCATGGGACGACATGATTCTTGTTCCCCTGCGGTCGCCAAGTTTTTCCATTGCCTATCGGATCGAAGCGCAAATTAATTTTCACCTTGAAGCGCAAAATAGTTTGCAAATAAGAAAAATATTTTGCTTATGCGGCTTTCAGCGAAAACAGATGCAATTTTGATCACTTCCGAAATAATTAGTTAACAAATCGTTGTCAATGGAAAAAATTGATTTCAAGATATCATTTTTGATTGAATGAATATGAATCAGTTGTTGCGGTATGTTTATTGCGTTCGAATATTTAACTGCACGTAAGCGGCCTTATTTCTATTTCATCAAAGAGCGGTCAAACCCAAATCCCAATGGAGGAATCTATGAGAGGAAAGAAGCTGATAGTGAGTATGGTAATGGTTTGTTTTGCCCTGACCCTGTTTGCCGGCACTGCCATGGCGGCCAAAGTGCTGAAGGTCGGCGTCTTGGGCCCCTTTACCGGCCCGTCAGCCAAAAACGGTGCCGAATTCAAAGCCTCCGTGGAAATGGCTTTAGACAAGATCAACTACACGGTGGGTGACTACAAACTCGAGATTGTCTGGATCGACAGCCAGAGTGACCCGGCAAAGGCAGCCAGTGCCTATGCCGAAGCAGTGGAACGCAAGGGCATCGACTGCGCCATGCAGAATTGGCACAGTTCGGTTGCCGTGGCCGCCATGGATGTGGCTGCCCAGTATAAAATTCCCCACTGGTTCGGTTTCGGAGCCACCGAGGTGGTCAACCAGAAATGGCGCAGCGATCCCGAAAAATACAGCTACTGGGGCGGTAAAGGCTGGCCGATTCCAGCCAAGATGGCCCTGGGCTACGTCGAGTGCCTGGAAAACGCCATCGCCGCAGGTACCTGGAAACCCAAGAGCAAGACCGTCGCCATTTATGGCGAGGACAGCGACTGGGGCCGCAGCCTCGGTGGCGCCTTGAAAGGCTTTTTTGCCGATAAGGGGTGGGAGATTGTATCCGAAGATTACTTCCCGCTCACCCAGACCGACTTCTATCCGCTGCTGGGTAAATACAAGAAAGAAGGTGTCGCTGTATTGGCCGGCACCTCCACCGCCGCCCCGACGATGACGGCCTTTGTCAAGCAGGTCGGTGAAGTGGGCCTTAACTCAGTGGTCATCGCTGATGGCCTGGGCTGGATGGGTGATTGGTATACAATGGCCGGCCCCGCCTCCAACGGCGTGCTGGACATGATCCCCCAATTGACCACCAAGGAAGCCCAGCAGTGGGCCGCGGACATTAAGGCCAAGTATGGCTTCAACCCCAGCCCTTCGGCCGGTGGGTTGTGCTATGACGGCACCAACATGTTCATCAAGATCCTCAACAAAACTTTAGAGAAATACGGCAAACTGGACAAAGTCACCATCCACAAGACCTTTGTTGAAGAGGTCCACACGGGAAAGCTGACTTTTGGTAAAGCCGATGGCGCTCTGATCATGAACGAATACCGCTACACCCCCGAGAGTGTTCCGGATCCGGTGGTGGCCAAGGACGGCTATTACTTCCCGGTCATTCAATATACCAATGGCAAGGGCGACATCGTCTTTCCGGATGATTGGAAAGTCAAAGAGTTCCAGGCCAAATAAATCGATCCGCATCCCTGAAGGGCGGGGTCGGGAGCAACTCCCGGCCCCGCTGTTACAATGGACTCCGACTTAAAGAAAAGACGCTTATGATCGTACTGGAAACCAAAGAGTTAACCAAGCAGTTCGGCGGATTGACGGCGGTCAACGCGGTGTCCATGCACATCAACGAAGGCGATATTGTGGGGTTGATCGGACCCAACGGGGCAGGCAAGACCACGTTGGTCAACGCCATTGCCGGTTTGAACCCGCCCACTTCGGGCCAGGTGTTCATGTTCGGCGAGAACACGACTGGCAAGACCCCGGAGAAGATGTGCCGGCGCCGATTGTCGCGCACCTTTCAGATCCCGGTTCCCTTTCCCAAAATGACCGTGCTGGAAAACGTGATGACCGC
>NZ_JBFELV010000583.1:0-2420 GCF_041551955.1 Desulfosarcina sp.
GGGCGGAACTGATTTGGTAAACGAAATCGGCAGCCAGCATGGGAGGCAGGCGTCTGAGCCGTTGGATCATCTCCTTCAGGGAGTAGCCGGTGACTTGTTCCATGATAATGAACAGGGTTCGATAGCGTTCGTCAAAATCGTATACCTTAACGATGTGGGGGTGATTCAAACCCGCGATGGTTTTGGCCTCGTTTTTGAAATTCTCTATGAAATCAGGAACCAGCGCAAGGTCATGGCGCATCATTTTGATAACCACGGGAAGCCCGAGCACCTCGTGACGCCCTTTGTAGACGATGCTGAATGCTCCCCGCCCAATGATGTCCGTGGCCACATACTTGCCGATGGTCCGGTAGGCAGTGGGCCTGCGGCTGTCCAGGCGATCGGCTACCAGTTCAGTGATGAAGTTCAACAGCTCGGGGTCTTTTTCGCTGATTTCGTCAAATTGTCTGCGGGTCATCAGCCAAAGGTCCATATCCGTTTCGGCTTCGACATGGGCGCGCCGGGGCTCTCCGGTCAAGATTCCCAACCCGCCGACAATTTCGCCTTCGCCGTAATGGTCCACCGGATGCAGGTCGCCGTCCTTTTCGACGATAACCAGGCATGAGCCGCGCTGGATGATGTAGGCCGTGTCTTCCACCTGCCCCTGGACCACAAACCGCTGGCCGGCCTTGACGTGAAGATAGGTCATCTTCTCGAAAAAAGGGCTTCGATCCTCGGCCTGGAGAAATTGCAGGAATTTTGTTCGCCGATCCGCCAAGCCTTCCTGCTCCTGTACCATGCAGTAAAAATCGCAGTCCAGACAAGAGGGGCGCTTTTCTCGGAATGTCCCCTGGGTGCAGCCGCCGCAGAGCGTACCGGCGACCGCCCAACAGATCCGTCCCCCGCACTCCCCACTGTTGATGCCGTCAAATGAGGCGTCAGCGGCAGCAGGGCAGACGCCGAGTTCAGACACTAGTTTGCCGCCGGGTTCCCGCCCACACATCATCACTTGCCAGCAGTTGGGTTTTTTATCTGCAGGTGCTTGATTTTTTATCGGTGCGTTCATGCTCGCCTCGGCTCGGGTGTTGCCTCCACTTTTCGTCCACCGTATTGCAGGTGATACGGATCGGCAGGCTTCAAGAGTATGCGTATTCATGCACGGAAAGATAATATCCTGCCTTGATTCAAGTCAATTCATTAAAGTTCCCTGAGCATGTATATATCGGGCTAAACATTCAACCCCACAAAACAAAGGAGTGCACCTGATGAATTCAGCGACTATTCGAGAGTGTGCCCCCGTCGACATTTCCGATGCCGATGTGATGAAAGCCATGAAAGCCATGCAGGGATATATCGACATCACTCCGGCCGATTTCAAGGAAGTCTACCGGGTGGCCTATGGCCTTGCACAAGACAGGATGATGCACTCGCTCAAAGCAGTCGATGTGATGACGTCACCGGTCCATGTGATTGGCGCAGACAAGGATCTGATCGCAACCGCCACGCTGCTGGCCGAAAAGGGCATCTCGGGAGCCCCGGTGGTCGATCGAAGCGGGAGAGTCATCGGGGTGATCTCGGAAAAGGATTTTTTGAGAAAAATGGGCGCCGGTAAAAGCGACGCCTTCATGCAGGTGATCGCCCATTGCCTGAAAAACAAGGGGTGTCTGGCCACGCCAATGGTCAACCGGACCGCCGGCGATATCATGGCCATGCCGGCGGTCACGGCGACGGCGGATATTACCATTGGCGACATCTCGGCATTGCTGATGAAAAAAAACATCAACCGCCTCCCGATTGTTGCAGACGATGGGAAGCCTGTGGGCATCGTCACCCGCTCGGACCTTGTGAGTTCCTTTTGCATGCTTGGATAAACGGGAGATTAGATGAACTATTTCAATAAAATGAAAGGGCATACCCAGAGCCCTCCCCGGGTCAGCCTGGTCGAAATCCTATGGTCCTGGGTGGGCAGCTTTCTTGGGATTGTCGCTGTGGGGCTGCTTCATTTCAGGCTTTTGGATCAAAGCGCACTGATCATGATCATCGGTTCCTTCGGCGCCTCGGCCGTGCTGGTTTACGGCGCCATCCGCAGCCCGCTGGCCCAGCCCAGAAATTTGATCGGCGGGCATGTGCTCTCGGCCATTGTAGGGGTGGCCGCTTATCGATATTTGGGGGGACAGCCGTGGCTTGCCGCAGCCATGGCCGTATCCGTGTCCATAGCCCTGATGCACTATACCAAAACGCTGCACCCGCCGGGAGGCGCCACCGCTCTGATCGCGGTAATCGGAGGAGATTCCGTGCATCATCTCGGTTACCTTTATGCGATCATCCCCGTTGCCATGGGGGCGGGTGTGATGCTGATCATTGCATTGATCGTCAACAACCTATCAAAAGGCCGTCGATACCCTGAATTCTGGCTGTGATACGGAATAAAAAATGGATAA
>NZ_JBFELV010000584.1:0-2417 GCF_041551955.1 Desulfosarcina sp.
ACCGATAACGTCTTTAGTGACTCTGCTTACGCTAAATGCCAAAGCCAGGCACAATATTTAGGGCGAGTTCCTCATCGTAAGGGTGGTTATTGTTCTTTAGAGGTGTGCCGCGAATTGAAAAGTGAGATATTGAGGGATTCAAGCCAAGAAATGTAACCTTTTTTACACAAATATTGAGAAAAGGGTGGGAAATGATTAAACTAATCTCATAATCGGTTTGACCGGTAATGAAATTGATACTCTCCTAAAACACTGCTACCCTCTTCGGAATCCCGGCTGTCGGAGTCTGCGCCTGGAAAAAATTAGGAGACGCCTTTTTGTCGAGCATGAAAAATGTTACCGTTGGGTTCTTGTGCAGGGCATCTTAAACGGGTCAATCTGAGGGAAATTATTTCTGATGGAGAAATCATTAAATTCCAACATGGCCCAATCCCCATTAGACTGGCAGCGGATTTTAGATGCCGTATCCGACGGAATGATCATTACGGATCGTGACTTCAAGATTCTGTTTTGCAATCGAGCATTTTCCGTTTTATCGGGAATTGAGTCCGCCAATCTTATCGGGAAAAAATGCCATGACGTATTTTCAAGCGAACTTTGTTTCAGCGCCGACTGTCCGTTGACCCAATTCCCGGCGGCTGGTCAACAACTGGTCTTCGATCATGAGCCTCATTGTAAAAACGGTAAGCATGCACCATGGATCGTAACCATCACCGCCTTTCCCGATGCAAACGGTTCCATCGGGGGATACGTAGAAAAATTTACCGACGCCAGCGCTTTTCGGCGAGTGAGACAGGCATTGAATCGCAGTCATGATCGTTTGCGAAAAAATATGGGCGCCATCATCCAGGCGATGTCCACCACCATTGAGAAGCGTGATCCATATACCGCTGGCCACCAGAGGCGCGTGACCAAATTGTGCCGCGCCATCGCCACTCAAATGGGATTTACCTGGGAGCGCATCCAAGGGCTGCGCATGGCTGCCGCCATTCACGATCTGGGAAAAATCAATATTCCGTCCGCCATCCTAAATAAGCCTGGACCCATTTCAGAGCACGAACTGGCCATCATCCAAATGCATCCGCGCACTGCCTATGAGATCCTCAAAGATATTCAATTCCCATGGCCGATAGCGGAGACCATCTACCAGCACCACGAGCGACTGGACGGCAGCGGGTATCCGCGTCAATTGAAAGGGGACCAAATTCTGTTGGAGGCGCGGATCTTGGCGATAGCGGATGTGGTTGAATCCATAGCGTCATTCCGTCCGTACCGACCTGAATTGGGGCTCAAGGCTGCGTTGGCTGAGATAGAATCAAACAAAGGGGTATTGTACGACTCATCGGTGGTTGATATCTGCACTTCTTTGATCAACCGGAGTGGGTTTGATTTCGAAACTAAGGTGTGGAGGCAGTACCAGCGACCATGAAAAGAAATTTAGCAAGTTATTTTACAAGAAACCGAGCATTTGCCTGAAATGACTTCAACTTATCTCAACCATAGGCTGTGTGCTACTGCCAAAGGGGGGCCTGACTTGCCGGCCGTATGATGCGTTTTCAGCGCGGGCGCCAGAATACAACAGGTAAAATCAGCCTCATCGGGAGTTCCGGGAAGATCTGTCACCCTCATGGACAATTTCCGGGAGTCGTCCATCTTTGCAGATCAGGCCATTAATCGGTTCATCGAAGGTCACTGCAAAGCCATCATGATCATTGCGAACGACTTTTCCGACGACCTGAATCATATTGTCAAAATTAAACAATGGAAATTTCAGCGAGATTGATTCTTCGGCGACAAACTTTCTCCATGTCTTTACGAATAAGCCGTCGGCACTAATATTCTTGATCACATCCCGGTAAGTTCCCTCTTTAAGCGTGTATTCCGCAATGATGAAAGCCGCACGGCGGGGGTGTTGGCGTTGATTATTTCCCATTCACCTTCTCCCGTAGTTTACCAGAACACTTGAAGGTCACCACCCTGCGCGCAGGCAGCATCAGATCTTCATTGGTAGCCGGGTTGCGGCCTTTTCGTTCCCGTTTTTCCTTCACGCAAAACTTGCCGAACCCACTTACCAATACATCATCACCAGACGCCAGTGTCGCTTTAATGGCCTCTATGATGGATTCAGTGATCGCTACGGATTGATTCTTGGGGAACCCGAGTTTGGCTTGAACCTGTTCCGCGATATCGTGTTTCGTCAGCGCCATGGTTGGATCTCCGGTTAGGTGGTGTCGCAAATGGTGGGAACATATTCTTGATCGCATGAATCCATAGTTGTGTCAAGGGTTTGGTAGAGCTTTACAACTGTCTTGATCAAAGATCGGTCTCAAACATCATGGTTTTCGATCGGGCGTCGAATGATCCGATAACCCTATCATCTATCTTAAAAACAGTCTGAGTGCCCATAGCGGCGTAAT
>NZ_JBFELV010000585.1:0-2415 GCF_041551955.1 Desulfosarcina sp.
ACTGAAAATACCAGCCTTTGCTGGACACACGCGGTAAATGTTCTCAATCCAACGAATAGCTTCCACATCGCGAATGGTTCCCAGATACCTTTGTGTGGTCGAAAGATTTGCGTGCCGGAGGATAACTTTTGATATAATTTCAATAGGTACGCCAGATCGAGATGCAAAAGTTGCCGAATGCCGACGTAGATCATGCGGTCTGAGTTTGACACCTACCATTTTACCGGATTTGATCACCATCACCCTGGCGGCTTCATAGGAAATCGGAAATATCCGATCGCTGGACGCATTGCACACCTGAAGCGCGTATTCTCGCAATCGGTCAGCCACTTTTTGAGGGATGAAAACAAACTCGTATTCCTTGCCGCTTTTAGGTTCACGCAGGATTAGTTTTCGGTCCTGAAGGTCTCCCAGTCTTAATTTCAGCACTTCACCGATGCGCATACCGCCTCGGGCCATCAATTCGAGGATCAATCGATTACGAACCTTCGTGGTTCGGAAGATGATTTCGTCGATGGTTTCCTTCTCGACGATTTTCCATCGCAAAGGCACCCTCCCCCGATACAGCTTGCGGATCATAGGCCTGTCGCATGGGTTCCTAAGCTCGGGATCGATATTGTTGCGGACGAAATTGAAAAAAGAAAAGCGCTGGGAATAAAGGATCCGCGTGGTGTAGGGATTGTTGCCTTCTGTGAGGCGGTTCAGGAAGGTGAGGATGTGTTCCGGGGTAATCTGGTCGACGGGTCCATCACCGAATTCGTTGATGTACCGCTCGATGATAGCCCGGTAGGATCGCACCGTATTTTTTTTTAGAATGGGTTTTCTGGTAATTGATCCAGATTTTGGCTGTTCGCGATAGTTTCATGGCGTTCCTCCTTGGGTTAAGGGGTTAACGATATGGGGCGGTACCCAAGGTAAGCCTATGATATTCAGATGCTAAATGTAAATTCGGGGTATTCCCTGATACTTATGGAGGATGGCAAGGCACATGTAATTTTCGCCATGCTGTTTTTCATGGGATAGACAAGTCTATATTCAGTAGGCCACAGGTAGGATTTCCCCTTCAAGATCAAAAGCGGATGCAGATCTTTCCAAAATGCTTCCCTTGCTGCAGATATTCCATGGCTTCTTTTAGTTCTTCAAAGGCAAATACCCGATCGACCACAGGCTTTACCTGGTGTTGGGCTATGGCCCGGGTCATGGCTTCGAATGAATCCCGATGGCCGACAGTGATTCCCTGAAGGCGAACCTTTCGGGTCACGATTAATCCCAGACTCACTCCCATGTTCACCCCGGAAAGAACACCGATCATGCTGATCGTCCCCCCAGGCCGAATCACTCTCAGGGATTGAGGCAATGTTTTCTCCCCGCCGACTTCGACGATGTGATCGACTCCTTCGCCCCCAGTCAGTTTTTTCACTGCCTTGCCCCACTCCGGAACGTTGGTGTAGTTTATGCCTACGTCGGCACCTATTGCGGCGGCCTGTTTCAGTTTATCATCGCTGCTGGAGATGACGATTACCTTGGCCCCAAGCAGCTTGGCGAACTGCAAGGCGAACAAGGACACGCCACCGGTCCCCTGTACCAGCACCGTGTCTCCGGCTTTGACATCACCTTCCGTGACCAGCGCACTCCAAGCGGTTAGCGCGGCACAGGGCAGGGTCGCAGCTTCCTCGTCCGTCAGGTATTTGGGGGCCTTCGCCAGACCCTCCTCGCCTACGACCATGTATTCCTGCATCACGCCGTCCATCGGTCCGCCTAAAGTAGACGTAATTCTTTTCAGATCAGGTTCTCCGGCAATCCATTTCTGCATAAACATCGGGCAGGCCCTATCACCGGGTGTCACCCGAGTGACGCCAGCACCGATTTCTATAACCTCCCCAACGCCGTCTGAAATTGGGACCAGGGGAAGCGTACCGGTAAAGGACCCGTATCCCCTAAGCGGTACCACGAGATCACGGTAGTTGATGGAGGCGGCTTTCATCCGAAGCAGCACCTCCCCGGGCCCCGTTTCCGGCTTGTCGCGCCCGGCTATTTTCAGATGTTCCATGGACCAGTCATCCTCGATCTGAAATACTTTCATGGGGTCTTCCTTTCTATTTTTTTTTGGAAAAAGAGTTTCAGCAGAGGTGCGGCGGTCGCAAAAAACATTTCGTCCTTTCAACAGCTACTATTTCGATGTTCTGTTAGCATGACTTCCACAAGTTCAGCACGCATTAGTTGCCATAGTTCCCAACATCCATAAACCATAAGCCAACCGAGCACTCTTTGATCTTATATGACTCAATGATCAATTCGCTGTCCTGTGTGACTATACTCTTTTGAAGGATTATTTAAGGAGAAGCCAGTGCCTAAATGAAAAGAAAGGTACGACCCTTTTGGAGGAGGTGGTGCCATGGGTCATTCCCGCCTCGG
>NZ_JBFELV010000586.1:0-2409 GCF_041551955.1 Desulfosarcina sp.
CCACCAGTTCACCGGCCTTTGACAGCTTGCCAGGAAAAGGGATCTGCTGGGAAATCTGGGCGTTCCAGTCTTGGGGGCCCAGGCGTGTCTCGATGGGCTCTGGAAACCAGGTGACCATCAGCTGGGGGTCCGGATAACCGGTTGTGATTCGGTACTGTTCCACGGTCTCCCGCCACGCCTCCCGAGCCTGTTGAATCGACGGGTTGTGAGCATAAGCATGCTCGATCAGGTCGGCAAGGCGGATACTCTCGGGTAAATCCTGGCTATCGCCGGTGGGCTGAATGTCAGGATCGCTGGCGCTGGCATTTGGGACTAGATAAAAAGCGACTCCCAGGATCAGGGTAAGGGCAATCCTGCACGGCATCCAAAGCAATGGCATAATAGCAGCCTTGACGCGCATTCGGGGAAATGGATATTTCATTCTGATCTCCTGACGTTGATTAATAGGCGGTACCATTTCATGGGACGCGCCGATTTACATGGTTTGAAGATATCAATTACCATGCCAAAAGAATATCCTACTGTTATAATTAAAATAAAATAGGTTGGCCCAATAAGGTTTAAAAAAAGTGCGTAAAAACAACTCACTTTACCGGGTCCAAAGACAAAAGTGCGCAATAACTTTTCAACAACTTGAAATACATAGTTTTTGCAGCAAGTTAGCTAGTTCTGAATCAATATGTTATGAACGAGGCCTTGAGAGATAAATAAAGATAGAGCCCCCCTGAACAGGAAAGAAAATCGATAGAAGTTACGAATACATTCAGTTTTTTGATTTTACAAAACCCGTATTATTACAGGAAGGTACAAATAGTAACAGAATAATTTTCCACTCTAGCGTCATGGACTATGCGCTTTTCATCAAGAAGGAATAGGATCTTGATATCCTGATCCATGAACCAAACGAACTGCGCATATTTTTCCCAGTACGAATCAAGCGCATGAAAAAGAGGGTACGCGTAACGCACGACTGGTACTTTTTTTTATAGATCAATGTTTCTTGTACGGTCAAAGCCTTAAATAGTGAAGACATTTTGATTGCTTTCTTGGCAATCACTTTCTGCCAATTCTGCCAACATTTTGTAATAGTTCATCATTAATTTATTGCCATCGCACGCTACAAGCGTTCTGGCTGAACATAGACCAGCTGGCAGCATTGTTTGGTACCTTAGATTGAAGGTAGGACTGCTGACAAGAATGTCCAAAATCATTCATCGTTAAACTGTAATCACGACTATCGTATTTGCACATGGTACGGATATTGAAGATAATGTGGCTCATGAAGATCTTAACTCTAAAATTCGGAGGGTACAATGATCCCATATACAACTCGTCGCCATATATGGTTCGTGATAACCATTGCATTGATAACCTTAGGGGTAATTGTCTCAGGGACAGAAATCGCTAATAGCCACGGTGGCAAAACCCATGGCGAAGAAGCCTTCACCGCATTTCAAGCTGTTCAGAAGGCGACACAGCTTTACGATCGTCTGATCGTCTCCGGTAAACTGCCGGAAGACTGGGAAACCGACCTGGTATCAATCCATATATCAGCACGCGGGGCTGAAACCAGCCGCGAAACCGTGGTTCAGTTTAAACGGACAGGCGGCGACCCGGAGAGCCTTTATTTTTATTTCGATCACCGTGGGGAATATTCGGGATCGAATTTCACGGGCAAATAAGGAGATGCACACATGGACTCAACTCTCACCGACCACCACCCCCACAGTAGGATCACGCTGGCACTGATGCCCATCCCCGCCAAAGCTCTAGTCACCTGTATTATTATGGTTCTGGCCATCGGCATGCTGGGGGCACTGGGTCAGATCGTCGTCCATGACATCATTCCCACTTTTTTTTCTCAAGCCGGCAATGACGACACAGCTTCTCAGGCAAGGGACCGCCATGCAGGTATGGATCACAGCGCCCCGGACACATCTAAGCTTGACCGGGGCGACTTATTTGCTGACCTGTCAACCGTTGAAAAGAAAACAGTCAAACCGTTCTACCAGCAGGAACAATTTGTCTGGACCCTGAAGTGGACTCACATTCACCTTTTCGGCATGAGCATGATTTTCATCTTTGTGGGAGCCATCACCATTTGGCTGGATGTTGGTTTGGCCCTGCGCACCTGGCTGGTAGTACTACCTTTTATCGGGGTGATGGTCGATATCCTGGCCATGTGGCTGAAAGCCTTTGTATCACCCGCCTTTTTCTGGCTGCATGTGCCCGGCGGGGGATTGTTTGCCGGGATATTCGCCTACGTCTCCCTTCGGGCGATCTGGGAGATGTGGCTCAAACCCAAGCATTAAGACCTGTCTAAAAACAGCGTGTAATCAATTTCGCTTTCTGGTGAGATGGGAGCTTATCAATAATGATTCATGTGCCTAAAAAACAACTTTACGTTCC
>NZ_JBFELV010000587.1:0-2373 GCF_041551955.1 Desulfosarcina sp.
TACCAGAGCCTGCTGCAGCGCGCCAAGGAGATCGAATCCATGGCGGGGGTCTCTTCGAGCAACATTCAGATCGTCAACCGGGCCGACCTGCCGCTTTTGGCCGTCAAGCCCAACGTCAAACTCAATTTGGTGCTGTCCATCGTCCTGGGTCTGCTGGGCGGTGTCGGATGCGCATTCATGGCCGAGTACTTCACCGACACGGTGACCAATCCGAGTGAGATAGCGGACCGATTTCAAATTCCGCTGCTGGGTACAATTCCACAAGCCAAACCCGACGAGCATGGGCTGGAGAACGCCTTTCTGCGTCATCCACGGTCCCCTTTCTCCGAAGCCATCCGCTCAACGCGTGTTTCCGTTCAGCTTTCCGGTTCCGGTGCCCGCTCAAAATGCTTTCTGGTTACCAGCACCCTGCCCAGTGAAGGCAAAACCACCCTGGCCGTCAATCTGGCCTTGAGTTTTGCCGCCGCGGGCGAAAAGACCGTGATCATCGATGCCGACCTGCGCAAACCGCGCCTGCATGAAGTGTTTAACCTAAAGCACCGCGTCAACGGCAACGGCATGTCGAGTTTTCTGGCCGAGGTTACCGATGAACTGAAAATGTATAACATCCGGACAAAAAACCTGGGAATCATACCATCCGGACCGGTACCGCCGAACCCAGCCGAATTGCTCGCCTCCGAGCGGTTTAAAATCCTGCTGGGCAGGCTGGCTGATCGGTATGACCGAATCATCCTGGACGGCCCGCCGCACATCGGTTTTGCCGACACCTTGATCCTGTCAAGATGCGTCGGCGGCATCGTCTTGGTCAGCAGCATCGGGGAATCCAGCCGTGAAGCCATCGGACATTTCAAGCGGTCGATTACGAACGTCAACGGCAAAATCCTGGGTTGCGTGGTCAACAAAGTGGATTTCAACAGGAAATTCGGCTACGGGGGATACTACAAATCCTATCAGGCCTATTCCAGCTATGGCTTGGGCGCCCAGGACAAGGAAACGCTATTAAAGAGTTAGGGTAGCATTGGAAACGAAGCCAAACCAACCCCGTAACCAACAGCGACTGCTCACCGACTTTATCCGGCAGGTAGGTGAGTGCAGCGACACGCCGTCACTGATCATGCTGATGGCCGCTGACGCGGATTATCTGCGGTTATGCCGTTCGATTGTCGCTCCGGGGGCTGAACCCAACGCGCAATTTGCCGGCGCCCTTGTCAGCTTTTGCCGTGACTGCGGCATGAACCTGAATCGTCTTAAGATAAAACTCACACCCGCCGCCAGGGCGCTCGGAATCGTGCCATCTTCCGATGCCGCCGTCGATTACTACCGTCTCCTGGGCGTTCGATCCCAAGCCGATGCGCAGGAGATCAAAAAAGCCTTTCGCAGAAAAGCGGGCAGGGTTCACCCGGACGCCAATGCGAACCTGAATGGCGGCACCCGGCAATTCGTTGAATTGAACGATGCCTATCGAACCCTGAATGACCCGGTATTGCGGCATCACTATGACATCAGCCGGCAACATCTGTTGCGCTGGCGCGAGCGTCCCACAAGGTCTTTCCCTGCAGATGAGAGACCCACCATATTAAGTTGGTATTTAGGCGGCCTGGTTTTCATCTTCATATTACTGCTTCTTTTTCTGAATATAATCGTATAGAACCTATCGCAAAAATAGTCTAAGTGCCCATGGCGGCGTTATGAAACGTATCAAAATACTCACATACTTCATGTATGCTCCGTTTTTTCACCGTTGCATGCCTTGCCCTGAACCCTGAACCTTATTTTAGAGATAAGTCCTATTAAAACGTTGTTCAATAAACATACAGGAGGTTCATGTCATGATCTTTTTAAGAAAAAAAAGAATCCAAATCAGAATCCTTGTCTTCTCACTGGCATTTTTGATGGTCAGCCAGAGTGTGCCTGTTCTGGCCGACGCGGACCGGATTTACCCGACCAATAAAGTAACCCTTTATCGCGGTGATACAATCGTAGGCGTCTACACCAAGGAGGCACCGCTGCCCGAAGGGTCGATCATCTCCGCTGACGGGAGGTGCGCCGTCAAGCTGGACGATTTGTACCTCGTGGGTGAGGACCAAAGCCTATTTTCGATCAATACCTCCGGTCGGCAGAGGAACTTGTTCATCAAAAAAGGAACCGTCTATTTTAAAACATCGGCCATGAATCGTTCTTTTTCTTTCATTACACCGGACGGTCCGATCAGCGTCCAACGCATTCAACTCAATGCAGCCGCCGGTGATGGCGCGTTAAAAGGGCTTGTGACGGTGACAGAAAACCAGAGTGAATTGGGAGTTGTGGAAGGCGGATCGATGATCGTGCTTACCGATAACGGCCTGATGACGATATCATCCGGCAAGAAGATCA
>NZ_JBFELV010000588.1:0-2327 GCF_041551955.1 Desulfosarcina sp.
ACAGCTGAGGGTTTGCTTCCCTCCGGCTGGCTGCTGCAACATGCATGAATCTGGGCCACGATCGGTCCGCTGCATGCCGTGATGCCACCCGTCGCCACGCCGGGCCATCTCTACTCCTGCGCCTTGACATGCTGAAATCGAATACTTAGTTATTTCCAATTTACTGCATCAAAAGGAAACGATGATGACGAAATGGCTGAGACCCTTCGAACATGCAATCATCCGCGCGTTGATTGTCATGATGGCCCTCATCATACTCATTTCCACGATCGAGCTGGGATATCTCCTGGTCAAAGACATTATCAGCCCTCCGATTTTCTTTCTTGAAATTGACGAATTACTGGATCTTTTCGGTTTCTTTCTGTTGATTCTCATTGGCATCGAACTGCTGGAAACCATCAAGGCCTACCTGCAGGACAAGGTCGTTCACTCGGAGATCGTTCTGGAGGTTGCCCTTATTGCCATTGCGCGCAAAGTGATCATATTGGACCTTAAAGAATACGACAGCACCGTGGTCATAGGTATTGCGGCATTGATCATCACGATTGCCGGGGCTTACTACATCGTTCGGCGGAAGCTTCGCATCGATCTGGCCGGTGACCATCCGAAGCAACCCTAAACCGTATTGGGACGGTTTGGGGAAAAACAGGACGTTTTCGCGAAAGGCTTAAGCATTCATGAAATCCTGGAAAAAAAGGGGGCTTCTTTTTGCGGCTGCTCTGGTTGGGCTGCTGCTGGCAATTGTTTTGCTGAAGCTGGTTTTCGTAAATTTCGTCGTTGATTTCTGGTGGTTTCAATCCCAGAGCATGTCCCTTTATTACCTGATGCGACTGGTCTACCGTTACTTTGTTTTTGTCTTTTTTGCCGCGCTTTTCTTTGGAATTTTCTACCTCAATTTCTGGATCGCATCGCGCGTTGTCGGGGTGGCCGAAAAATCCACGGACAAGAATGAGAAGAACCTGATCAAGACCCTGCACAACGGGTTGCGGCGCATGTACATCCCTCTTTCCCTTTTGATGGCATTGCCCATCGCCGCGCCCATGTATACCCACTGGGAAAAATCTCTGCTGTTTCTTTTCGGAAGCGCCAGCGGGGCGGTCGATCCTCTGTTGGGAAAGGATATCAGTTTTTATCTGCTCTCACTGCCCGTTTATGCCTTGATCCAGAAAGAAGTGCTCGCGGCCTTCATTATTTTACTGATGGGCGTGATGTTTCTCTACTGGTACGAAAGTCGCCTGCTGGCCATTCAGGAGCAAACGCTGCCGCGCCGGGCACGCGTGCATGTCAGTCTGCTGGCCTTGGCGACGGTGGCCATCCTCTGCTGGGGATTCCTGCTCGATCGATACGACCTGCTATACGAAACGGTCAATCTGCCTGTCTTTTTCGGACCGGGCTACGTCGAGATGCGCATCGTTCTGCCGATGATCTGGTTGTCCGTGGTATTCCTGGCAGCCACCGGCATATCTCTGGTCGTTGGCTTCAACCGCAAGGCGGGATGGAAGCTGCCGCTAATTTTCCTCCTGCTCTTTGCACTCAGTGTGATGGGGAAAAACGCTGATTTCGTTAACAACATGGTACGCAAATATATCGTCGCGCCCAACCAAATCGCCCGTGAGCGGCCCTACATCGATGCCAACATCCGATCGACACTGGCGGCCTATGGACTCGACGCCGTTCAAACCCTGGACTTTAAAACCCAGACGAAACCCTCCTTCGACGCCGACGACCCGGCACTGGTGCGCCGCCTGCAGAACATTCCCGTCTGGGACCGTGAGATGCTGGGCAGCGTCTACGAGGAACTCCAGGGCATTCGGACCTATTATTCGTTTCCGACCATCGACGTGGACCGCTACACGATCGACGGCAACTACCGCCAGGTCTATCTGGGCGCCAGGGAAATCCAGTTTTCCAAGTTACCCGAATCCGCGCAGAACTGGATCAACCTCCACCTGCAGTACACCCACGGCCAGGGAGTGGTAATGATTCCGGCCGCCCAGGCCGGCGACGAATTCATGACCTGGCTGATCAAGGATATCCCACCCCGATCGGACTTTGGCTTACCCGTCAACCAGACATCCATCTATTACGGGCTCGAGGACAAGCCCTACGTCATCGTCCCCAATGACGCCGGAGAAATCGGTTCCCCGGTCGGCGATGAGGAGGCCATCGTCCACTACGACGGCCAAGGTGGGGTTTCCGTCAATTCGCTGTGGCGCAAGTTGCTTTTCTCCATGTATTTCAGAGACCGCAACATTTTTCTTACGGCCAAGACCAACGATCGCAGCCGCATATTGTTCCGCCGCAACATCCTGGATCGGATCACCCAC
>NZ_JBFELV010000589.1:0-2320 GCF_041551955.1 Desulfosarcina sp.
ATAAAAATAAATTGCCTGAAAGGAGAACGGTGGCCGTAAAAAAAATGCGTTGGTAAACGTTGGAATTGATCCGAAGCAGATCAAGACGGTCGGGTTTGGCGAGTCAATGCCGATTTCATCTATCTATCCATGCACGAAATCGGCGTGTAAATATCGTGATCAATCCCATTCAGCAGGGGTAAGATCTTTGGCCAATCCAAAGTAGGGACGTAAAAAATTGCTACGCGTGGAATTGTTAACTGACGTGTCGGACGGCTTTTATTTATAATTACGGGACCAATCGATATGAAAGATGTGATAAAAAAGTGGTATGAAAAAAAGGTGTTTCCATACTTGGAAACATTGGCAACGAGCAATCTGAAAAGAGAACGGCACCGGTTGTTGGCCTTGGCGGAAGGGCATCTGATGGAAATCGGTGCCGGTGCCGGTCAAAATGTTGACCATTTGCCACCAGCAGTTAAACGTTATGTTGCTATAGAACCGTCAACAACGTTTATAAAACGACTGCGCAAGGATAAGGCATGCAGAAGCGGTGCTTTGGATTACCTGGTGCTTCAGGGCAAGGCAGAGGCGGTTCCCCATCCCTCTGATATATTTGATACCGTCGTGAGTTTCCTGGTCCTTTGTTCGGTAATCGACCCAGTGGCGTCGTTAAGTGAGATATTCCGGATTTTGAAGCCAGGCGGACGCTTTCTTTTTTTTGAACACGTCCTGGCGGAGCGTCCTGAAACCTTTCGAAAACAACAATTTTTCAACTCTTTGTGGAAACACATTGCATGTGGCTGCGAATTGGTGCGCAATACACCCCGGGCCATTGAGTCAGCCGGGTTTGAATTCCAACGATTTAACCGTTATCGTTCTTCCCACATGGGCTTGTCCATAACTGCTCAGGTAATTGAAGGTATGGCCATTAAGCCTTTCCATTTTTAAAATAAGTTTCTCGAGGTTGCCTGCTGTTAAAAGTTGTCTCGTAAGGGCAGCGTCCCAAAATCTTAACTCGTCTGTTTTTAGATTTACTCTGAGGGTACGGATAGAGAAAGCAACACCAAACGTTAATCGGGATATAGGCTTATCCAAAATGGAGAACCCAATTAAAAACAGCAAGCTTCATCAATTTTTGATCGCGACTACAGTTTTTGTGGTTGGTGGCAGCGCAGTCCATTTGTTCGTTATGATTATTGATTACCTCCTTATGCCTTCCTTCTCCCACATGGATTTGCGATCAGATTTTTTCGGTAGTGTGATGGCGTTAGCCATGTTGCCGATGGCAATAACATATGGTACCTGTCTCCTGGGTGTTTATTTTTTCTGGCGAAAAGCAAAAAATGCGTTGGCGCTTGCTTATAAAAAAGAAGCTCTACGAAGAGAGGCTGAAGAAGTTGTTCAAACCATGCAACGGCTCACCGGTATTTTGGCGGAACATTTGTCGAGTCATAATGCAGAAATCCTGCATTGGGTGGAGAACCGTGTACAAAAAACAGGAGCTGCCCCCCCAAGTATCGAACGATCCAGTCATAAAATTGCAGAAGTAATGAAAGCCTTGACGGAGGTCTCATTCGTTTCGCCTTATGTAGGAAAGCGGCCACTGACGGTCTTTGAGTTCGAAACAGCTTTTCAAAAAAAGTTGAAAAATCAATCCTTCACATCTGGCTGCGAAGACTTTTAGACAGTTGGACATGTGAGACTTCAATAGAACTTTTAATGCTGCCCGACCTGTCACGATCGGACAGGGTGTAGAGCCTATCGAAGAAATTTGCTATCCTATTGGCGTTTCGGATTATGATGTTGAAGCAGGTATTGATTTTTTGGAGTCCAGCTTTAATTGAGGCCGTCATGGATTGGCTATTTGGTTGGTTTCCGGGAAAGGAATCGTACCATACCATTCTGCTTATCCACCAGCAGTGAATGGCTGATGCTGCCATTAGCTTCACTCACTCTGGCTATGTAGTATCGTCCCGTATTCTTAAGCTCATCTATGCCGTATTCATTAATGATATTCTCGTCGATGCGTTCCTTGACAATCTCAGTTGCCGTGACCAACCCCATACCACCAAAGAAGGTCTCTTTAGAATTTTCCCCATCAAAAGGATTTTCCGAACCGGATAGCCGATGCTGGTTGCCATTATTGTTATGATTGAATCTGTTTTTAACTGCTAGGCTAAAATCCTTTAGGACATTTAATAATTTCATGGCACATCCTCAATATTGACTTTTTGGTTTTTCGGGTGGCGATAATATGAGATGATGCTTTCAAGGGTGATCTTCGTCTTGGTAACGACGTCTTCTATCTTATATTCTGGCAAACCTATCTATCAGGCCA
>NZ_JBFELV010000590.1:0-2294 GCF_041551955.1 Desulfosarcina sp.
AGTTGACGGTTTCTTGCCACACTTTGAAAAGGACGCTGATGTCTTCGATGCATTCTCAAATGGCGGACTATTCAGATTCCTGAACGATGCAACCGTCAAGGGATACGGGTACTATTGCCGGCAGATCGATTTCAAACGCAAAAACCTGTTTTCAAGAAATTACGCTGATTTTTTCGCCGGTCGGATGGTGTTCCCCATTTATGATGCCGATGCCCGCCCGATCGGATTGGTCGGCAGGCGGCCGGGCGATAAGGGCGTTCGCTGGCTCAAGCACCAGACCAGAGAAGTTCCCCTTTCCGCCAGGTGCTGGCTATACGGCATTGACAAGGCAAGGCACTATATCCGGCAGTACCGGACGATCATCCTGGTGGAGGGCATCTTTGATTATTTTGCCTTCTACAATTTGCTCCACGACCAGGACAGGCAAGTGGTGGTCTCCACATTGGGTTCTTATCTCACCCCCGAAGCGGCGGCCATTCTCAAGGGCCTTGACATCGAGCACTATATTGTCGCCTACGACTGGGACGAACTCGGTAGAAACGGCATTGAACGGATTGCGGCCAAAACCGGCGGGTGGGTCTATTACCTTGGTGGTCTGACGGACGGTCAGGACCCTTACGATTTATTGAAGCCGGTAGTTGATGCCATCAGTGGTTTTTCTCTGCAACAGGTGTGATGAACAAGGACCTGGAATCATAACCGCTGGACATCAAAACCGGCGATGGCGCCGCCAAAGCCTGGGAGGATATAGCTGATGAAAAACAACCATACCGCAAAACCCCTGTTTCCTCATTTGCCGGAACACCTTGCCGGTTTGGAGAAGCTGGCGGAAAACCTCTGGTGGAGCTGGAACCCGGGTGCACGCATGCTCTTCAAGACCCTCGACCGGCAGGCCTGGAAGGAGAGCGGCCACAACCCGGACAAGATGCTCAGAGAGCTTCCCCGCGAAATTCTGGAAAAGGCCGGCGCCGATGCCGACTATATTGGCAGGTACGATGATGTCATGGATGTGTTTCAAAAATATATGAAGCACAAAGATTGCCATCTGCTGGCGCCGTTTTCACCGGACCACAAGTATGCCGTGGCCTACTTTTCCGCCGAATACGGCCTGCATCGCTCCTTACCCTTTTATGCCGGCGGGCTGGGCTTCCTGGCGGGAGATTACCTAAAAGAATGCAGTGATTTATGTGTGCCGCTGGTGGCTGTGGGGTTCATGTACCCGGAAGGCTATTTCCGGCAACAGATCCGGGATGACGGTTGGCAGGAGAATATCGTCGAGTCCATCAACCGCGAAGCCGCTCCTATTTCGAAGGTGCTGGACAAGGATGGACGCCAACGCGTCGTCAAGGTGCCGCTCACCGATCCGCCCATCCATGTCGCGGTGTGGAAGGTCGCCGTCGGGCGTGTTTCCCTCTATGTGATGGACACGGATATCGAAATCAACGATCCCTGGAACCGAGCCATCACCGCCCGGCTTTACGTCGGTGATTCTGAGCAACGCCTGCGCCAGGAGATCGTTTTGGGATTAGGTGGCGCCGCGGTGCTTAAGGCGTTAGGCATCGATCATTACCTCTTGCACCTGAACGAAGGGCATGCGGCCTTCGCCCTGCTGGAACGTATCCGGGCAGGGGTATCCACGGGCAGCGATTTTGCCGCGGCCAGCGAAAAAAATATCAAGGCCACGATCTTCACGACACACACGCCTGTTCCCGCGGGTCACGATGTTTTTCCCTTTCAGTTGATCGAAAAGTATTTTCATTCCTACTGGCCTGACCTGGGTCTCGATCGCGACGCGTTTTTAAAATTGGGCACCCATCCGGAAAAACCGGAAGCCGGATTCAATATGACTGCTTTTGCGCTGAGGTTATCCGGCTGTCGGAACGCGGTGAGCAAACGGCACGCCGAAGTCTCCCGGAAGATGTGGCGATGCCTGTGGCCCGACCTGCCGGAAGATCGGGTTCCCATCGATTACGTCACCAACGGCGTCCACGTGCCCACCTGGATCGAACCGAAAATAAAGCTGCTGCTGGACAAGTACCTCGGAACCGGCTGGCTCGATAAGCATGACGCTCCGACCGTCTGGCAGCGCCTCGACAAAGTCCCCGACACCGAGTTGTGGCAAACGCACCACTGGCTCAAGGTAAAACTGATCGATGCGATCCGGGAGCGCACCCGCCTGCGTTGGGCCGATGGCGGGGGCAGTTCATCCGTGATGCTTGCCGGAGGCGCCTTCCTCGATCCCTCGGTGCTGACACTCGGTTTTGCCCGCCGGTTCGCCACGTACAAGAGAGCAC
>NZ_JBFELV010000591.1:0-2282 GCF_041551955.1 Desulfosarcina sp.
GGATATGCAGCGGAGTATTGCGCGGATGCAATGATTCTGGCTACCGGTGCGCGTGAAAGGCATCTGCCCTTCAAGGGTTGGACGCTGCCGGGTGTCATGGCTACCGGTGCGGCCCAGATCCTGATCAAAAGCTCCGGTATCCTTCCGGGGCGAAAGACATTGATCGGCGGTTGCAGCCCCCTGATGCTCGCGTTGGCGGCGGAAATTATAGCCAACGGAGGGAAGGTTCAGGCTGTCCTGGACCAGAGCAAAGCCGACGACAAGCTCAATGCCGTCACTGCGGGGCCGGCCATCTGGCCCAAACTTCTCGAGGGCGCCGTTTACCTGATGCGGCTGGCCGCTGCCAGGGTACCCATGAAGCAGGGGGTCCGCATTGTCGAAGCCCGGGGCCGACAGGAGCTGGAAGCCGTCGTTGCCGCGCGTGTCGACACTAAGGGTTGCATCATTCAAGGAACCGAACGGATCTACCCGACAAACACCCTGGCCGTTGGGTATGGTTTTTCACCCAATATCGAACTGCCTCAGCAGGCGGGATGTTCTGTGTCCTATGCTGTCGATAGGGGCGGCTGGTACGTCAATGTGGATGCATCCATGGCGACCACGGTTGCCGGCATTTATGCCGCGGGAGAGACCACCGGCATCGCCGGTGCCGGAAAATCGTTCATCGAGGGGCAGATCGCCGCCTGGGACATTCTTTACAGGCAGGCACGGGTGAGTCGGCAGGACCTGGAAAACCAGATCCGGCCGTTGCTGCGCCAGCGCGATCGACAGGTCCGATACGGTGGTTTTATCAATCAGCTGTGCTGGCTGGCGCCGGACTGCTATGCGGGTATCCCCGATGAGACGGTGATCTGCCGTTGTGAAGAGATCACCGTGGGTGAAGTCCGCCGGCAGCTTGACAATGGTTTTTCCACCATGAACGGCATCAAGAAGGCCACTCGATGCGGGATGGGGAGTTGCCAGGGACGCACGTGCGGACCGATCCTGTTCGATATTATCAGTGCATTTACCCAGCGACCACCAGCGTCCGTTGGATATACCTCGGCCCGTTCTCCGGTAAAAACGGTTTCTCTGGGTGCCCTGGCCCAAATCCCAATGAGCAGTTGTGAGAACCATGAAGGCCGTCGCCACGCTTGAGCCAGGAAGGGGTTTGACGATATGAGCAGCCACTCCCACCGCAGCCCAAAAAAGCCGGTGGTCGGTATCCTCATGCTGGAGACCACGTTCCCGAGAATACGCGGCGATATTGGCAATCCGCAGACCTTTCCTTTCCCTGTCCTGTATCAGACGGTCAACGGGGCGTCTCCTCAAAGGGTAGTTATCGAGGCGGATGCCGGATTGATTGACGGCTTCATCGATTCCGGTCTATCATTGGTCGAAAAGGGGGTAAAAGCGGTAGCCACCAGTTGCGGATTTCTGGCGCTGTTTCATCGACAATTGGTCACCGCATTGCCGGTGCCTGTTTTTACTTCCAGCCTGTTGCAAGTGCATATGGCGAATTCGGTGATCCGCAGCGGTCAGAAGATAGGCATCATCACGGCCAATAAAAAATCGCTGACCGACGCGCATTTGGCCGGTGTGGGCATTCAGAACTATCCGCTGGCCATCGTCGGTATGGAAGATGCGAAAGAGTTCAGCGCCGTTTTTATTGGCGGAAAGGCAACCCTCGATGAACGCATATGCCAGCGCGAGATGCTAACCGCCGCCAATCGACTCATGCGAACGCATCCAGATGTCGGGGCGATTGTATTGGAGTGCACCAATATGCCGCCTTATGCCGACAAGGTTCGGCGAGCGACCGGCGTGCCGGTGTTCGATGCAGTAACCCTGGTCAACTTTGCCCACAGTTTGTTGACGTAACGAGCACGTAAGCAGGCGGGCACAACAACAACCCACATCGCTAAATCGTATTTTAAATCAAGGAGGGCGTCATGGCCGGATGGCAAGGAAAGGTCCTATGGGTAAACCTTAGCCAAGGTACATTTAAATCTGATCCACTGGATCCACAGGTGGCCAAAGACTATATCGGTGGTCGGGGATTGGGCATTCACTATTTAAACCAATCGGTCGATCCGCTGTGTGATCCGTTTTCTGCAGAAAACATGTTGATCATGGCCACCGGGCCGCTAACCGGCACCGGCGCTCCTACCGGTGCACGCTACATGGTGATGACCAAGTCGCCGCTGACCGGGGCCATCACCTGCTCCAATTCCGGGGGCCAGTTTCCCACCGAATTTAAACGCACGGGCTACGATGCCATCGTTTTTAGCGGACGATCGGCA
>NZ_JBFELV010000592.1:0-2253 GCF_041551955.1 Desulfosarcina sp.
ATGCTGTTCCAATACCCGCGCGATCGCATCGGGAATGGAGAGCACCAGGCCCCCATTTTGAAAAACGGGGTGCTCGCCGCCGATTCCCTTGAGCTGGTCCACCACCTTGTCCACGGTAACGCCCGATCGAAAGGCCAGGGAGACCAGCCGTCCGATGGCCTCGGTCTTGGCCGTGGTGGACCGGCCCGATTTACCGATGGTGGCAAAGACCTCGAAAGGTTGGCCGTGGTAATCGGTCACCGTCACGTAGAGTTGCCCCAGTCCGGTCTTTACCCGGGTGGTAAATCCATTCAGGGTATCGGGCCGCTTGCGGACGGCGGTCATGAAGCCATCCGCCTCCTTTTTGTCGGTCGAAAAGGAGAGCACCTGGTTCTCCTTGCTGCCGTCCCGGTAGATGGTGACGCCCTTACAGCCCAGCTCCCAGGCCAGGTCGTAAATCTTCTGCACATCCGCCACCGTGGCGTCCCGGGCCAGGTTGACCGTCTTGGATACGGCGTTGTCCGTGTGTTTTTGAAAGGCCGCCTGCATGCGCAGATGCCATTCCGGTGAAATGTCGTGGGCGGTGACGAAAATCTGCTTCACCCTCTCCGGGATCTCGTCCATGTGGGCGATGGTTCCGGCTCCGGCAACAGCCTCCATGAGCGCCTCGGAGTAAAATCCTTGCCGTCGCGCCGCAGCCTCGAAGTGGGGATTGACCTCCGTGAGTCTGTCGTTGTCCATGACCGTACGTACGAAACTCAATGCAAAAAGCGGCTCGATGCCGGACGAGCAGTTGCTGATAATGCTCAGGGTTCCGGTAGGCGCGATGGTGGTGGTGGTGGCATTGCGATAGGCCGACAGGCTGTCACCGTGGTAACGGCTCTGTTCATAATTGGGAAACACCCCGCGCTGCTCGGCCAGGGCCAGAGAGGCCCGGTGGGATTCGGTCTGGATAAAACCCATGATTTCCTCCGCCACGTCCAGGGCCTTCTCGCTGTTGTAGGGAATGGCCAGCTGGAAAAGCAGATCGGCAAAACCCATGATTCCCAGACCGATCTTGCGGTTGCCTTTGACCATCGCGTCGATGGCCGGCAGGGGATAGCGGGACATGTCGATGGTGTTGTCCAAAAAGCGAACCGATGTCCACACGGTCTCTTTCAGGGCATCAAAATCGACCTTCGCCTCACCCTGATCGTCGACCACGAACTTGGATAGGTTGATGGACCCTAAGTTACAGGCTTCCATGGGCAGCAAGGGCTGCTCGCCGCAGGGGTTGGTGCTCTCGATCTCGCCCAATGCCGGCGTGGGGTTGTCCCGGTTAATGCGGTCGAGGAATACGATCCCCGGATCACCGTTTTTCCAGGCTTGTTGGATTAGCGCCGAATAGACCTCCCGGGCATTGAGTGTTCCCACCGTCTGGCGCCCCCGGGGATCCACCAGATCGTAATCGTCATCGGCTTTGACCGCCTCCATGAAGGCTTCGGTGATGCCCACCGAGATGTTGAAATTGTTCAACTCGGTATTGGTGGACTTGCAGTGGATGAATTCGATGATGTCCGGGTGATCCACGCGCAGGATGGCCATGTTGGCGCCACGGCGGGTCCCGCCCTGCTTGACCTGTTCGGTGGCCGTGTTGAAGATTTTCATGAAGGAAATGGGACCGGAGGCAATGCCGCCGGTGGTGCCGACCATGGAGTTCTTGGGCCGCAGCCGGGAGAACGAAAAGCCGGTGCCGCCGCCCGATTTATGGATTACAGCCGCATTTTTCAGCGAATCGAATATGCCCTCCATGCTGTCCTCGATGGGCAGCACAAAACAGGCCGCCAGCTGCCCCAGGCGCCTGCCGGCATTCATCAGGGTGGGCGAGTTGGGCAGAAACTTGAAATCGGTCATGAGGGCATAGAACTGCTCGGTGATCTTCTGGATGTCTGCGTTCTCGTCGTACATTTTCTCCGCCTGGGCGATATGCCGGGACACCCGGTGAAACATCTGGGCCGGGGTCTCCTGAATCCTGCCATCCGTATCCTTCTTCAGATAGCGCCGTTCCAGGACGGTTTTGGCGTTGGCGGAAAGGTCGATGCCGTTTCTGATGAACATGTCCCGGGTCAATCTCACCGGCCCTTGGGCATTCAGGCCGTATTCGGCCAGCTTGGCCTTGACCATCTCATCCACCATTGGAGAAGAAATGTGCCGAAGGTCCATGCGGTCGATGGTGGATCGAATGAATTGGGCGATCTCTTTGGCCTGACTCTTATTGACGACATTGGCGCCAAT
>NZ_JBFELV010000593.1:0-2246 GCF_041551955.1 Desulfosarcina sp.
ATCCACGATCCAGGCTGGCATAGGCTTTGCGAAGACACGGTTAAAGATCGCAATACAACCGTAAAGGAGACGACAATGAAAACTCCCGCAACAGGCGAAGGCATCCATCCGGAAACCAAAACGACAGCGTCCTCTGCCAAGCGCTTGAAAGTGGCGGATCCGATCCGAGCCTCCATCGATGAGGCGACCCAGACCATGCTCAGGCGGGCGCAGGAGCTGGGAATCGATACGGTGTTCGACAGGGCGGAAAACATGAAGCAGTGCAATATCGGCACCCAGGGCACCTGCTGTAAAAATTGCGGCATGGGTCCTTGCCGCCTGCCCTTGCCCAAAAGCGGGATCGAGGGTGAGGATGATCGAAAAGGCCTGTGCGGAGCGTCCGCCAACACCATTGCCGCCCGCAACTTTATCCGCATGATCGCCGGTGGCGCCGCGGCCCATTCGGACCACGGCCGCGGTGTGGCCGAAGTGTTCCTGAGTGTCGCCCGCAACGAATCGGCGGACTACCGGATTAAAGACTACAACAAACTGATGGCGATCGCGCCTTACTTCGATGTCGCCACGACGGTATCGGTGGATGGCGAGACCACCGATCGCAATCCGGATGAGATCGCCCTGGAAGTGGCCGAAAAAGCCCTTGGCGAATGGGGCAAAAGCGAAGGCGAACTGCGATATCTGAAGCGCGCGCCCACGATGCTCTATGAGAAATGGAAGAAGAACGGCGTACTGCCCAGAAACATCGACCGGGAGATCGTCGAAATCATGCACCGCACCCATATCGGCGTGGATCAGGACTACAAAAACCTGATGAAACAGGGTACCCGGGCGGCCATTGCCGATGGCTGGGGCGGTTCCATGCTGGCAACCGACCTGCAGGATGTCCTTTTCGGAACCCCCTATCCGCTCCAGTCGGAGGCCAACCTGGGCGTGATGAAAGCGGATCACGTCAACCTGGTGATACACGGCCACGAGCCCATTTTGTCGGAAATGATCGTAGCGGTGGCCCAAAAGCCCGAAATGCACGCGTATGCATTGTCAAAAGGCGCCAAGGGGATTCAGCTGTCGGGGATCTGCTGCACGGCCAATGAGGTGCTTCAGCGCCACGGGGTGCCTCAATGCGGGACCTTTCTCCAGCAGGAACTGGCCATCATTACCGGCGCCTGTGACGCCATGGTGGTCGACATCCAATGCATCTTCCAGAATGTCGCCAATGTGGCCAACTGTTTTCACACCAAACTGATCACGACCCATCCGATTGCCCGCATGGAACAGGAGAACGTGATCCACATCGAATTCGACGAGCACCATGCCATGGAAGATGCCGAGCGCATCGTCAAAATGGCGATCGACAACTTTGCCAACCGGGGATCCGATGTCATGATTCCCAAGCAGAAAGCGATCCAGATCGCCGGATTCGGGGTCGAGGCGATTCAGTACCATTTGGGCGGCACGTTCCGCGGAAGCTACTACACCCTGAACGACAACATCATCAACGGTCGCATCCGCGGCATCGCCGGTGTGGTCGGCTGCAACAATGCCAGGACCCGTCACAACGAAGGTCACATCGAGGTGGTAAAGGAGTTGATCAAAAACGACGTGATCGTCCTGACGACCGGCTGCAACGGGATTGCCTGCGCCATGGAAGGCTTATTGACACCGGAGTCGGCTGCCGTATTTTGCGGGCCGGGATTGAGGGAGGTCTGTGAAACCGTGGGGATCCCCCCCGTGCTGCATCTGGGTTCCTGCGTGGACAACAGCCGCATCCTCCTGGCGGCCACGGAAGTCGTCAAGGCCGGTGGTTTAGGCCGCGACATCAGTGATCTGCCTGCGGCGGGAAGCGCCCCGGAGTGGATGAGTGAAAAGGCGATCAGCATCGGACACTACTTCGTGGCTTCAGGTGTCTACACCGTTTTTGGGGTCGGATTGCCGGTCACCGGCGCACCCGTATTTCAAAAATATCTTTTCGAAGAATTTGAAAAATTATACGGCGGCATGTGGGATCTGGAAGCCGACCCCGTGAAACATGCCCGCAAAATGATCGCTCACATCGACAGGAAACGAAAAGCGCTCGGCATCGACAAAGCCAGGGAGCGGACTTTGGTGGATATGGCCGCTCGCCGGGAACTTACGTCTGCTTAGGCAGCCACCCGATTCGTGAGCGACCGTCTTGCTGCAGGTTTGTTGATGCCGAAAGGAGATGCACACCGATGGCGTTGACCGACATCTTGCCCACACGGGACTGGGTC
>NZ_JBFELV010000594.1:0-2242 GCF_041551955.1 Desulfosarcina sp.
CCTTTTAATTTTTCGGGCCTATGACCTAAAAAAAGGCGTTTGTGTGACCGGATCTGTCATAGGTCACTGATATGACTGTTCCTAAATCAACTGAAAGGAGCAGTCGTCATGAACTTGGACCAATTACGAAAACATTTTCCTAATGAGCAGTCATGTCGTGAGTTCTTTGAATCCGTTGTCTGGCAGGATGGGCGAAAGTGCCCACTCTGCGGTTGTCAGCATTCATGCGCGTTGAAAAGCCCGCATGTCCGACCCGGTTTGTACGAATGCGATCAGTGCAAACGTCAGTTTACGGTCACGACCCGGACACCGATGCACAGTACCAAGTTGCCCCTTTGGAAATGGCTTCAAGCCATGTATTTGATTGTCCATTCCAGCAAGGGCGTCTCTTCCGTTTTCCTGGGACGGTATCTGGGCATCTCGCAGCCGGCCGCATGGCGAATGGGTCACGCCATTCGGCACATGATGACACCTATGCTCAGCGCCAAGCTTTCCGGTGTCGTTGAACTCGACGAAACTTATGTCGGCGGCACCCGCGCTATCAACCCGGTGTGCAAAACAAGCGGGGGCGCGGTACACGTAAATTTGGAGTACTGATCGCTGCCCAAAGACAAGGCTCCGTGAGGGCTCAAAAGGTTACCAGTGATAGAATCTCAGCGCTTAAACCTGTGGTTGCTGCAACCGTTAACAAGGATGCCTGGATCATGAGCGATGGTCATCACAGCTACAAAAAACATTGCCGAATCGTTTGCTGGTCATCAGAGCGTCATCCACGGCAAACGCGAGTACGTCCGCGGTTCGGTTCATGTCAATACTGCCGAATCCTTCGGTGCCATGCTTGAGCGTGTCAAAGAAGGTGTCTTTCACTACATGAGTGGAAAGCACCTCGACCGTAACCTGCGAGAGATCAGTTTCCGCTGGAACATTCGTATTCCCATGGAGAAGGAAACTAAGGCCGGTAGACGGAAGATCACCTGGATACCAATGCCAGTAATGACCATGCTTAAATCGGTGCTGAACGGTGCCACGGGAAAACAGAAACGCCGTACTCAAAACAACGGGCTGGCTTTCTTCTATTCGTAATAGTCAGCCTTTTTATGGGTCATAGATCCGTTAAAAAATAAACGACCTTGTGGTTAGCTGCTATTACGGTTTACCATTAGGTGGATAAACAATCAAAAAAGCCAACCGCTACATCTACGGGTTTGCCTTTACCGATGATTGGTTGAATTTTAAATTGCGTTCACAGGCGAAAAGTAAAGGCAGATTTTTCCAATGCCTCCAACGACTTTGCGGATAACGGGCCTGATATTTTCCTATGGAAAATTGTGTTGACTTGGTTCTATGTGATGATCTAATGGGCGGGTGAATTGATTTGCCCGATTTTCCCGTCAATATCATCGTTATAAAGGCAAATCGACCAGATAATCAGTCGTTAGATGGGAGAGCACCATGCCTATCACTTACACTATTGACCCGGAACGAAGACTAATTCTCACGAAGGTTAGCGGGGACCTCACCAGGGCAAGGTCGATTGAATACTTCGATCGTATACAGCAAGATTCCGATTGTCCCGACGAGGCAATCGAGCTTGTTGATTTCACCGAAGTAACTCATTTCAACCTCCAATACGACGATATGCTTGATATTACGCAGAGATACCAGGTAGCCAAAGCGACCAAACAAATCTTGGCAACCATTTTCAATTGTCCTTCAACCCTATCATACGGAATTGGCCGAATGCTACAGGCACTCCACGAGATGGCGAACAAGGTGCACCTTGTCGCAATTACACGATGTGAACAAGAGATACCCGAATGTGTTGAGAGATTTCGGTCAAACATTCCAAAAGCAGGCGATAGCGGTTAGTCGCGTCATATCAAAGTGTTACTAACACTATTTTTCATGGAATAATCACGGCGCTTCTTGCCATATACTTGATCATCAGTACGGATTGGACTCCCCCCAGTACTGAGTGGCTTCAATTCATTTAATCAGGTAGGTAATGTTTGCGTTAGACCAATGGTTTAACGGAGCGGCTTCCTCCAACGACCATGCAGATATCAGCTTTGGCAATATTCACCGATTCTCAATAATTATCACACCGGACCAAATTCTGCGCCGGTAACCGTTCACATGGTACGCTGAAGATTATCCCACTGCATCGGAAATATATGATATTTCCAGATGGTAAGGTGATTTCAATGTGTCGAGATCGGAGATGGTTGTCTTCCCATTGTAA
>NZ_JBFELV010000595.1:0-2235 GCF_041551955.1 Desulfosarcina sp.
CAGCACCTGGCCGTTCTGCATGGTCAGTGCACCGAACATCCAGTACGGATATCCCGTGGATGGAATCATGGCCCCCCACTGAGACCCGTCGGGTTTGGTCAGTTTTTTTCCCACCGCCACCAGTTCATCCCAGGTTGCCGGCGGCTTATCCGGGTCCAGCCCCGCGGCACGGAAAGCGTCTTTGTTATAGTACATAACGATGGTGCTGCGCTGAAAAGGAATGCCCCAGGTTTTTCCCGCCGTACGCCCGTTTTCCATGAGTGCCGGATAGAACGAGTCCAGCCAGGCCTTTTCTTCGGCTGTCTCCACCACGTCGTCGAAGGCAACAATGGCGTCCTGTTCGATCATCTCGTAGATGTCGATGGAGAACATCACGGACAGCTGGGCCGGCTGACCGCTCTTCAAGGCGGCCAGTGCTTTGATGCGTGCATCGTTGTAATTGCCCGCATAGATGGCCTTAACCGTGATGTCCGGGTTTTCTTTCATGAAGTCGTCCACGATGCCGTCAACGACCGATGTCAGGGGTCCGCCAACGGCTACCGGATAATACATGGTCAATTCCGTAGCCGAACCAGGGACAACGGTCGCAATCAACAACGCCGTCGCCATCACGAAAATGCATAGCCATTTGATTCCTTTGAACATAATGCGCCTCCTCCTTTTCAATCGGGTTCGTTTGGTTGTCCGCCGGAAGGCGGACCGGGTTGCCATTTTTCAGGTCCACGCAATCAAGATGATACCCGTTGTGGGTCTTCGATTCGGATGCCATCGGCCCCAAATCGGTGAACCGCCGCTTCAGACCAACTGACATGCAGCTGTTCGCCGG
Organism: Desulfosarcina sp.; assembly: GCF_041551955.1. Taxonomy (GTDB): domain Bacteria; phylum Desulfobacterota; class Desulfobacteria; order Desulfobacterales; family Desulfosarcinaceae; genus Desulfosarcina. The sequence goes on from NZ_JBFELV010000595.1 coordinate 827, forward strand.
GGTTATAACAGCGGTGGCCATCGATCTTGCCAAACAGGGTTTGCCCGCCATGGGCCAATCGCAGAACGGTTTCCGCTCCCAGATAATCGGTCGCGGAAACGCGCACCGGCAGGCCGCTTGGCCCCACCTGAACATGTTCGGGCCGCACCCCGATATACCCGTCGGTAAGCCTATCTGGCGACAGGGAGCCACCGCAGGCAGCGGCCAATGCGGATCGCTCTTCGATCAGATCGAGTTTCAGCAGGTTCATGGGAGGCGACCCCATGAACTGGGCGGCAAAGGTCGTTTGGGGTCGCTCGTAGAGCTCGTGGGGACGACCGATCTGTTCAACCCGTCCTTTTTTAAGCAGAACCACCTGGTCGGCCATGGTCATGGCCTCCACCTGATCGTGGGTGACATATACCATGGTAAGACTCAGCTTCTGCTGCAGGGAGCGGATCTCGTCACGCATTTCCGCCCGGAGCTTGGCATCCAGATTGGACAGCGGTTCATCCATGAGACAGACCCGCCGCCGCGACACGATGGAGCGTGCCAGCGCCACCCGCTGCCGCTGCCCGCCGGAAAGCTGGGCCGGCTTGCGGTTCAACAGCTCTTCGAGGCCGACCATACGTGCGGATTCATCGAGACGGGAACGCCGTTCAGACTGAGAAATTCCCCGCACTTTCAGCCCGAAAAGGATATTTTCCCGGACATTGAGATGGGGGAACAGGGCATAGGACTGAAATACCATGGATACCCCACGCCTGGCAGGGTCCATGTGGGTCACGTCGTTTCCGCCGATGGCGATGGATCCTGAGGAAACATTTTCCAAGCCGGCAATCAGGCGCAGGATCGTGGACTTGCCGCAGCCGGACGGACCCAGCAGCACCGTCAGGCTGCCTTCGGCAACGGTAAAGGAAACCTGGTCAACGGCAACGACCAGATCCCAATGTTTGGCCAGTTCACGAATTTCGATGCGACTCATGGGGGCGCCTCTCCTTTGCAGGCGATCAGCTGAGGGACAAAATTTTCCAGCGATGATCCAGCAGCTTTTTGGAAACGATTTCAGGCGTGGTACCGATGCTAAAGGCCAGAGACACAGCGTCGGGCACATGGCGGGCCACTTCCCGGGCAATGGCGTGCTTGGCATGACTGTTCAATGTCTGGTGCCACGAGTAGACCACATTTCCTGGAAGGTTCATCCGCTGAACACCACCGTGGAGGCGCCGAGCAATCCCCCGATCACACAGCAGGTTCAAATCTCGACGAATCGCCTGGTTGGACACGTTTAAGTGACCGGCGAGGACTTCCACGCGGATGAAATCCTGCTGGCGGATCATTTCGTCAATCTGTGCCTGGCGTTCGGAAAGAAGCATCGATTGGTTTAGGCAACCGGTTGATCGCTGGCTTTTATTTGAACATATATTGAA
>NZ_JBFELV010000596.1:0-2201 GCF_041551955.1 Desulfosarcina sp.
CCATGCCCGCTAACTTCGGACAACCGTCGATTTCCACCGACCGGTCCGGCGCCGGTCGGGTTTCCTCCGTCCAGTCATCTTTCGAACGCCAGGTCCTGCGCGGTTTGTTGGCCGAATGGGAAAATGCCCTGTGGCTGTTGCCTGATTCCCTTCGACGATCCATCAGACGCCCCCTTTTTTCCATTCGGGACATGCCGGCCAGGCTGGGCTGCTGGAGCCGGGAAAAGCGTGAAATTACCCTGAGCCGGGAAATGGTCAGCAGCCACGCATGGGATGACGTCAAGGAGGTGCTGCTTCACGAAATGGCACATCAGGTGGCCCACGAAGGGTTGCAGGCCGCATCGGAACCCGACCACGGCGACTGTTTTCGTCAGGCCTGTCGCCTGTTGCGCGCCAACCCTTCGGCCTCCGGCACTTACCGTCCCCTTCACGCGCGCCTCCACCAGGGGGAGGAATTGAACGACCGGGACCGCATCGTGGTCAGGATTCACAAGCTCATGGCCCTGGCCGAAAGCAGCAACCCCAACGAAGCCCAGGCTGCCATGCGCAAAGCCCACGAGCTGATTTATCGCCATAACGTGAACCTGATCGCACGAGGCGCCGATCGGGATTATCAGAGTATTTTTGTAGGAAAGCCCCGCCTCAGGCACTTTCGGGAGTCCTATCACTTGGCCCATCTGCTCCAGGATTATTACTTCGTCCAGGGCATGTGGATCCAGGCCTGGGTGCTCGAAAAAGGCAGAATGGGACGCGTACTGGAGATCAGCGGCACCCGAAAAAACGTCCGGATCGCCGATTATATCCACGCGGCCATATGCCGCTACATCGACAAGGCCTGGGCGGACTATCGAGCCAACAAAGGTCTGAATCGATACCGCAAAACCGATTTTGCCATCGGTATCATCGAAGGATTCAAGGCCACCTTGCAGCAGGCATCAACGACGGGTTCCCAGGGCGCGGACACGCATCTGCCGGCTCGCATCGAGGACCACGCCCTGACCCGTTACCTGGCCGATCGCTATCCCCACGTCCGTTCATTTTCAAGAAGGGGCCCGGCACACGACGCCCGGGTTCTGGCGGACGGAACCGAAAGCGGTCGTCGATTGATCATTGCCAGAGGCATCACCCGCCAGGATGGATTCAAGGACAACTTTTTGGATTACAAAGCTAAAACAAGTCCGCCGAACCAGGATGCGGATGCAGGGGGAACCCGTGACGGAGAAACGTTCTAAATCGAATGGAAAAACGGTTCATGTGGTCACCATCGGCGGCGGCAGCGGCCAGTATGCGCTGTTGTCCGGCTTGAGAAATCTGAAAGGCATCCGCATCAGCGCCGTCGTTTCAATGATGGACAGCGGCGGCAGCACCGGCAGGCTGCGTGACGAATTGGGCACCCTGCCTCCCGGTGACATCCTCAAGTGCATCCTGGCCCTGTCTCCCCACCAGGATACCGCCCGGGTCATCTTTCAAAAACGCTTCAACAAAGACAGGCGCCTCAAGGGGCACAATGCCGGCAATATGCTCCTGACCATGCTCTCTCGCTATACCGGCAGCTTTCCCGCCGGCGTGCAGGCGCTGGCCGAAATCCTGGATGCCAAGGGAGAAATCCTGCCGGTCACCATCGACCGGGCCACCCTGGTGGCGGAACTGACCGACGGCAGCCGGGTTTACGGTGAAAGCGCCATCGACACGCCCCGGGGCCACCAGCGCGAAACGATCCGGGATGTCTACCTGGTTCCCCATCACAGTGACGCCATCACCGTTTATCCACCGGTTCTTGAAGCCATCGCCGATGCCGACATCATCATCCTGGGGCCGGGCGACCTGTTCACCAGCATCATTCCCAACCTCATCGTTCCCGGCCTGCGGGAAAAGCTCAGCACGGTGTCCGCACCCATTTATCATGTGGTCAACATCATGACCAAATTCGGGGAGACGAACCACTATCAGGCTTGCGATTTCGTTTCTACGATAGGCGGCTTCACCGGGCGAAAACTCGCCGGCGCCATCGTCAACACCCGACGGCCCGATGACCGCCTGCTGGCCCTCTATCGCAGACAAAAAGCCGAATTTGTGGAGGTCGGCTTCCCGGAAACCGATTGTCAACTGATCCTGGAAGACCTTCTTGAGACATCGGGAGACGTCATCCGCCACGATCCGGAAAAGCTCGCCGGGTTGATCGCCCGCATTATCTTTGAGGA
>NZ_JBFELV010000597.1:0-2201 GCF_041551955.1 Desulfosarcina sp.
ATGTTTCGGATTGAGCTTCATAGCCCTTTGGATAAGATCGATGGCTTCAGCCGATCTTCCGGTGAAAGTCAATATTTCGGCCATCATGACCCGATTATCCGGATCATCGGGGTCGGCTGCGAGAAGCGTCTCTGCTTTAACAAGGGCCTCTTTGTACTTGCGTCGATACACGGGATTCCAGGGTTTTGGCAGCCCTGCCTTAATGAGACCGTCGGCAAAGTGCTCCAAGTCCTTTGGGTCTTTTAACGGCCAATACGGGAGGACACCTTCTATGCCAAGGCCACCGTAATGATGTTTTATTTTGAAGTAATATCCCAGGACTTTTGCAGCCTCTTCGTCCCGGCCCGTCTGCGCGTATGCAGCTCCGAGCCACACATACCCGAACGGAGTAACTTTATCAGAACCAAGTCTCTGGGCCCTTTCGAAGGAAATCACGGCCTCTTGGTACTGTCCCTGCAAATACTGCGCAATTCCCAGATATGACACATAGCGGTCAGGATAGTTGGGATTTAGCCGAATCGCCCATTTGATATAGTCCATTGCCTCGGCCGATCGTCCGGCGAAAACTAAAGCGCGCCCCATTGCCCATTGGCTCTCGGGATCATTAGGATTAAGTGCCAGCGCACGCTCTGCCTCGGTGATTGCCTCCGTATACCGGCGCTTAAACAGATGTTTTCCAGAAGCCTCCCGGTGGACGAGGGGTGTCGGATTCTTCATGGCAATTTCCAGGTGCTTTTGTGCCAGCGAACTTGCGTCGAACCAGCCAAGATCCACATCCCAACCCGTCGTCATGGCGTGCTTGTAAGCGAGCGATAGTGCAGTATGGCCACGAGAGAAACCAGGATCCAACTCAACGGCCTTTTTAAAACTGGAAACTGCTTTCACCAAATCATCACGGGTATCCCGGCGCATAAATTCCCAGCCTTGCAAGTAAGCGTCGTAGGCTGCGACGCTTGCAGTATCCTTGCGATCGAGTAACGACTGGTCGTCTCCGGTTAACTTAACCGCGAGTGCTGATACGATCTTCTGGGTGAATCTGTCTTGTAACGCAAAAATATCGCCCAGATTGCCATCATAGCGCTCTGCCCACAGGTGATGGCCTGTGGTTGCATCAATAAGCTGGGCGTTTATCCTTACCGTTTCACCTGCCTTGCGAACACTCCCTTCGAGAACGTAGCGGACCCCAAGATCCTCAGCCACTTGCTGCACCTTAACCGGCTTGCCCTTATAGGTGAAGGTCGAGTTCCGGGCAATCACGAACAGGCCGGAGATTTTAGATAGATCGGTAATCACGTCGTCGGTAATGCCATCGCTGAAATATTCCTGCTTGGGGTCGTCACTCATGTTTGTGAAGGGCAAGACTGCGATGGAAGGTTTGCCGGGCAAAGGAAATGCCATCCGCTCCACAGAAGCGAGTTCTACAGAAGGCGTCGGACGCAGGTAAAAGTTCCAAAGCGCCAAAGCACAAGCCACAATTGCAAGGACAACGAAGGCCGCTGTTGCGGTCCGTGGCCATGCAGGTTTTGGAGTTTCCTCTCCAATCACCTTACCCGCATATTCCGGTTCCATTAGGATTTTATAGACCCGAACAGGTTCAGAAATATTCTTTACATCGTGCGCACCAAAATATTCATATCCCAAATTCGCCAACTTGTTCTTAACTTGATCGAAAACGTTTCTGGATATGCAGATGCCGCCGGGATCAGCCAAACCCTCTATTCGTGCGGCAACGTTAACACCATCACCATAGATTCTATTACCTTCATGGATGATATCTCCGAGGTTAATACCAATACGAAATTCCATCTTTCGGTGATCAGGAAGGGGTGTATTTTTCTCTTTTAATTTTTCTTGAATTTCAATCGCACTGTTCACTGCATCGAGCGCACTGGCAAATTCAGCAAGAATATTATCGCCGGGTGAATCTACAACCCGCCCTTTGTGCTTAGAAATTAGGCCGGAGATTGTTTCACGGTAGGATGTGATGGTCTTTACGGTATATTCCTCATCGCTGCCCATCAAGCGGCTGTATCCTTTGACATCAGCGCTGAATATAGCCCTTAACGTTCGGTCTAAGCTGTTCTCCGTCATGAGGTCACCCCTCTTCTAATGGTTTAACAAAAGAAGAGACGTTAAAAATGGAATAGCGGATTTAAGAAGTATAGGTCAGCCGATATTGATTTATAATATAATAAGATATG
>NZ_JBFELV010000598.1:0-2200 GCF_041551955.1 Desulfosarcina sp.
CATGACGGGCAATGGCGGGACTGGCGGTAAGCCCGGGCGATTCGATACCGATCAGGTTGACCACCCCGGGAAAGCCCCTGGACGACTCCTCCGCGATGATAAAATCCCTGGCCGGGTCTCCGGGTTTTTGCAGCTTGGGCCGGATCCCGGTCATTTCCGGGTGCAACTGGTCGACACTGATGCCGGGAAGATAGCGGCAGGCCGCCTCGTAAAACGACTGGCGGGCCTTCGGATTCACGGTGTAGTCGAGCGCCCGGTCGGGCAGATAGGTCGCATTGGGGCCGAGTTTCACCCGGTCGCTCAGATCGATGGTGGCATGAACCCCCAAGCCCACATGGTTCGCCTGGGGGACCGGATAGACCAGATGGCGAATGAACCCCTGGGGCACCTCGAGGCTGAAATACTCCCCTTTCCAGTAGTGCAGGCGGTAGCCGCACGCATCGATGTCAATCCCTAAAGAAGCGGCGATCCGATCGGATTCGAGGCCGGCGCAGTTGACGATCCAGCGTGATGCAAACGCGTCTGTCTGACCGTCCGGGTAGACCACATGGACCCGGTAGCTGGCATCGCATTGCTTTTCCACCCCTGAAACCGTGGTATGCGGAACGAACTGGGCGCCGTTTTTTAGCGCCCGGGCAGCATAGTGGCGCATCAACCGATGGGAATGGATGATACCCGTGGAGGGAGAAAAGAGGGCGGCACAGGCCTTCACATTGGGCTCCAGGACCTTGATCTGCCTGGCGCTCAACATCTCAAGGGTTTCCACCCCGTTCTCGCGGGCGCGCTCCTGGATCGCCGCCAGAATCGCCTCCTCATCTTTTTCGGTGGCCACGATCAGCTTGCCGCAACGGCGGTGGGGAATTCGGTGCTGCTCACACAACCGGTACAATAACCGGTTGCCCTCGACGCAGAGTGTGGCCTTTTTGGAATCCCGGGCATAATAGATGCCGGCGTGAATCACCTCGCTGTTGCGGCTGGATGTTTCCTGGCCAAAAGTCGGGTGTCGCTCCAGGATCAATACGCCTTTGCGGGTTTTGGACAATTCGGCTGCCACGGCAAGACCGACGACCCCTGCCCCGACAATTGTGGTTGTAATTTCCATCGTTACCCCTTGAAGCCACGCCGGCGGTCACGCGTGGTCGTTGTTCGGCTTGGCCTGGGCCATGAATTTTAAATAACTGTCGATCACATGCCCGGAATCAAGGTGAAGGACATCGGCATAGGCTTTTAAAAACTGTTTGACATAGATCTCAGCAGGAAGGTCATCAAACTGGTTGGCCTCGATCCTTTTCAGGGAATCGCCGCTGATTTTGGTAACGGCATGGATCTCGGGAATCTCGATGCCGTATGCTTCTCTAAGCTGCTTCAACTCATGCCCGGAAAGCTCCGCTTTGGAAAGAATCACTTCGATGAGTTGCCTGATCTCCGGCGCATCGGCCTTCTTTTGGACCCATTGGCTGAGGCGCTTTTCACTGGTTTGAATCCGGTTGTCGCCATAAGCCTCCAGCTTTCTTTGGCCATGCCTGCAAAAGTCGGCCGCATCCATCTGGCCCGTGTCGACGAGCATCTGATTGTAGGCGGTTCTTTTCTCTCGGTTGATCAGGGTGTCAAAGGCCCTTTCAATCGCTTGCAGCAAACATTCTCGTTGCTCCTCGGAAAAGAGCGAATAGGTGGCCACGCTTTCCGCCTCATAAATGGCCAGAGCATCCCGGTAGGCGTGCTTGATTTCATCTGAACGAGCATTGGCGGGAATCTGAAGGATCTGGTAAAAATTTTCATGTTCGAATGTTTTCATAGCGCCTGTCGCCATGCAACGGTGGCCGATCGACCTTTGGTGAGCAGCTCGGCAATCTGGACTAATTCCGTGGTGGTCGCGGTGGCCGGGTGGTTGGTTACATACAGTTTTCTGGCGTAAATCGAGTCGATGACGCGCTCGTCAAAGGCGACCCCGCCTAAAAATTCAAACGGTGAATAAAAATGGCGGTTGCACACGGTCTCTAATTTGTTGCCAAGGCAGGCATCGGCGTTTTTACGAAATTGGTTCAGGATAAATTTGAATTGAAACCTGCCGATACGCGCCTTGAAAAAAGACGCTTTTTGAGGATCGTATCTCGCCACGATATCGACGATATCCTGGGAGTTCAGCGCACTGGAGGCCGTGTCCAGAACCGCCGCCTTTGCCTGTTCCTCGAAATCGTAG
>NZ_JBFELV010000599.1:0-2197 GCF_041551955.1 Desulfosarcina sp.
AAGGCCGCTGCCGAAAAGGCCGCTGCCGAAAAGGCCGCCGCCGAAAAGGCCGCTGCCGAAAAGGCCGCTGCCGAAAAGGCCGCTGCCGAAAAGGCCGCCGCCGAAAAGGCCGCCGCCGAAAAGGCGGAAGCCATCAAGAACGCCGCCGCCCAGAAATCGGATGTATCGGTTTCCTACGAACCGCCGCCTGCCCAGGCGGCGGTCAAGAAACCATCGGACCCCGTTGACAATACCATGAAGATCTTCGCCGCCGGCTTGGCGTTTCTCATTTTGCTGGTGATCGGCGGGAGCGCCTCCAACTCCTTCAAATATTATCTGGCAGAAAACCAGGGCGCACTGGAGGTTTGGAAAGGCAAATTTTCCCCCATCGGCAAAAAACTGGTCATCACCCTGCCCGGCGTACCTGCCCCTGAAGAGACGAAAGCGACCTACCGCTCCGGTGACGTCTACCCGATCGTGTTCCAGTATTACATCGACAAAGCCGATGTGCTGCTGGACGTTCCGGGGATACCGGATTTCGAAGGAATCAAGGCGACTTTGAAAACGGCCCTCGAATACGGGTCCACCAGCGATCTTCGTGCGCTGGCCTATCAGCGCCTCGATAATATCGACCGGTTGATTCTCACCTATAAAGCCGAGGTGGCCGCCAGCCGAGGAACCATCGATGACCTGAAAGCGGCCATCGGATTTCTCAATGCAGCCGATAAATTGACCACGGACAAGGTCCAGGAAGAGGTGATCGCCCGGACAATTGCCGGCCATGAAGCGGCGATCATGGCTCTGGAAGAACAGGCGGCCGCCAAACAGGCCGCTGACGAGGCCCAGGCGGAGGAGGCTACCGCCCAACAAGCGGAAGACACCCCAGAAGACGAGGGCGCCGTCGAGAGCACTGAACCCGGCAGGGATCAACATGAGTAGATTGCATAGCGCGTCAACCAGTCAGGTTTTTAAATCTAATAGGGGCGGCTGAGTGGATCAGCCGTCAGAAAAAAACAAAGATAAATGTAACCAATCGGAATGGACAGGATCTTAATGCTTAGCGTGGAAATGCCATAAACCTCCATTCCACACCTTCGAAAGCCCCTGCAGCATGCCTCTGCAGGGGCTTTCTTGTTACCATCATTTCCCACCTGATGTGAAAAAGGCTGCCTAATTTAGTCGTTCTCCTATCCCTCATGATCAAGCATCCCATTGGTATCATTAGACTTAATAATTTTTTCAATTATTGGCATACCATGTGCTTTTTACAAGAACAGCGAAGGTAATCTGATTTTTGTTCCAACCTAATCGTTTTGTGGTTTTTTTGGCTGGATATTTTGGGGCCAAACCTGTTCAACTCATTTTTTCGGGCAAGACCTTCCTCCGGGTCTTGCCCGATTGCGTTGGCAATGAGCCGCGGGATTGAATCCATTCGGCATTGGCAGGCTGTCATAAGGCCAGGGGATACCCTTTTCCACGCAGATGCTCCACGATCCGGAACAACTGCGCGACGGTCTTTGGGTCGGCGTCAGGGCCGGGGTGCCGTACTTTAGCGGTCGAGAAAACCCCCAACCGCTTTAGCACCTGTTTGCGGAGGGACACGCCGATACCCGGTTGGAATTCCCAGCGATTCAACGGCAGGAAATCGTAGAAGTGTTCGGCGGCCCGCTTCCATTCATTTTTCTGGACCCGTTCGAACAATTGAACCAGCAATTCGGCATAGACGAATCCGGTCATAATCCCCACGGCTCCCAGTTCCAACTCCTCGAGGGCGTACATGCCTCCCAGCGCGCCGAAAACCTTCAACCCGGGTCCGGCGTGTTCGGCCAAGGCCTGCATTTTCATCCCCGTGGGCGGGTCTTCGAGCTTGATGTAACCGACGTTGGAGGATGTCTCGAAAATACGACTGATGAGTGCCACCGTCATCGTAATGCCGGTCACTGCAGGGTAGTCGTGGATAATGCAGGGAATCTGTGCGGCATCGGAAACCTGGTGGTAGTATTCAAGCAGCGGTGCATCCTTTTGGACGGTGTGGGGGCCGAGCAGGATCGCATCGGCCCCTAGCTCCCGCGCACGGCGCACCATGGTCATCGCCGGATCCGTGGCGTTGGCCCGCACCCCGACCACCAGTCCCATCCCCTTTGGAAGCAGTTCACGGTAGCGGGCAATCACGTCTGCACGCTCCTGATCCGTCAGCTTGTGCCCTTCCCCCAGGGCA
>NZ_JBFELV010000600.1:0-2196 GCF_041551955.1 Desulfosarcina sp.
GAGTACTCTTTATTTTAGGTGGTATTTATCGATTGATATCCAATCAATACAAGCCTCCAAAGAAAAAGCAAAAAGAAAAGATCGAACAATTTAACGCGCCACACACGGAAGGGAAAGCCGAGTCTGATCTGATTAACAATCCCGCTTTCTCCGATCTTGAAATCAATATTTTTCACCAAAACCGCAATGGCGATGGAGATTAGGAGCCTTCATATGGTCACAATGGTTTTGCTTATTTTGGCGGTAATGTGCCCTAAAACGCCTTTCCATTCTGCTTTGAACCTGCCGGCTAAACCTATGGTATTCTGCCCCAGCTGATCGAAGCCATCGCCTGCTACCGCTCGGGCAAGCCCCTGACCGCGTTAAGCGAACCGGTAAAGATGGATGTCATGCGCTATATCGAGCGCTTGAAGGTCTATTTTGATAGTTTTTAACAAGGTGCTGATACCAATGTTAAGAAACCTGATGATTGTCGTGACTGTGTGCTGTCTGCTTGGCCTGGCCGGTTGCGGAGGATCATCGGGCTCTTCGGATTCAGGATCTTCAGTTGAGGAAAAAGGCGGCCCGTTGGCGGGCACCTGGATCGGATCAGCCAATGACGTCACGCATACCATCACCATCAGCGGTCAGGGAAGTACCTATGCCGCGGCCTGGGATACAAGCGACGACTGCTTTACGAGTCAATCCGGCACTACCGTTCACTTTGACCGCCATATTGAAATTCTGTGCAGCGGCTATGACGACAGTCAACAGCGCTATGTTTTTTTGAGTATCAATGGCGAATTCGACGGCGAGAATGCCATTAGCGGCCAATTATACGCCGAGGAGTGTGGTGCATACGATGAACCGATAGTTTTGGCTCGATAGGTGAACCCTTTCCGGATTACCCGGAACAGACAGGTTGTCGATCATATGCAGCAGCCATCAATCCATCTGAACGAAATTGAGGAACGCGCGGCGCATCAAGCCATTGAAACAGCCGTGATCGAGTATTTTCAGGTAAGGGATTGCATCGTTAATCTGGATACCCATAGCGTTTGCGTTCTCTTCGACCCTATTGCCCATCGCAAATGGATCGCGCGGTTCAATGGCCATGCTGAGCCCAATGGTTCGAAAGATATCCCCCTTTCAATCCCGTTGGAGCAATTGCCGCCCAAAATCAAACAACTGGCCCGGCCCATTTTAGAACGTCTAATGGCTGAGCAGGAAGCGCTGGCATCGTATCTCAAATGGAAACCCCTTGAGCGTAAAATCGTGCCCGGAACGATCACCGAAATGTCCCAAACCCATTTGAAGATCAGCTTGAAAGGCGGAACAGGCATACTGAACCATAGGGATGGAATAAAAAAGGAACACTATACCCTCGGCGCAACCCATTTATTCCATATTAAACGGGTCAGAATGGAAGGGGAAAATGTCCGAATTCATCTTTCGCGCAGATCCAAGACGCTTCCGGAATATGTGCTGACGAGCAAATTCCCCAAGTACAAATTCCGCTGCTATCGGCGCCTGCCGGGTGTCAAATCGTGGATTCGGACCACGGCCCCCCGCTATCGGTGGGGCTTGTTTCTTTCCAAAGAGATTCGCCAATCCCTGGCAGGGGAATACCTGCAATTTTATCCTTGAAAAAAGGAGCATACGATGAATGAGACAAAAAAAGGTGACAACGGCACACCGGCAAAGGGAAAAGATTATTTTGTTGAAATGGCCAAACACCCCCGATCCCGGGTCATCATGGCCAACACCTCGGACACCTACATGATGGCCGACATCACCCGCCAGAGCGACATTATCATCAGCAGGCTCAGAGACGAGTTGATGCGGTCGATAGATATCGAAGACTTCACCGGTTATATGGATGAGTACTATAAAATCATCTTCAGTCTCGAAGATCACCTGCAATTCATTGGTGCCAAGGTGGGTATCGACTATCGTCAATCCCGTACCTACAAATCAATCAAGAAGAATCGAAATCAAGCGTCGCCGGAAAGTCCACCCCAAACGGAATCATAAAAGACAACCACGGCATGTTTGGATTTTTTTCAAGGAAAAAGAAGTTGCATCCCTCGGGTATCCGCTCCATACCCATCGCGGATTTGGCGCCTTTATGGCGCGATCCCAAAGAAGGTATCGCCGCTAACGGCAAAGCTGCGGATGTCAATGGCGATGATGCACAACGAGGGCTACCAAATAGTA
>NZ_JBFELV010000601.1:0-2190 GCF_041551955.1 Desulfosarcina sp.
ACCACGCGTCGCATACAAAAATTGCCGTAATGACCGGCGGCGATGCTGAAATTGCCAAAAAACTGCTGGATGATGGAACAGCGAACTATCTTTTCAGGAAGCCATTCGATATAAATGATGTCTGCACGTCTCTGATACCAGACGTTCAGCAGGCCTGACCCCGGGCACGATAAACGGCAGCGCTTCGAAAAATTGGCAATCGATCAAAATTCGCCGATATGACGATACACGGCAGCGCCTCTAACGGGGCGCTGCCTTTTTTATGGGTGTTGGAAATGCCCTAATAGACACCGGGCCGCCATTTAGGCAGCCCGGTAAGGAAGGAAGGTAAGGAGGAAAGATCATTTATTCGACAGGGCTCTCTGGCCACATGGCGAGGCCAGCAGATTTCCCGTCTCTTGGTTGAACAATAACCCCTTAACCTTACAGAAAGATGACCCCAAGATTACAGGATGGTAATAAATTAGAAGGCCACGGCAAGTTGAGCGGTAAGCGTATCGGCCTCCTGTTCCACATCCAGTCCCGTGTCTTCGAACTCGTCGTGTAGGTATTCGAATGCCAGGTTGCAGGACCCGATGCCCCAGTTCAGCACGGCGCCGTATTGTTTTTCGGGCAGCACGCCGGCACCGTCATCCGATCCACCATAACGCAGCGCCAGTCCCAGGTCCTCGATGATCATGGCACCCAATTCTACATTGAAGGCGGTTGGGCTGCGCTTTTTATCCAACGTTGCCGGGGAATAGAGCTCACCGGCTTCGAAGTCGTCCAGGGCGCCTACGTATTCGCCAATCAATTTGAACCGATCGAGGTATTCGATGGTGAGGAAAGCCGACCAGCCACCGACCCGGTCCGTTAATTCGGTGGTGCCGTTTTCCTCGATGACGGCGGACAGAGAATCGGATGAGGCCAGGTTGGAGGTGTAGGAGACGCCGGCCATGAGAAAGTCCAGGGGGTGGGCGGTGATGGCGGCCACGAAGCTGTCGATGGCATCGTCGTCGCCGGCCTTGTCGATCTCGCCCTTGAATGCGCCCACGGACAGATCGACCCTTTCGCCGCCGATGCGGTAGCCGGCCACAGCGGCGCCTTGGTTGGTCTCACCCAGGACCAGGGTGTTGGGATCGGTTACGAAATGGCTGTCATAATAGCCGAAAGGAAGATACTGACGTCCGGCGATCAGGTAAGCCGGAAAGGATTTTGTTCCGACCAGGGCGATGAACCCCTCGTCCACGAACACCTCATCTTCCTCGTACTTGAACATGACGTGGCCGTCTACGTGCTTGGCGATCTTGGCATCCGCAACCAGCTCGACCGTGGCCAGATCCACGTCGCTTTCTTTGGTGTCTGCTGCCGGATCATTTTTTTCCTCAAACTTCCGGTAACCGGCTTCGACCTCGATCAGTCCGGAGATCTGGATGCGGTCATACCACTTGTCGCTCTCCGTGTCTCTGCCGATCGCCTCTTCCAATCGCTGGATCCGTTCAGCCAGGCTCTTGACGCCGCCGGCTTTCTGGGTCGATTTTTCATCGCCGGATGCTGTCTCCTGGGCAGATAGGGGAAGCGCGAACAAAACCAAACAACATGCGAACAATACGAGCTTTTTCATTGGTCTATAAATCTCCTAATCCATTTATTGGTGAACCCATCACAGCCAATACAATCAAGGCTTGACCCAGAACCCTAAAAGTGCCCCAATGGGCCTGCCACATGATCCACCCAGATATCCACAAATGGGTCGAATTCGGCCGTCCCTTTGAGTATTGGAACACATTCGATGCCTGCTTGGGTGAAGATGGATTTCCAGGAATCCTCTTCGTCACCGGCCATGTCGTTCTTGGCATGGTCGCCGGCAACGGACATAAACGGGATTAAATAGGCTTTCTTTATTTTTTTCTCGCTCATCAGCGCTTTGATCAGATCGGCTTTGGGATAGCCTTCCACGGTGCCGACGAAAATGTTGGGGTCCTTGAGCTGGAGTTGGAACATCAAGGCCGCGTAAAAGGCATTTGAGGGATGGTGGGTTCCGTGCCCCATGAGAACCACCGCTTCATTTTTTTTCCGGTTTTTCGGGATTGTTGCCAAGATCGCATCCACGGTGCGCTGCATGTCTTCCTGCGTGGCCATCAGCGGATATCCGAGAATCACTTTTTCGAAGCCGCCCATGCTTTTAAAAGCGCCTACCGTCCGGCGCAA
>NZ_JBFELV010000602.1:0-2169 GCF_041551955.1 Desulfosarcina sp.
CGGTCAGTTGAATCGATTCACATACGATATTGAAGGGCAGTCCGGGGCCATCGGGCGTCGGCGCTTCCGTCTCCTTTTCCCGGGCAGGCGGCACCAGGGCGGCTATCAGGTTAATGCCCGCGGCCTCATCGACGGCGAGGTCTGTCCAGGGATCCTGCAGCAGGACACGGTTTATTCTGATTTCCCGTCGCCACAGGGCCCGCCAGTCAAGTTCCACGGAAAGATGGGATAGGCCGGCCAGGGTGAGCCCCTTGGGGTCATGAAGCGCGATCCCGTAAAGGTCAAGGCCCGGTCCTAGAAGGGACAGCCGGTGGGTTTCAATGGTTATCCTTCCCGGGATTTCCGCGTTGATCCGGGACTGCACCCATTGAAGACCATGGTTGGATTTTACCCAGAAGAGGGTGAAGCAGAAAACGATGCACACCGCGGCCGCCAGGGTGGCGGCGGTCAGCAGCATGGGTTTGAGCATGGTTTTCATGGGCACAAAAAATACCGCCTTCGAAGAAAAAGGACAATCTCAAAAGGCGGTATTTCACATGATTTTAAATAAAACGAAATGGTCGAGCCTGTTGCAGAGTTGATCTCCGCCTCCAATTCGGAATGGGCGGCACGCCCAAAGCGGTTTTTCAGCAACCGGATTACGCGCCGGACGCGGCCATGGCCGATTCGATGCCTTTGCTGAAATCCGTGGGCACGTTGGCAGCCCTGCCGGCCAGTTCCCTGTCCAGCATCATCAATCCCTGGGGGTTGTCTTTGATGAATTTGAGCTGGGCGATGATGTCGTTGTCGTTTTCCTCTTCCTCCACCTGCTCGGTTACATACCATTCCAGAAAAATCTGGGACGCATGATCTTTTTCGGCAATGGCCAGCTCCATGAGATCGTTGATGGACTGGGTAATGTACTGCTCGTGGGCCAGGGTCTTGGTGAACATGTCCAGCGGTGACTCGAAGGCAGCGGGCGGCTCCTTGATGGCGGCGAGTTTTACCCGGGCTCCCTGCCGCTGGATATACTCGTAGAACTTCATGGCATGGAGCATCTCTTCGTGGTACTGCACCATGAACCAGTTGGCGAAGCCCTTGAGCCCCTCCTGGTTGCAGTGGGCCGACATGGCCATATAAAGGTAGGCTGAATACATCTCCCGGTTGACCTGTTCATTCAATGCCTGGGTCATTTTATCACTGATCATGGAACTCTCCTTCCACCTTATCAAATGGTTATTCGCAAACAATACCTGACCGGCGCTCGCCGAATGGTTGGCGCAGGATCGGGTGCTTCTGTTTTCAGGACAGCCTGGCAAGCCTAATCGCACCTGCCGGTGAACTGCCAACATAATCATCGGCACCCTTGCCTTCAAGGGCTGACAACAAAGCGGATGCCGCTGTTGCTGAATGAGGAGAAGACGGTGGCGTCGGCTATATGATCCCCTGGTCCAGCATGGTGTCGGCCACCTTGATGAAACCGGCGATGTTGGCGCCCATGAGATAGTTGCCGGGACTGCCGTGTGCGTCGGCGGCGGCCAGACAGGTGTCGTGTATGCCCTTCATGATGATCTTCAGCCGGTTGTCCACTTCTTCACCCAGCCAGGTCAAGCGGATGCTGTTCTGGGTCAATTCCAGGCCGGAGACGGCCACACCACCGGCATTGGCCGCTTTACTGGGCGCGTAGAGGATCCCCTTGTCCATGAAAATATCCCGGGCGTCGGCGGTGCAGGGCATGCTGGCGCCTTCGCACACCAGTTTGACGTTGTTGTTGATCAGGTGGTAGGCGTCCTGTTTGCCGATTTCATTCTGGGTTGCGCAGGGAAAGACACACTGGGCGCGGTGCCGCCACAGCGGATTGGATTCCTGATCAGCGGCCGCCGGTGTATAGACGGCCTGGGCATATTGATCGACATATTCGCTGAGTCTGCCCCGCCGGATGTTTTTCAGGCGGCTGACGAATGCCAGTTTGTCCGCATCAATTCCCTCCTCATCGTAGATATGACCCGATGAATCGGACAGGGTGACCACCCTGGCCCCCATCTCGATCAATTTCCGGGCGGTGGCTTGAGCCACATTGCCGGATCCGGAGACCAGGCAGATTTTTCCCGAGAGGACTTCATTGCGGGTGGCCAGCATCTGGGCGGCGAAATAGACGCAACCGAACCCGGCCGCTTCAGGCCGGATCAG
>NZ_JBFELV010000603.1:0-2166 GCF_041551955.1 Desulfosarcina sp.
GACGGTGACACCCGCTATTTTATCAATCCCACCGGACGGTTCGTCGTGGGCGGCCCCATGGGTGACTGCGGGCTGACCGGGCGAAAGATAATTGTCGACACCTATGGTGGCCAGGGAAGCCACGGCGGCGGCTGCTTTTCCGGCAAGGATCCCTCCAAGGTGGATCGCAGCGCCTCCTATATGGGGCGTCACGTGGCCAAAAACATCGTGGCCGCGGGTCTGGCCAAAAAGTGCGAAGTCCAGATCGCCTACGCCATCGGCGTTGCCGAACCGGTATCGGTGATGATCGACCTCATGCATACGGGAAAGGTGCCCAAGGAGCGGGTGGAGGAGATCGTCAAAGAGGTTTTCGACCTGAGACCCGCGGCCATCATCGAGTACCTGGATCTGCTGCGGCCCATCTATCGCAAAACCGCTGCATACGGCCACTTCGGAAGGACCGAACCGGAATTTTCCTGGGAGCAGACCAACAAGGCGGAGATTATTCGTGAAAAGGCCGGGTTGTAATCTGCGTAACGACGATTATTTTAGTGATTAAAACAAAAGGGGGCCGATGGCCCCCCTCATTTATGGAGGAACACGCATGACACTTGCAGAAACCGTCGTGGCGATCGATGGCCCGTTGGCTTATGATCCGTCATTGCCCTATAAAATCGCCGACCTGGCTCATGCCGACTTCGGTGAAAAGGAGATGCAGCTCGCTGAAAACGAAATGCCCGGGCTGATGGCCGTTCGTGAGAAATACGGTCCGCAGCAGCCGCTCAAAGGCCTGAAGGTCACTGGTAGTTTGCACATGACCATCCAGACCGCCATGCTCATCGATACCCTGAAGATTCTCGGTGCTGACATTCGCTGGGCGTCCTGCAACATCTTTTCCACCCAGGATCATGCGGCTGCGGCCATTGCCCGCAAGGGATCGGCCGCCGTATTCGCCTGGAAAGGAGAAAACCTTGAGGACTACTGGTGGTGCACCGAACAGGCGTTGGTATGGCCGGACGGCAGTGGACCGGACCTGATCGTGGACGACGGTGGCGACGCCACCATGTTCATCCACCAGGGGGTGGCGGTAGAAAAGGACCCGTCCCTGCTGGACAAAGCATACGATTCCGATGATATGCGGTTGTTGATGGCTCGCCTGAGAGCCGGCCAGGCCAATGATACCAGTTTTTGGACCCGCATCGCCGCATCGGTCAAGGGCGTTTCCGAAGAGACCACCACTGGTGTCCATCGTCTTTACCAGCTGGCCAAGAGCGGCGACCTGCTGTTCCCGGCATTCAACGTCAACGATTCGGTCACCAAGTCCAAATTCGACAACTTGTACGGTTGCCGAGAATCCCTGGCGGACGGCATCAAGCGGGCCACTGACGTCATGATGGCCGGCAAAGTGGCGGTGGTCTGCGGATACGGCGACGTCGGCAAGGGCTGCGCCCATTCCTTGCGTGGCTACGGATCCCGTGTGCTGGTGACGGAGGTCGATCCCATCTGCGCCCTGCAGGCGGCGATGGAAGGCTTCGAGGTAACCACCATTGAAGACGCCGCGCCCTTGGGCGACATCTTCGTGACCGCCACCGGCTGCTACCAGGTGATCACCGGTGCTCATATGGAGCAGATGAAAAATGAGGCCATCGTTTGCAACATCGGCCACTTCGACAACGAGATCCAGATGAGCTACCTGGAAAAAAGTGCCGATTGTAAGAAAACACCCATTAAGCCTCAGGTTGATAAATGGACCCTCAGATCCGGGCGGTCCATCATCATCCTTGCCGAAGGGCGGTTGGTCAATTTAGGATGCGCCACCGGCCACCCCAGCTTTGTCATGAGCAACAGCTTCACCAACCAATGCCTGGCCCAGATCGAACTGGCTTCAGGCGGCTACGAAAGAAAAGTCTACACCCTGCCGAAAAAGCTGGACGAAGAGGTAGCCCGGCTCCACCTGGCCCGGCTGGGCGCGAAACTGACCACGCTGACCCCAGTTCAGGCCGACTATCTGGGAGTCCCCGTTGACGGTCCCTTCAAACCGGACCACTACCGCTATTAATGAATGTAACCAATAAGATGCGAGCGTCCACGGGCAATGGGAGTGATCCCTTAGCCCTTGACAGATCCAGATGAGGCCTTAAAATTATTGCCAATGTTAGTTCATCATGGAGAGCGGCGTGAGGGAAC
>NZ_JBFELV010000604.1:0-2165 GCF_041551955.1 Desulfosarcina sp.
AAACCTATCAGCTGGGCAAGGCCCTCGTGAAGGAGGGCCTGGATCGCGGGGTATTTTTCCAGAAGGAGGACGGTTCCGTCTGGGTGGATCTTGCAGGGGAGAAGCTGGAACCATCAATTCAACGCATTGCCGGTGAGCTTGACAATGCCGGATACAATGTAACGCGTCACGGGGGGAATTTGCTTCAGTTGAGGTGGGCGGTCGACAAGGCGAAAAAGGTAGGGCGTCCCCTGTTGAAAGATTTCAACACCGCGATCACGGCCTTTACCCTGGAGGACGTGGCCGACCCTTATGGCGCAACCACCAAGCTCCTTGACGACATCGCCGGGACGTGGCCGGAGCTCAAAATCCCCGATCGCAGAGCGGATGTGATTAAGATTGTTGAGAAGACAAAGCTCGACCTGTTGATCGCCAAGGCAAAAAGCCTGTCCGGCGACGAAGGCATCCGGTTGCTCATCAAAGAACAGGTGGCTTCCAAGGTGATCCTTAGCGCATTGGAAATCTCCGACGAGAAATTGAAACAGGTGAGGGCGGAGATAAAGAAAGAGCTTGCAGAAAGGGAGAGAGTGGCCACTCTGCTTGAGGCGGTAGCGGGTAAATCCGACGAAGAAAAAGTCAGGCACCTTTTTGAAAAGAACGTTTCCATAGAATTGATTATCGAGATGGCCAAAGTCGATCAGGGCGTTATCGATGCTGCTAAAAAGGCCATGGAAGAGGAGCTAAAGGAGAAACAACGGCTGGCAGAAGAGGAAGCCGAACGGAAAAAAGCAGAGGCTGCCGGGCCGGCGCTGGAAGACATACCCCAGGATGAGTTGGCCGAATACATTGAATCCATTCGCGAAATTATGGAGTTCAGCGAGGAGGAGAAGGAAATCAGAATCATGTGCGAGCAGAGTTCCATCCCCAAGAGCCTGGTGGACATAGCTGTTTCGGAGCCTGCCAAACTGGATGAACTCGAAAAGAATGCACAGGGATAAGGGTTATCCGCGAACGGTTTCAGACGGTGGGAAGCCGGGGACGATGGTATGGCTGCCAATTTCCGCTGTTGGCGGTATGGAAAGATTAATGCACTCGTAAAAAGCCGTTTTTCCGACGGATTCGTAAAAAGCCCGATATCGGTCTTTTTACGAATCTGTCAAGATTATCCTGAAGATGGCCATACACCATCTTGTGTGTATGGCCATGCTGCTTCAAGACGACCGACTCGGTCGATTGATCTTCAGCAGCCTCGCTGCGTTCTGCCCGCAAACCTTTTCCATGTCTTTGGGGCTCAAACCGGCATCGGTCATTTCTTTCAAGTACCGCTCGGGTTTGAGCAAGGGGTAGTCGGTACCCATCAGGACCTTGTCCAGTCCCACCAGGTCTTTGGCGTAGCGGTAAATCCGGCTGTCGTAGAGAAACGGCGAGGCGGCGGTGTCGTAGTAGACGTTTTTCAAGGTTTCTTTGACCGCCTTTTTCAGCAGGTGGTAAAAAAAGAGGCCGCCTCCCCAGTGGGCTAAAACAATGGTGTTGTCCGGGAAGCGGGCCATGGTCTCGTAAATTTGGATCATGGTGTTGGGAGTCTTGCCCGGGTAAAGGTGGCCCACCTCCTCGTTGGTGTGCAGCAGCACCGGCACATCATGCTTCCGGCACATGCCCATGATGGGGCCTAAACTGATCTGGCATTCACCGTTAATGCCGCAACCGTAGAAAGCCAGTTCCCCCACGCCGCTCAGGCCGGCATCCAGACAGCGCTGAACCTCTTGGGCCGCGTCCGGATTCAGGCTGTCCACGCAGCATAGACCGCGCAGCCGGTGCGGGTAGCGGTACACCGCTTCGATGACAGACTCGTTGTTCCGCCTGCAGGTGTCGGGGTTGCGCCAGGGGAAACCGAACACCACCGACATGTCCACCTGCTGGTCGTCCATCATGTCGATGATGGTCGAGGCGGATACCAGTTTGGATCTGGGTGATTCGTATAGCAGCTTGAATTCGGGTTCAGCATCGAAAAAACGATCCCGGTGATCCCGGATCTCAGCGGGGAAGGTGTGTACGTGAAAATCGATGATCATATGTAGCTCCATGCTAAGCAGTATTCCGTATTGACTATGGGGCTTTTTCTTATACAATACAAACCACGCTTGCAACAAACTTGACGGATTCGTAGAAACCCCGATATCAGCGCT
>NZ_JBFELV010000605.1:0-2133 GCF_041551955.1 Desulfosarcina sp.
GACCTGCTGGGTCTGCTCAACGCCAGGGGACTGGACATTGCAGACGCTCCGGTCTCGCCGACACACCTGACCGGGCTGTTGAAGCTGCTGGACACCGATGTGATCAGTGGCAAAATCGCCAAAACCGTCTTCGAAGCCATGGCCGAAACCGGCCGACCGGCCAAAACCATCGTCCAGGAAAAGGGCCTGGTGCAGGTGTCCGACACATCGGCCATCGACCCCATCGTCGATGCCGTCATCGCCGACCACCCGGATGAAGTGCAGCGCTATCAGGGCGGCCAGAAAAAACTGATGGGCTTTTTCGTCGGCCAGATCATGAAGCGGTCCAGGGGAAAGGCGAATCCGAAGATTGTGAATGAGATACTGCGGAAGAAATTGGGATGAAAGGACTGGATCCCCGCCTGCGCGGGGATGACAAACACGCTTAATCGATTTTGGCTGTTTTCATTTGACCTTTTTTTGACTTTCGCAAACTCTGATTCACCCGTAAAGAGTCGAAATGTCATCTTTTTTGTCATCCCCGCGAAGGCGGGGATCCAGCAAAATGACCGACCAAAAATACTATGCTTACATCATTTGCAACAAACGCAACGGGACACTTTATATTGGAATTACATCGGATCTTATCAAACGCACCTGGCAACACAAGAATGGTCTGGTTAAAGGTTTTTCAAGACAGTATGGATTAAAAACCTTGGTCTATTTTGAAGCGTACCAAAATGTCGAAAAAGCGATTCTAAGGGAAAAGAGGCTCAAAAAATGGAATCGTGAATGGAAGATCAAACTGATTGAAAAGGCCAACCCGGGCTGGAAGGATCTTTACCAACGTCTGATTTAATGACTGGATCCCCGCCTGCGCGGGAATGACGCCAGTGCTTACTGTAAATATGGAAGGAAAATGTACTTTTAAACAGCCTTAATTTCCCTTTGTTTGTCATCCCCGCGAAGGCGGGGATCCAGAAAAGCCTGAATTACAATAGCGATAATAAACAGGAGCCCCCATTGAAGAATCCATCATATCGTCTGATCCGTAACACCCTGTTGACAATTTCCTCCCTGCTGCTGCTTTTCACGGCCAGCCCAATCTTCGCCGCCCCCGCCCGGGTGGCCATCCTGCCCTTCGACGTCAACGCGGAAAAAGACATGACTTTCCTCCAGGAGGGCATTCTGGACATGCTCGGCAGCCGGCTGGCCTGGCGGGACAAGGTGGAGGTCATCAGCAAGAGCGAAACCAAGGCCGCCCTGGCATCCGTCGACGGGTTCGGCGGCGAGAGCCGGGCGCTGTTGGTGGGCGGCAAGCTCCAGGCCGACTATGTCCTGTTCGGCAGCCTGACGGTATTCGGCGAAAGCGTGAGCATCGACGCCAAGATGGCCGATGTCAGCGGAGAGCAGCCCCCGCTGCCCTTCTTCGCCCAGACCCGCGGCATGGGAGAGGTGATCCCCCAGATCAACCAGTTCGCCACCAACATCAACGCCACCGTTTTCGGCCGCGAGGTGGCCCAGCGGCCGGCAGCCGCACCTGCCGCACAGGCCGGTGCCCCGGCGGCAACCGCGGCCCAACCGGCCCCGCCCGCCTATGACCCGCGCATGCACCCGGAAAAGCTGCTGCAGTCCGGCGTTGGTTCCGAAACCCAGGTCCCGGTGGCCGGCCAGCCCTACGAAACACCCAATCCAGCCTTTGTGGCCGCCGCCGGTGCCAGCGCTGACACCAGCCGACGGACATTCTGGAAAAGCCGAAGTTTCAAAACGCTGATCAACGGTGTCGACATTGCCGACGTAGACAATGACGGACGGCAGGAAATCGTCATGGCCACCGAGAAGCTGGTGTCGATCTATCGCATGGAAAACGGCCGCATGGTCAAGGTGGCCGAAACCGCCGAGACCCGAACCAGCAGTTACATCGGTGTCGATGTGGCCGACATCAACGGCAACGGAACCCCGGAAATCTATGTATCCAGCCTGGGGCCCAACCGGACCAGCGTGGATTCCTTCGTGCTGGAATTCAACGGCAGCGATTTCCTAAAGATTCATGCCGAGGACAACTGGCTTTATCGCGTGGCCAAAACCGTGGATCGGGGCACCGTCCTCATGGGCCAGCGGGTGCGGCTCGCCGAGGAGTCCGTCTTTAACAAC
>NZ_JBFELV010000606.1:0-2104 GCF_041551955.1 Desulfosarcina sp.
TCATCTATGCATTGCACGACCGAAGGGTCGGCACCACGGGCCACCGGCTCAACCGGACCCAACTGGCCCGTGAAGTAAGATCCTCCCGTTTCAATATTGTATTAAAACCATCCATGCTTAACGTTAATACCATTGACGGTCAATCCATTCAGCGTTGTCGCAACCATTCTCTGTCTTTTTCGCAAAGGAGGTCACCATGTCCAAGGCTATCAGAGTTCATGAAACCGGCGGCCCCGCGGTCATGCGTTGGGAAGACCATGACCCCGGAACCCCGGGCCCCGGAGAGGTTCTATTGCGCCAGGAGGCCGTTGGGCTCAATTTTATTGACGTCTATCATCGCACAGGACTTTATCCGCTGCCGGCGCTGCCCGCTGTGCTGGGCTTAGAAGGCGCCGGTGTCGTGGAATCGGTGGCTGCCGATGTCTCCGAATTCAAGCCGGGGGACCGGGTGGCCTATGCCGGTGTTCCGCCAGGGGCCTATGCGCAGGTACGCTGCATCCCGGCCCACCGCCTCGTGTCACTTCCCGACAGCATTCCCACCCAGCAGGCCGCAGGTATGATGCTCAGAGGCATGACTGCCAGGTATCTGCTTCATGGATGCTATCCCGTGAAAGCCGGCGATCGCATCCTGATTCATGCGGCTGCCGGCGGCGTGGGTTCCATCGTCTGCCAATGGGCCAGTTATTTAGGTGCCGAGGTGATCGGAACCGTGGGGTCGGCGCAAAAAGCCGAAATCGCCAGAAAGAACGGCTGCGCCCATCCCATCTTGTATGGAGAGGTCGACTTTGCCGAGCGGGTGAAGGCGATCACGGACGGGCGGGGTGTGGACGTGGTATATGACAGTGTGGGCCAGGCCACGTTCATGAAATCTCTGGACTGCCTTCGGCCCATGGGGACGATGGTCACCTTCGGGCAGGCATCGGGGGCCGTGCCTCCGCTGGAAATCGGGGTGCTGGCGGCAAAAGGATCGCTATTTCTCACCCGGCCCAGCCTGATGACTTACACGGCCCAGCGGGTCGATTTGCTGGCCCATGCTCGGGATCTGTTCGATGTGGTGGAAAAAGGCGCGGTGGACATTGCTATTGCCCAGACATACCGTCTGGAGGACGCGGCTCAGGCGCATCAGGACCTGGAGGGACGAAAAACAACAGGCAGCACCGTACTGCTCACGTAACACCGGCACTGCCGGCGCCTATGCATCATTCAGGGATTCAATTGAACCGTCCCGACACCTTTGGTAATGATGTCGGCTGCCTGGTTGATTATTTCAAGGTCGCCAAAGTTACTTTTCAGGCGGCATCGATCCATGCGTTATTTTTGTTTCAGGTGTGCGATGCCCGACGTTTCATCCAACGCCACAGGCGCTTGGCTGTTCTCCTGCGTCGCCGTTTATCCACATGCACACCAACCTTCCCGGAATAGCCGTGACCGCGGTAGCCCATGTCCACAAACACATGCTCGGGGGGGATCGATGATTTTCGTGAGCTCAGGTCTAATCAGATCCTTTGGCCTGCTTTTGTGGGCAGATGGCTTGGGTTTCTTGGCGGAAATTGGCAAGAAATGGATGGATAAAGGGTCGAAATCTTACAAACGAAATAGCACAAAATGAGTTGTATTACCAATGTCTGCTGGTAGATAAGCGATTTTTCAGGACCGATATTTTTCACAGGCACTGTAACTTTTTTCATTATTATACGTTAAAAAGAAAGCGTACGATGAAATCCAGCGGTATCCGTGTGTTAAAAACCGGTTTCGCCATATACAGAAAAAGATACTGCGATTTCCATGTTGGCTGGATTGCAGTAACAGCAGAACATCATATTGGATGAATCACCACTCATTTTATATAAGTGGTAATTAAATAATTTTGCAGTGTTGCCATATATTGGCCATCAGGATAATTTCATCAGAGTTGCGCTCAATTAACCTCCATGGGGACCGTTCATGACAGTTTGTTTGTCAAGGACCATCACTGTCTGGTCTCACTACCTGAAACGAATTCACGCTGGTTGGACGTTGATCTGCTCTGGACCATCGCATCGACATATCTTTTGGCGATCGGGAGTCGTCGATCATAGCCAACAGGGAAATCGACTTGGAACGA
>NZ_JBFELV010000607.1:0-2093 GCF_041551955.1 Desulfosarcina sp.
AGCATGATCTGGCTGATGGCCAGTTTTTCGGTAAATATCTCATCGAGCAACCGGTCGACCTCGCTGCTTTCGAAGAATGCGGTATACGCCTTTTTTGTTTTCTCAGGTACTCTCAGCCGCTCCCGTTCGACCAATCGAAGGTAGGGGACCAATGTCATGGCTGCTTCGAGATTAAACTTCAGCGTACCTACGTCAACGCCCTCTTCCTCGCCAAGCGGCCCCAACGCTATGATATCTTTTGAAAATTCATCAGCCGCATCGGCCAACAAATTACCATCCGCGCCGGACATGAATGCGATCCTCAGCCGCTCGGGATTGATGCCGATGTGCCCCATTATTTTTTTGCACAGGTAGACGTTGGCCCATGCATCGTAATTGCCGTGGGTAATGTAGTTGCACTCATCTAACTTACAACCACCGATAAACACGCCGTCTTGTTCATTGGCGAATGCCCTGAGGATGAATTCCAGGTCTACTCTGCCGGAACACATCACACGGATCAGTCTGATATCAGTCGAATATTGCAGTCTGGAAACTCCAGCCAGGTCAGCAGCGCCGTACGCTCACCAATGGCAGACAAAACCCAACAGTCTTGGTTTAAATTCAGGATTAGTACTCATTCGTGCTCTCCATTTTTTGATAATCCCCATCGGCCGACACGCTCAACCGCTAACGATCTTCAGTTGCCGCATCGATTTGCCGCCGGATCTCTTGCCCGGTGACCGCCGCATCGATCTGACTGCGAATCGCCGCGTTGGTGAAGTGCTTCAGCCCAATCGCATCCGTGGGACACTTGGTGGTACAGACACCGTCCCCCTTGCAGAGAATCGGATTCACCCATGCTTTTTTGCCTGATGGCGTATCGATCAATTCTATCGCATCGTAGGTGCAGGCGGTAATGCAAGCACCACACGTCACGCAATCGTAGGCATTCACCTCGGCAACGGACCCCGAGGCCACGACGGTATCCTTCGAGAGAAGCGTCATGACCCTGCCGGCTGCGCCATAGGCCTGGTTGATCGTTTCCTGGATATGCTTGGGATAGTGAGCCGTCCCGCAAAGATATACACCATCGGCGGCAAACTCGACCGGTTTCAACTTGACATGGGCTTCTTTGAAAAAGCCATCCGGGCTCAAGGTGACCTTGAACAGCCCGGCAACTTCACGGGTTGTTTCACTTGGGATGACCGCGGCGGCCAAAGAGAGAATATCGGCGTCCAGTTCAAGCCGCTGACCCAGGATGGCATCGGCGACGGTGACCCGGACGATTTCCTTGCCCCCCTCTTTGGCCGCTTCAACGAGGGGTTTGTCATCCGGCTCATAGCGGATGAACCTGACCCCTTTGTCTGATGCGTCGCGGTAATAATCCTCCCTGAGCCCGTAGGTTCGCATATCCCGAAAGAGAATGTAGATGTCCATCTCCGGGTTTATCGCCTTGAGTTTCAGGGCATTCTTCACGGCGTGGCTGCAGCAGACCCGACTGCAGTAATTTCGATCTTCGTTTCTGCAGCCCACGCATTGGATCATCACCAGACTCTCGGCACTAATGACTTTTTCTTCGTTTTGGGCGATCAGCTCTCCCAACTCAAGATGAGTGACAACCTTATCATTTTCTCCGTAAAGGTATTCGGTGGGCTGATACACATCCGCACCGATGGCTAAAACAGAGGCACCATGTTTAATCGTTTTGACGCGGCCTTCCGTTTCCACCGTGGTCATAAAATTTCCCAGATAGCCTGAAACGGCGGTGATGGTGGCCTCATGGGACACGTGGATCAAGGGGCTGCGATACACCGCGCGGATCAGGTCATCCAGGTAGGCCTGAACGTCCATGCCTTCGATGGTGGTGTGAATTCTGCGCGCCATTCCGCCCAGCGCTTTTTTCTTTTCAATCAGATGGACCTCATGCCCCTGACCGGCGATGGAGAGCGCACAGGTCATGCCGGCGATACCGCCCCCCACCACCAGGGTCGCCTTGTTCACCGGCAGATCGAACTCCTGCAAGGGTTCCAGACGACTGGCACGCGCCACCGACATGCGGACTAGATCCTGCGCTTTTTTAGTGGCCTCGTCCTTTTGTTTGGTGTGGACCC
>NZ_JBFELV010000608.1:0-2086 GCF_041551955.1 Desulfosarcina sp.
AATGCCATGATCACTTAACCTCCATCGTGTGGCTGTGCCATGCGGTTATGCCGGCAGCGTAAGGCTTTTTCGAAAGTATGCGGGTGGTGTCTTCCTCAAGCAACTGCGCAACTACGATAAAACGGTCCAGCGCAGGATTTATGGTGACGGTATAAATCATCTTCGATTCTTTCTTCCACCATTTCCGAAACATACGTTCATTTGGCAGTCACCCATTTCATTGCTCCGCTATGGAGATTGCCTCCAAGACCAAGTCTTTTACAGAGGAAGCGGCATACCATACTCTCAATTACAGAATAAAGTCGGTCGCCAAAAATTTGCTTTTGTGTTCCCGCACGATGCGGGTGATGATCTGTTTGTTCAACTCCGTCTGTTTGGCGGCGACCAGGGTTCGAATCGAAAACACCCGCAAGGCGTCGGAAACGGAAAGGGTTCCTTCGGCGGAATTTTTACGCCCCGTGAAGGGAAACGTGTCCGGTCCCCGCTGGCACTGGCTGTTGATGTTGACCCGGCAGACCTGGTTGACCAGCGGGTCGATCAATCGTGCAATCTGGTCCGGATCGCTGCCGAAGATGCTGACTTGCTGGCCGTGGTTGGAATTGATCATGTAGGCGATGGGTTGGTCTATGTTGTCGAATGGCAGCACGGGAACCACCGGCCCGAACTGCTCTTCATGATAGACTCTCATTTCAGAGTTGGCCGGATAAAGAACGGCAGGAAAAAAGAAGCTGCCGCAAACCGTTCCTCCGGAAGGATTCACGACCCGGGCGCCTTGGGCAACAGCATCTGACACCAGTTCTTGCAGGTAATCCGTTTTGTCTTTTTCCGCGACCGGCGTTATGAAAACCCCTTCCTGCCATGGCATCCCAAAGGTAAGGGCGTTAACCGCCGCGGCAAATCGGTCGAGAAACGCGTCCGCAATGCCGGCTTCCACAAAAATGATCTTAAGTGCCGTGCAACGCTGCCCGTTGAAGGAAAGGCAGCCGAGTACGCATTCCCGGACGGCCAGATCGAGATCGGCACCTTCGAGCACAATGGCCGGGTTCTTGGCCTCCAACCCCAGCACGCAGCGCAGGCGATTGGGGTGAGGGTGCTGTTTTTTCAGTGCGTTGGCCGTCTTGCTCGTGCCAATCAATCCCAGCACGTTGATCTTGCCGGATGCCATGAGCGGGGGTATCATTTTGCGCCCCTCGCCATAGATGATGTTAATGACACCTTGCGGAAAAACATCGCAAAAGGCCGCCAGGAGCGGTGCATAAAGCAGCGCACCGTGCTTGGGCGGCTTCAGGATCGCGGTGTTGCCCATGAGCAGTGCGGGTATCAGCGTCGTGAAGGTCTCGTTGAGCGGATAATTGAACGGTCCCATGCAGAGCACCACACCCAGGGGAGCGCGCCGGATCTGACCGATGATGCCATCCTCGATGATGAACCGGGAAGAAATTCGATCCAGGTCTTTAAGCGCGGCGAGGGTATCGTTGATATATTTGATCGTCCTGTCAAATTCCTTCTCCGAATCCTGAAGCGATTTGCCGACCTCCCACATCAAAAATCCTACAACCCGGTCCTTGGCTTCGATCATCCGGAAAACGAAGCGCTGCATATGATCAATGCGCTCGGCCACGGACAGGGTGGGCCAAAACCCTCTTCCGTGATCATAGGCGGCAACTGACGCATCCAGGGCCTGTAACGCTTGTACTTCCGTTAACAGTGGATATTCTCCAATGGAAAAAGGCCTCGAACCGTTGTCGTTTGCCACCCAAACGGGTGAGAGCACCTCTTGACGCGGACCGTCCCAGACCCGAATCTCACCGTTGACGAGGTAGCCGGTCTGAATGCAGGGGATATCTCTTAAATGGACTTCCGGTATATCGGTGGCCCGTGGAAATACGTGTTGAATATTTTTCATTAACGTCATGGCCTGGTCCCTCCGAAAAAATGACAAAAAGAAAAACTACGCCTTAAAATAAAAAAACCGGCAATAAAGAGGCGTGTCAAATTTCCAGCCGAACGCCGACTTCAATCGTTTGGTCCGCTGGAAGATTAAAAAACGAGGTGGCATCGGCTGCATTGCGGGACATGAAAATAA
>NZ_JBFELV010000609.1:0-2052 GCF_041551955.1 Desulfosarcina sp.
CCAGGTGAGCGCAAAGTGCATGAACATGTAATGCCCAGGTGTGGGGGCATGGCCATGGCCATCGGTGCAAGCGTGCCGATTCTGCTGTGGTTGCCCAAGACCTATTTTGTCAAGGGGTTCCTGGTTGGTGGACTGATCCTTATGTTTTTCGGTTTGGCCGATGACATTAAAGACCTCAAGCCAAATACTAAATTATTGGGTCAGACGATGGGTGCCCTCATCGTCACGCTTGTCGGTGGTATCAAGATCAGTGATTTAGGCAGTCTCTGGTTCTCCGGCGCCGTTCTTCCGGATTGGGCCTCGATACCCCTGACCGTGTTTGTGATTGTCGGCGTTACCAATGCAACTAATCTTTCCGATGGCCTCGACGGATTGGCCGGAGGTATTGCGCTGCTGATATTCCTGTGTATCGGATATTTAGGCGTAATGCAGGAGGACTGGGCAACGGTAATGATTGCCATTGCGGTCGGCGGGAGCGTGCTCGGCTTTTTGAGGTTCAACAGTTATCCCGCGCAGCTGTTTATGGGAGACGCGGGTAGCCAACTGCTTGGTTTCGCTGGAATTGTGCTTTCCATCAAATTGGCCCAGCAGTCTCCCACCATCAGTGTAATTACGCCGCTGATCATCTTTGGCATTCCCATATTGGATACGCTCACCGTGATGACCCGGCGCATGGCAAAGGGGCGGTCACCCTTTGCTGCGGACAGAAACCATTTCCACCATCAATTGATGGGGATCGGCCTCTACCACACCGAGGCGGTACTGACCATCTATCTGGCCCAGTCCCTGCTCACTTTAATTGCTATTGTCTACCATGGATCAAATGATTGGATGTTGCTTGCCGCCTATCTCTGCTTTGCCGGTGCCGTGGTGGGCGCGTTTCGTTTATCCCAAAAAACCGAATATCGCATTAACCGCGATCGATTTTTAAACACGACCAAGATCAGGTTAAAGCCGCTGAAGGATCGTGGGCAGATCATTAAGTTTTCCTTTGGGATCGTAAAGATCGGAGTGCCGGCGCTGTTGATATTCAATGCGCTCTTTCATCCACTCGACAGCCGCATCTATTATGTCCTTTCTGTCAGCTTTATTCTGGTATTGCTCCTGGCGTGGTTTCTAAACAAAGCGCTGCTCAATAGATTCGCCAAAATAGCGCTATACCTATTCACGCCATTTATGGTCTACAATTGTGATCTGGGTCTCTATTCAAATCTCAACCCTTTGCTCATCGGTCTTTATAACGCTTTGTACTTGCTGCTTCTGGTATCTGTTTTCCTGACGATGAAGCTGACGCGCAGGTCAAAGGGGTTTAAGAGTTCGACGCTTGATTTTTTGGTCATTTTTGTCATTTTGTTGATCCCCAATCTCCCTAACGTATCGATGCAAGGTCATCTCTTGGGTCTCGTTGCAGTAAAAACAGTTATACTATATTATAGTTATGAAGTTTTGATCGGTGAGCTGCGCAGGAAATCATTAAATTTTATGATTTCGGCGGCAGTTTTTACCCTGACCACCAAGGTGGCCCTGTCTGTTCTCTACATCGCTTAAGGGTTTTTGGGAAATTGATGGATCATCGTGTGGGACAATAATTGCTCAACCCATCATACGATGGTATACATGGTTCAAACATAAGCGCAGCTCAGAGGGGGAGTCATGCTGAAAAGACATAAACGGTTTTGTTTCGTTATTTTGGTCGCACTGGCTATTGGCTCGGTGGTTCATGCCCAGCCTTACTATATCGGCCCTGGGGATGTGCTGGAAATTTCGGTCTGGCGGGACGATACCCTCAGCCGTGAATTGATCGTTCCCCCGGACGGCATCCTCTCTTTTCCCCTGGTCGGCGATGTAAACGTGGCCAGCATGTCCGTTCCCGAGATTCGAGTAGCGATCAAGAAGAAGCTCTCAGAATACGTCCCGGATGCATCGGTGGCGGTCATATTAAAGCAAATTAACAGTCTCAACGCCTTTGTGATCGGCCAGGTGAAAAATCCCGGTACCTTTGCCATAACGATGGAAACGCGCGTCATGCATTTGCTTTCGATGGCCCAGGGA
>NZ_JBFELV010000610.1:0-2045 GCF_041551955.1 Desulfosarcina sp.
GCCCAAGGCAAAGGTCGAGGCGGCTCCGGTTCAATAGCTACCCAAAGACGGGCCGGGCGTCATCAAAGATCCCGGTGTTGACGGCGATATCTTTTATGGATTATTTCACCATACTCAACCTGGATCGGGAACCTTTCTCCAATTCCCCGGACCCGGATTTTTTTTTCCAGTCCAGACAGCATGTGGACTGTCTGCAGAAGCTCGAACTGGCCATTCGGCTGAAGCGAGGTCTCAATATCGTCATCGGCGCCGTGGGCGCCGGAAAAACGACCTTGTGCCGGACCTTGCTGAAAAGATTCGCTGGAGACCCTGCGATCGAATCCCACCTGATTCTGGATCCATCGTTCAACTCAGCGGCGGCCTTTTTGGAAAGCATCGGTTCCATGATCGCCGGCACGACCATCGGCGGTCTCGACGAGCATGGTTTCAAGGAAAAAATCAAACACAATCTGTTTCAAAAGGGTGTGGATGAGAAAAAAACCATCGTCCTGATCATCGACGAAGGGCAGAAGCTTCCCCTCTTCTGCCTTGAAATCCTGAGAGAACTGTTAAACTACGAAACCAATGATCATAAACTGCTTCAAATCGTTCTGTTCGCCCAGGAGGAATTCCATGAGATCCTGGACCATCGTGCCAATCTTGCCGATCGGGTAAACCTGATCCATTTCTTGGGGCCGATGAGCCTCGCCGACACGCGCCGGATGATCGGTTTCCGGATCAAACACGCCAGCAGTCAACCCCGTCCGCCAAAGCTGTTCACAGGAATGGCCCTGTATGCCATTTATCGCGCGACAGGCGGGTACCCCAGAAAAATTATCAACCTGTGCCACCAATGCATGCTGGCGCTGATTGTCCAGAACAGATCCAAGGTCGGCTGGCGCCTGGTCCGATCCTGCAAGGACCGGTCTCTGGCCCAGCGCGGGCAGACCTATCGCAACCGCCGGGCGTTTATCTTTTCGGCGTTGGTTTTTATGGCCGCTATCGGAATGATCTACCTGATTATCCCGGGTTGGCTTCCATCAATCTCCACGCCGGTCACCGGCGGCCCATCGACAACCATGCCGGAGAACGCGAAAACAATCCACCCCCCGCCGATGGAATTGCCGATGGCGCAATCCGATCGTCCGGTCCCGTCAGCGCAACCGCTGGCGGATGTTTCGACTGCCGACATCCTTCAGCCAGCCGACGAACCGCCAGCCGCCAGACCAATCGCGGGGTTATCGCCGTCACCCCCCCCGCCCGACCTGATTCCCGATAAGCCGGGGGGCGCTGATCCGGTTGGTGAAAAAATCGCTTCAGTGTCGCCGTCACAGCAAACAGATCGTCCTAAACAAGTGCAACCGTCGCTGCTCGGCGCATTGACCGTGAAGCGTAACGACACGTTGGGGTTGATGGTCAAGATTATCTATGGTGATTTTCGTGAGCGTATCCTCCAGGCGGTATTGGATGCCAACCCTCACATCGGCCATGCCGATGCCATCCGCGTTGGAGACACCATTGCCTTTCCGGCCTTTCCGTCGGCGTTTGTTCAACGCACATTCCCACTGTGGTGGCTCAAAGTGGATCAAGCCGACTCGCTGGACCTCGCTTTTCGACGATCGATAAACGCCGCCAAGGACAA
Source organism: Desulfosarcina sp. (assembly GCF_041551955.1). Lineage (GTDB taxonomy): Bacteria > Desulfobacterota > Desulfobacteria > Desulfobacterales > Desulfosarcinaceae > Desulfosarcina. The sequence goes on from NZ_JBFELV010000610.1 coordinate 1,622, forward strand.
AGACGCACCATTGATGCGGGTAATTACCGAGTGGGACCCTCAAGCCGGACTGCACTACGGCATCTATGTCGCCGGCTATTTTTTTAATCACGCCGCAGCCGAAAAAATGATGGCCAATTTGCCGGATGAGTTTTCCGGTTCCGCCGAAATCATTTCCGGTTGGACCGACCAAACCGTTCTTTTTGCAGATCCTTTTTTAGGAAAGGGATATTGACGACAGCAGAGCCGCGGAAGGATGCTGGTGGACATGTGAAAGAAAAGAAAAAACTCGGCGAAATGCTTATCGATGGCGGGCTGTTGAGTGAAGATCAGCTCAAACTGGCCGTTGCCGATCACAAGCGCAACAACATGAAATTGGGCGAATACCTGGTGCGGGAGGGTATCGTCAGCAGCTCCGAAATCGTCAACCTGGTTTCTCAGCAGC
>NZ_JBFELV010000611.1:0-2003 GCF_041551955.1 Desulfosarcina sp.
GAGCCGCCAGTCGATCGATCACCTCCCCGCCGGGATAGCCCAACCCCAGCATTTTGGCCACTTTGTCATAGGCCTCGCCGGCCGCGTCATCCCGGGTTTGCCCCAACGGGTGAAAGTTCCGGTAGGAGGTGACATGGTAGATGCTGGTGTGGCCCCCGGAAACCAGCAGCGCCACGAAGGGGAAGGGGGGCGGGTTCGCTTCCAGGAACACGGAATGGATGTGTCCCTCCAGGTGGTCCACGCCGATCCATGGGATGTTGTGCCCGTAGGCAAACCCCTTGGCAAATGAGAACCCAACCAGCAGCGAGCCGATCAACCCGGGCCCCTGGGTCACGGCGACACCGTCGATTTGGTCGGCCGTGATGCCTGCCGTGGCAACGGCGTCGTTGACGACCGGAACGATGGCCTCGATATGCTTCCGGGAAGCCAATTCCGGCACCACGCCGCCATAGGGGTGGTGGACGGCCACCTGGGAGGCCACCACCGATGAGCGTACGTCGTGGCCGTCAACTACCACCGCGGCGGCTGTTTCGTCGCAGGATGATTCTATGCCGAGTACAATCATGGGTTAAGGCTGTTTCTCTTGACTGGAAGGCCCCGGACCGGGGCGTCGTGCGCCAGGCACTCAGGTCTTGCAGATGGGCCGCTGCTTCTGCCCTTCGGCGATCCATCGTAGCAGACGGCTAAATGGTGCGGAAAGTTTCTTCCACCAATTATCCAAATTTTTATCCTCTGATTCGGAATGAACTTGATTTAGGTCACTGTCTAATTTTAATTTTCCGACCTCCGACCTCCGACCTCCGACCTCCGACCTCCGACCTCCGACCTCCGACCTCCGACCTCCGTTCCTACACCAGCTGCACCCGGGGTCGGGCATTCTTGCGGGTTTTTGTCACTTCGCCGATGGCCCAGGCTTTTTCACCGCTGCCGGTTAGGCGGTTGAGTACCTCCTGGACGTTTTCTTCGGGAACCACCGCCACCAGTCCGATCCCATTGTTGAAGGTGCGCATCATCTCCTTTTCATCCACATGGCCGGCGTCCTGCAAAAACGGGAAGATGGGTGGGATGTCCCAGGATCCTTTTTTTATGGCGATTCCGCATGCCTTGGGAATGACCCGGACGATGTTGTCCATGATGCCTCCTCCAGTGATGTGTGCCAGTCCCTGGATGGGCAGGTCCCGGACCAGAGACTGAATGGTTTCCGAGTAAATCCGCGTAGGGGTGATCAATTCTTCCCCCAGGGGTTTACCCAGTTCGGGAACGTGACTGTCCACCGTCAGCCCCAACACGTCAAAGCAGATCTTGCGCACCAGGGAGTAACCGTTGCTGTGTAGCCCGCTCGAGGCGATCCCGATGATCTGATGGCCGGGCCGGATTTCAGAGCCGTCGACGATTTTGCTGTTGTCCACGATACCCACGGCAAAACCGGCCAGATCGTATTCGTTCTCCCGGTAAAAGCCGGGCATTTCCGCGGTCTCTCCACCGATGAGGGCGCAATCGGCCTGTATGCATCCCTTGCCGACGCCCTTGATAATGTCGGTGACCGTCCCGGTTTCCAGCTTTCCCGTGGCCAGGTAGTCCAGGAAAAAAAGGGGTCTGGCGCCCTGCACGGCAATGTCGTTCACGCACATGGCCACCAGGTCGATGCCCACCGTGTCATGGCGGTTCATGAGAAATGCGATCTTCAGCTTGGTGCCCACCCCGTCCGTGGAACTCACCAGCACGGGGCTTTCCATGTTGGCGGTATTCAGAGAGAAGAGGCCGCCGAAACCGCCGATCTCACCCATGACACCGGTTCTTCGGGTCTTCCTGGCAATTTTCTTTATCGTGTCGACGAGGTGGTCCGCCTTGTCGATGTCGACGCCGGCATCGGCGTAGGTCAGCTTTTTCTTCATTCAAGCACTCCTGGCTTATATTCGGCTGGTTAAAAAATACCCGTAAAACTAATCTGAACCCGCTGAAAAGTCAAACCCAATAAGAAGATGCCAGCGGGTCAAAGTCCC
>NZ_JBFELV010000612.1:0-1999 GCF_041551955.1 Desulfosarcina sp.
CGGTGGAAAAGCCGACCAGCGGCGGATCGAAAGCCTTTTCACCGGTCGGCGTGCCTAGCGTATTTTCATGCGATGACGCCACGAAATGGGAAATGATGTCCGTTATCCACTTACCCCGGTCGGTTTGCATGGGTTTGGCTCCCTATTTCCGATTAACCACATCCCGTGCAGGGGACGCGCAAGCCGAATAGTCCAAGACGCCCGCTGACGGTGAGGGGCCGTCTCATTCCATCTGAATGACGATCGTGCCGTGGGTGTGTTTGGCTTCCTGCAGAACATGGCTTCCACTACGATCACCGTTGGCCAGAAGAAAAAAATGATAATCGACTTCCAGTTCGCTCGCTAACCCCGCCACAAACCGCGGGAAATGCGTTCGCTACCGCGGTTCACCAGCATCCGAGCGTAAACGAGCAGGTTAACCGTTAGAAGGGTCACCCCGAAAGCGATCTGCATCCCCCGCGTCAGGCCGGCCGGGTAGACGATCGGCATGACGTAGTGGTCGATAAAACCGCCGGCATATCCCGCCTGCCCGGCCAGTTGCCGAAGATGCATCTCCAGGGGCGTCAACGGGCAGATCCACCCGCCAAAGGCGATCAGCACACCCCACAACACACAAGGTAGGTGTAGGAAAGCAACTTTTCGCCATTTGACGACGAGGATTCCACCCAGGGCACCGAACAGGATGAAAAGCAGGTGGACAAGCATAATAATATCTGCTGCGAGTCCTGCAATCATGAGGGTTCAGGGGGTTGATTGACCCCTACTGTTTTTCAGATGCCTTGTTGATATCGATGATCTTTGTGTTGCCGGCATAATTTTTGGTTTCGTAGCGGGTGACGCCTTGCAATTTGTTGGTGATGCCGCGCATGCGTTCAATTTGGTCAGTGAGTTTGTCGATGTATGCATGCGCTTCATGGCCATCCAGTTTCATGGCCATCAGCTCGGTGTAGCCCGAAATGGCCTGCAGCGGCTGGTTGAATTCGTGACAGACGGCGCCGGCGATCTCCAACACACCTTCCAGCCGTTCCTTTTGCATGCGGTTTTGGGCCGCACGATTCTTATCGGTCAGGTCCGAAAGGATGGCCACGCTGCCGCTGAGATTGCCCTGGCGATCCACTACCGGGGCCAGGCTGAAAAGGAAATCCCGGCGCAGCCCATCGGCGCACTGCACCTGGGTCTCGAAGGTATGAATGCCGGCTTTGTCGATCATCTTGTACTCTTCGCGTTGATAGGCGGCGGCCAGGTCGGCCGGGATCTGATCGGGCATCTCCATGGGGCGTTTGCCGATGATGCGGTCCCGTGTCAGGCCTAAAATCTGTTTGGCGAAGACCTTATTGCATCCCTGGTAAACCCCTTCAGCGTCTTTAAAGTAGATGGGGTTGGGGATGGTGTTCATCAAGGTGTCCATCAACAAAAGGAAGCTGCGCAATTTTTCCTCGGTCTGCTCCCAGCGGGCTTGGTTTTTGGTGTAGGTTTCCTCATTGGTGTGCGTTTTTTGATTGATTTCCTGAAGGGATTGCTTGAGTGTCTGCATTTCCTGATCCTGGCGCCGGAATCGATGAACCCCCCATGCAACCAGACCGACGATCAGAAGAATCAAAAACCAAGTTGTGCTGCCCATGGATGGGTTCTCCATTTGTCGGGAAATCAGTGATTGAGCACAATGCGATAGTGGGCCTTGCCGCTTCTCAACCGTGCAATAGCGGCGTTGATGTCATCGAAACTGAATGTTTCGACCACCGGCTTGATGTCGTGCCGAAGGGCGAATTCAAGCATTCTTCCCATGGTTGCAGGGCTGCCGACCGGTGATCCGGACAGCGACCGTTGACCCATGATCAGTGGAAATACACCGATGTCCAGCGGATCCAACGTCGCACCGACAAAATGTAAACGGCCGCGGGGTTTCAGTGTGCCCAGGTAAAGATTCCAGTCCAGTTTGACGTTGACCGTAGAGACAATCAGGTCAAAGCGACCGGCCGCCGCCTCGATCGCTTTCCCA
>NZ_JBFELV010000613.1:0-1928 GCF_041551955.1 Desulfosarcina sp.
CGGCTATGACCACGACGGCATTGTATTTCTGCTTTAATCGCCCGTCTATTTAACGATCAGATCATTCTTCACGGATTTTACCCCCTTGACGCTGCTTGCGGTCTCGACAGCTTTATCGACGGCTGCTTGGGAATTCACGAACCCGCTCAGCTGAACGACGCCCTTGTAGGTTTCAACGCTGATCTGGAACGACTTGAGAAAATCATCGGCAGCAAGCAGCGATTTTACCTTGGTCGTGATGACCGAGTCGTCAACATATTCGCCTGCGCTTGACTGTTTGGATGTCGATGCGCAGGCCCCAAGGGCCGCGCTGAACACAATCAGAGCAAAACAGGCAAAAACCCAACGTTTTGTTATCATGACATAAACTCCTTTAAGTGGATATCTCGCCTCGTCTGGCGATGGCAAGACAGGTTACACCCGTCTTCGTCCTTGAAGCACCTGGATCAGGACCACAATGATGGCAATGACCAGCAGGGCATGGATGACACCGCCCATCGTGGTGCCGGTTAGTAATCCCAGCGCCCACAAAACCAGTAGAATCACAAATAGGGTCCAAAGCATGGTGACCTCCTTTTTTAACGCCATCAGATGCTTCTGACAGGCGTCTATGTTTACTTCCCAACGACCGCTTTGATCTCGGCAATCTTTTCCTGAACCTTCCCGTCAACATTTTCGGCTTTGCCTTCGACTTCCAGGCTGCGGTTCCCGACTACTTTTCCGGCGACCTGCTTGATCTTGCCCTTCACTTTGTGCCACTTGCCTTCTGCCTTGTCCTGGGTGCTTGTTTTCATGGTAGACCTCCTGTTGAATAATGGCTTTACTGAAGTTCACGTGCACAAGACCGATGGGGTTCTTCTCGGAACATATCTTATTCTCCAACGGGTGAAGATTGACCGCGCGATTGCCAGGCAAACGAGGAAATGAATTCGAGAATCAAGGCATCGCGAAAGACAGGCTGAGGTGATACTCCGGTCGGCAGCGGTTCGCGGGAAGCGCCATCGCGTATCGAAAGATGAAAAGAAACACTAACGGAAATCGTCCGGCCAATATCTTCTAACTGATAGATCTTCAATCTTTGTGCCAGGCACCATACACTCCCTGCAACGATACCCATCTTACTGATATTTAGACGTAATTTTTTAAACCAACATTCCGGGGTCATCCTTAATCACCATCTAAAAAGGGTCACATTCAACCGATGGTCACATATGACCTATTTGGTAGGCACCGTGTTGATCCCGGAAAAGCAACAGCCGATGACGCCCACCAGGGGATGGACGGCACCGGCTGGAAAAATGGTTGGTTACAATTGGCCATGCCCGGTGGCAGTGCCTGTACCTTTCACACAGAGTGGACACGAATTAGTCGTCCAGTGCATTTTTTATGCTGCTGGAATAAAACTTTTCAATGTATTGCTTGACCATCCGGCGCGCGGAGAAACCGGCTGCAGCGCTTTTAATAGTTGCTTTCATCAGACGTACCCATTCGAGGGGAATGCCGTTTTCCGACATCTGGTAATAAAGCGGAATGATCTGATCTTCCAGAAGCCGGTAGATCTTTTCGGCATCGCTGCCGTCCGGATTCTCGGAGTTTGTAGCATGGTCCACAGCCCAGCCATTTTTCCCGTTGAACCCTTCCCCCCACCAGCCGTCCAGTACGCTTAAATGGGGGACACCGTTCAGCGCCGCCTTCATGCCGCTCGTCCCGCAGGCCTCGAAAGGAGGCAATGGATTGTTCAGCCAGACGTCCACCCCGTGCACCAGGTACTGAGCCAATTGTTCACCATAATCCTCCACAAAGGCGATTCGGCCCCCCAATCGCGGATCGCGTGCCAGGTTGATCAGGTCCTGCAGCAGCCGTTTGCCGGGGTCGTCAGCCGGATGGGCTTTGCCGGCAAAAATGATTTGTATGGGGCGCCAGCGGTC
>NZ_JBFELV010000614.1:0-1923 GCF_041551955.1 Desulfosarcina sp.
ACAGCATTATTTAAAGGATGAAAAAATGAAACGGAAAGGGAGCCGCCTGATGGGCGAGGTCTGCCCTGAATGCAGCCAGACCATCAGTTTCGAAGAGGGTTGTATGACGTGTCACTTCTGCGGGTTCACTAAGTGTGGATAGATACCGTCTATCGTGCTTTAGTTCTGAAAGTCTTTTTTTTGTCAGATAACAAAAGACAAACAGCAAACAAATAACAATAATCAAAAACCAAATGACAAACAAATCACAATAGCCAAATTCAAAATTCCAAACCGATCATATTGAAGAAAGGAAATTCCACGTACCAATTTGAGATTTGGATATTGTAAAATTGGACTTTATTTGTAATTTGGTGCTTCTAATTTGTTATTTCGGTTTTACCGGATGAAGGCTGAAGGTGTTTACTGTTTTTTCTTCACGCTGCCCATCATCCGCCTTTGGGGCATGCGCGTCTCCGGGGTCACCCACAGATAATCGGCCCAGGACAATTCAGCCTCTTCGCCCACCGGCGCCAGGTAGACGGTCTTGAAAGGGGCGTTCGACCGGGCAAAGGCCCGGTCGGGAATGCCGAATTTGCGGATGATGTGCCCGTTTCCCGCCAGCACCACCATCTTTCCCGATCCCAAATGTTCAGCGACCGCCTCGGCCATGGCATCTTCCCAGGTACACTGGGCTTCGTAGAAAAAATCGAACGCCTCCCTGCCGCTGAACGCATGCATATTGAAGATTTCTTCCAGATAGGCCCGGTGGTCGGCATCGGTTGTATCGATGGTGTCCGGCAGATGCATTCGATCCGCCTCAGACAGACTGGCCAGCCCCCCGACCCTTATTCTGGACGGGATGAAAAAAGGCACATTCAAGGCGATGATCCGAAGTCCTTTTTCCTTTGCATATTCAAGGATATCACGGTACAAATCGAAATCGAAGCGCCAGTTGGCATAACAGTGGGTTTTTTCTATAAAATCGGTCTGGTCAAGCTCGCCGGCCGTCCACTTGTCCAGCACCGGCTGGTAGGTGTGGTCGAACATCTCCATGCCGATGGTCAAATGCGGGTTGGTTTGCACAAGCCCTTGGATGACTTCCAACTGAATGGCGTGGTGGTGAGGGTTTGTATGGCTTTCCCCCACATAGACCACCCGGGCATCGGCCAGGTCGGCGATCAGTCGTTCCCGGGACAATACGGACAGCGTGTCCGTCTTCAGGATGGTATGTTCCATCAAGCGGGTCGGATTATCCTTGATGGAGAGTGTCTTCGGCGTCACGGCACACCCACCGAGTCCAAGTATGATCAGCGCAACAACTGTCGATATCAGCTGCCGATGGGACAGCCGTTTTCTCACGTTCGCTTGTTCTCTATTGCACAATGGGCCCATTTGACAGCAAGCTCCGGAGGTAGGCGTGAAAGTGAAATATAAAAGTGAACTGCTTTTCCGCAAGGCCTTTATCCCATGGTACGACAGGGAACCCGCCATGGTGTTGACTTTGGCATTTGCCTTAGCGGTGCTGCTGTTCAGCATCACTGGCATTGCTGCATCCCTGGATACGCCTGGTTACCAGGACTACCTCTGGGTCCCTTGCCTGTTGGCAATCCTTTCACTGGCAATTACCATCTCCATACTCATTCGACTGATCAGAAGAGGCTAACCCGGATCGAGCCCATGGCCTATGGCTGGATGGGCCCTATTTGGCCTTTTCCACGAACGCCTTGAAGCTCATGGTCAGGTAGCTGTCAGAGCCAATATATTTGAGGATTTTCAGCATCTCATCCGCCGCGATATACCCGGGGCGGCTGCCAATCCTGTTCCCGTCTTCCGAAATGAACCACGTGCTGGGAAGCCCCCTGACACTGTACTTGGCGGCAATGTCCTGCTCCCGGTCCGAGTTGACGCTGATCGGTACGAAGTTGCGGTTGACGTAGGCGA
>NZ_JBFELV010000615.1:0-1914 GCF_041551955.1 Desulfosarcina sp.
CGCGTTGATCCCGGAAAAGCAACAGCCGATGACGCCCACCAGGGGATGGACGGCACCGGCTGGAAAAATGGTTGGTTACAACGGTGGTAGGGCAGGATGGTGGACGCGAACCCTCCATCCTGCCCGATAGCGCACGCCCGGTTGGCTGAACGCTACTTGATTTCCACGAAATCGGTCGCCGTAATGGTTTTAACTCCCTTGGCCGCTTCCAGGGCGTCAACCACCTAAACTTTTCCCCAAGGAAGATAAAATCGCATCCATCTTAGATTCAATTTCCTGGCACTTGTCCAAAGACAGTGAAAAGAAGATCTCAGGCCTTTCGGTGAACTCGTTCAAAAACGTGGCGAGGTCCGGTTCCATGCCGATTCGTCTGATAAAGTCAGCCTTCGTACCAGGCCTCATGCGCTCTTTATTCTTGCCTTCGTCGCTGCTTTGCATAGCTTGCATATCTTTCCGTGCTGGTGCAGCTCAGGAGTTCTCTATTTGACGATTTCCAGCACCGTTCATTTTTTGATTTTGGCGGAGACGGCCCCGATAATCGTCCGCATGGCCTGGGCGATCCGGCCCTGTTTGCCGAATCAGCTTTGTAAATTAGAATTTAGATGCTGCGCTGCGAAAAGCTGCATGGTTTGATATCAAAGGTGACAGAAAAAATAGTGGCGGAGGCGGTTCTCAGCAGCAGATTAAATTTTTCCCAATACAAGCAACACCACAAAGATAACCATCACCCGCATGATATCTTCAATCATCTGTTGCTCGAACTTGCGCATGGTTTCAGAGATAATATTTCTAAAATTCAAGGCGATGGTGGTATCTGGCGCTTTCTTGACAAGTTCGGCTTTCAGAAAAAGGTCTTTTTCGTATATCGTTTGCCTTAGATCTTCTTTCGCCTTGATGAATGATTTTTGCTCGGTATTCAGTTTCTTTATGGTTTCATCGCCATCTGCTCGAATGGGAAGATGCATGCTGGCTTGGGTGTGGGGCCCAATGGAATTCTTTTGCTGTCATTCACTGCTCCAAGTAGCTACAATCTTTGTGCCATGAATCTAAAATCAGTGCAGAGTCACCCATCTTATTGATTTATTTGATATACTTAATCACTTAGCGTTCCCGGGGAATCATTAAATGAAACTCGTCTTGGGTCATATTTGACCAATGGTCGCATGTAACCATTTTTTGTTGACCGGAAAGGGGTGTTTGTTGGAGGGTCCGGGAGGTTTGAAATTAGGATGGAAATATATTGATCGTCAGGCTGCATACCAAAGGACTAAGAAATAATGGCATGTAGTGCCGCCAATAACAAACAAATGCCAGATCAGGTGGCCATAAGGTACCCGCGAATCAGTTGCAAAAAAGGCGACACCGGCGGTGTATGACAGGCCTCCCGCAGTCAATAATAACAGTCCCGTAGCGGGCATGCTTGCAAATAAGGGCTTTACCGCAATCACGAGCAGCCACCCCATCAGCAGATAAAGGCAGGTGGAAAGAATGGGATGGGCGGTTTTATAGAATGCCTTCAGCACTACCCCGGCTATGGCAAGACCCCAAATAACCCCGAAGAGCGTCCAACCCCATGCACCGCGGAGTATGCCAAGGGTCAAGGGCGTGTATGTGCCGGCGATAAGGATAAAGATCGCGGAATGCTCGATGATCCGAAAACAGCGTTTGACTTTGCCGATTGGCCACGCATGGTAGAGCGCCGAAGCAAGATAAAGAATGATCATTGATGCGGAAAAGACAATGGTGCCGACAATGAATCCGGCATCCCCGTGCCTTACGGCATGCATGACCAGAAATGGTGTTCCAACCAGGGCGGCGAGCACCCCGATGCCGTGGCTGATGCTGTTGGCGATCTCTTCGCCCTGCGACTGAACACGCTTTGGGTTTGAAAGGTCTGCCTGCACCTTAGTTCCA
>NZ_JBFELV010000616.1:0-1909 GCF_041551955.1 Desulfosarcina sp.
CCAAAAGCGCGTGACGAAAATTCAACCCGGGGAAAAAGTAGGCACTTGCAAGAATAATTTCGACTTGCGCCTGTTCAATCGCCTGCAGATAGGCATTTTCAATATCGCGGCGGTGGCGGATGTTGTTGCGTACCAGAAAAGCCGCCTGCATCAGGCCTGTGGGTTCGTTTGAAGGCCTATATCTGTCGTCGTTCCTGCCCCGGTCGGGAAGCCAGCGCATCCAGGCCACGCGCGACCATACCCGGCGGGCGGAATCATGAATTTCTTTTACCAGCGGCCCTTGAATACTCACCGCGTAGTCAACTCGCAGCGATGTTTGGCTACTTAAATCCCAATGATCGTTAATATTTATTCCACCTACAAATGCGATCGTCCGGTCCACGACCACGATTTTGCGGTGCAAGCGACGCAACCGCCGGCGCCGCAGCGTCCAGGGGGATGTCTTGGGCCGGAACTTCAGCACCCTTGCGCCGGCCGCCTCAAGGTCATCGATCATGGTTTTCGGAAAACCGATCGAGCCAAATCCATCGATCAGCACGTGGGTTTTTACGCCACGTAAGGCCGCCCGCCTGAGTGTTTCGGCGATCCGTCGTCCGGTATTGTCGTTTTCAAAGATATAGGCTTCCAGATAGATTTCATGCATCGCCCGATCGATTGCTGCCTCGAGCGCAGGGAAATAAACCTCCCCGTTTTGGAGCAGGGTAATCTGATTATTTGGAATCATGCGTTTTTCCGTTGATGTCTACGGTCAGATCAACGGGCGACGCAGCTACCGTTCCGAGTTTGGCGGCCAACAACATCTGCCTGAGTTCATCTCCCTGCACACTTTCGTTCTGCGAGAGGAGACGAGCCAGATCATCAAGAACGGTTCTCCGCTCCGAGAGGATTTCTCGCACGCGCTGATGGGCTTCATCGACAAAACGGGAGACCTCGTCATCGATCTGGGCGGCTTTGGCTTCGCTGTAATGTTTAGCGGAAGAGAAACTTTCCGGGAGAAACATCGCCTGGCGCGGGCGTTCGTAGCTTACCAGTCCCAGGCGGTCGCTCATGCCATATTCCGTGACCATGGAGCGGGCGATGTCCGTCGCCCGCTGCAGGTCGTTCTGGGCCCCGGTCGAAATTTCGTTGAACACCAGCTCCTCGGCGACACGACCACCCAGGAGGACGGCCAGCCGGTCCAGCAGCTCTGCGCGGGTCATCAAGTAACGGTCCTCGGTGGGCTGCTGCTGGGTGTAGCCCAGCGCCGCAATTCCGCGGGGTATGATCGAGATTTTATGCACGGGGTCGGCGTGCTCGACCGACTCGGCCACAATTGCATGTCCGGATTCATGGAAGGCGACTATCTCTTTCTCCTTGGGATTCATCACCCGGTTTTTCTTCTGAAGGCCCGCCACCACCCGGTCGATGGCCTCGTCGAAATCCGTCAGCTCCACTGTTTCCTTATCGTTGCGGGCAGCCAGAAGGGCGGCTTCATTGATGATGTTGGCCAGGTCTGCTCCCACAAAGCCCGGGGTGCGGCCGGCGATCATGCGCAGGTCGACTTCGGAACCCAGGACCACATTTTTGGAATGAATTTTCAAGATGGCTTCGCGTCCATTGATGTCCGGCCGGTCTACCAGCACCTGCCGGTCAAAGCGGCCCGGCCGCAGCAACGCCGGATCGAGAATTTCCGGCCGGTTGGTCGCAGCCATGATGATGACCCCTTTATTCGTTTCGAAACCGTCCATCTCCACCAGGAGCTGGTTAAGCGTCTGCTCGCGTTCGTCATGGCCGCCCATCACATTCATGCCCCGCGCTTTGCCCAGGGCATCCAGTTCATCGATAAAGATGATACAGGGTGCCTGAGCCGCAGCCTGGGAGAAAAGATCGCGCACGCGGGCCGCACCCACGCCGACAAACATCTCCACAA
>NZ_JBFELV010000617.1:0-1906 GCF_041551955.1 Desulfosarcina sp.
AAATTAAAAGGCAAACCAGTATTAAACGTGATTGGCTGATAATATGATCCTCGAAAGGTGCCCAAAATGATAACTGAAAATAAATCAAATGATATTATGGATTCTTTGCACAAAACCTCGAATAGTCTGGTAAATATATGGACTAAAAGTTGAAATCGAAGGTTTCTGTTCAAATGCCCCGCTGATCCAACCCGTTATATTTTCTACTAAAAATCGAGCTGGACATCTTGGCAATCAATATATAAATATATATTTATATGCTGATTTACAAATCTTTGCATTATAGAAACTGAAGGCGATAGGAGAGCTGCAATTTGAATAAAGCGATCGCTGCAAAAAAGAGTTGCACTACAAGCCACCCGATAGATCTCCAGGCGTCTGCTTTTCTTGCGAAATGTTTGAGTGATGAAAATCGGCTGCGGATTTTGCTCTCGATCAGTGAAGGCCAAAAATCGGTGTCTGCGATTGTCGAGGAGCTTGAGCTGTCTCAGCCACTGGTTTCTCATCACCTTAAAGAACTGAGGCGGACATTATTGGTCACTGTTGAAAGAAACGGTCCTTTCGTTTTTTATAAGATGGCCGACAACCGCATAGTTGGAATCGTTGAAAAAATGAGTGGACTGGCTAAAGACCTAATTACCAATCGAAATGGTTTTTAGATTTCATGGGAGGCGATAAATATATGAAAGAAATTGAACAGCTGATTGATCAAATGGACCTGGAAAACGCAATGGAGGTTTTGGCAACCACCGTTAAAAAAATATTTTCACAGGCCAGCGAACAATCACGGCTCAAATTTGTGTACGCTCTCACCGGTGACGCCGGGAAAAGGAATGCCGCTGATCTCGTTCATTTGTGACTGGCTACATGCATGGACGAAGGTGTCGATCCAACGAAAATGTGCCAGAATTTGATGAATAAGGTAGCCCAATCGAAACAACTGCAGGCTGTCACCAATCCAGAAATCCTGGTTTTGTTTGAAGACTGGTTGGATGAAATTGAAAACGAAGTCATTTCCTCCATCAAGAAAAGTGGTTCCGATGATCATGTTTCCATTGCCGAAAAAACTGGTTTATCCAGATCCGGAGCGGATTTTATCATTACCAAACTAAAAAGAGAGGGGCGTATTTAAGTGGTTTTTCGGGCATCAAAAAATAAATACCAATTGGATCGCTCTGCTTGCGAATGAACGAAGGGAAATAATATGGGATCACGTATACATACAAAATGGACTTTGCTGCTAAGCCCAGTGTTATTCCTCTTGGGACTGGATAAAGTTATTGCACAGGATGGGAGTAACTATAGCAGCTGGTGCCCAGGCCCTTGGATGATGGGCGGCTGGGGTATAGGATGGTTTGGTATGGTTTTCATGATAATTTTTTGGGGGTTGCTTATCGTGGGCTTGGTCTTCCTCATCAAACGGTTGATACCGGCCTCAAAAGGCGAGAAGGACGTAATCCTGGGCAGTTATAGTGCCCTTGATATCGTCAAAGAACGATATGCAATAGGTGAAATCAATAGGAAGGAATTTGAGCAGATAAGAATAGACCTAACAAGTTAAAGAGGTGGGAAATTGGAAACTCAGATTTCTAAGAAAGACAAAGATCGGATTGAAGCTGGTATTCAAGGAAAATATACGAAAGTCGCCAAAGACCCTGAAGGACTTTTCAAATACCCCACAGGCAAGGCCGGGCTGAAGGCTTTAGAATATAATCCCGCGCTTATACAGGCGTTGCCGAGCTCTGCGGCAGCCTCATATTGCGGGGTGGGCAATCCTTTTTCCATTGGGTCAATAAACAATGGTGAAGCGGTGCTGGACATTGGCTGTGGAGCCGGTGTGGACACATTGATAGCCGCTATAATGGCAGGACCCACGGGAACAGCAGTTGGAATCGACCTGACCGCA
>NZ_JBFELV010000618.1:0-1902 GCF_041551955.1 Desulfosarcina sp.
GCGCGACTCGGCGAACAGACCGGCCCCGGTGAGTAGGCCTGGCGAAAGAGCACGCCCTGCTTGGCGAGGCCATCGATGTGCGGCGTCTCCATCGGCGATGGCTGGTCGATGTCGTAACATTTCACGTCCTGCCAGCCAAGATCGTCGGTCAGCAACAGGATCACATTCGGCTGGGCGGGGCGATCGGCTGCGGCGACCGGCGCCAGCCCGCCGAGAACCACGGTCAGCAGGATCAGGATTTTGTTCATCGTCGCCTTCGTCTTCTTCTATCTCTTCTTTTTCTTGGCTTTTCGGGAAAGCGAAATGCCGGCTTCCTTCAGCCGCTCCTGGTAGATGGCCCGGGCTTTCTCCAGCAGATCCGCATGGGCGGGATCCCCCGCGAGGTTGGTGTACTGGTGCGGATCCTGGACCATATCGTATAGCTCCTCGCCCCCCTCCCCGTAGTTCATGTAATGCCAGTCCGCCGCCCGGATGCCAAATCCATGACCACGCTCATACAGGGACAACGCGGTCTCCCGGACGATGGCCCCCGGGTTTTCCAGGATCGGCACCAGGCTCGTGCCCTGCACGCTCGGCGGCGTCGGCAGGCCCAGCAGGTCGGTACAGGTGGGATAAAAGTCCACCAGTTCAGCCAGAGATGCCGCCCGGCCAGGCTGCATTCCCGGCACGCTCACCATCAACGGCACACGGGCCACCTCTTCGTGCAGGTTCATTTTCTGCCAAAAACCGTGCTCGCCCAGGTGGTAGCCGTGGTCGGAGGTGAAGATCACCGCGGTCGACTCGCGCAAGCCCAACCGGTCGAGTTCATCAAGCACCCGCCCAACCTGCTCGTCCATGAACGTCACCGAGGCATAGTAGCCCTGCCACATCCGCTTCCGCTGTTCTTCACTGGCATCCATCTCCGGGCGGATTCGTGAGCGTCCTGCCTCCGGAATATCATCCAGATCGCCCTCGACCTGCGGCGGGATTTCAATTTCTGCCAGGGGATACATGTCGAAGAATTTCTTGGGCGCGACCATCGGATAGTGTGGGCGGAAGAAACCCACCCCAAGGAAGAACGGCTGGCCCTCGGCTTTCCGTTCGTTGAGCAGTTCAATCGCTTTTGCCGCAACCTTGTAGTCAGACTGGTCGGAGCCGTCTTCGACATCCCCCTCTACGGAAACAAACGGGCGGAGCGGAGTTTTTGCTCCCTGCCGCCCTTCCATCTGCCGAGTGGCGATCCCGTCGATCATCAGGCGATAGAGCCCCGGGGTGAACGTTTCAGGGGATTTGGTGTTGTGAAATTCCGTCCAGCACTCCGGGACATCAGCCCCGCTGGTACCATTCTTCGGGTCGTCGGGAACGCCCATGTGGAAGATCTTGCCCACCCGGGCCGTATGCCAGCCATACCTCTGCAAATGTTCACCGATGGTTAGGGCAGTCCGTTTGGATCGCGGATAAATACTGCGCAACATCGACGGGCGTGACGGCACACAGGCCAGCCCCTGGCAATAGGCCCGCTCGAACACCATCCCCGCCGCGGCCAGCCGGTCCAGGTGCGGGGTCTGGCAGACCCGGTTGCCGTAGGCGCCCAGGACACTGGCCTTCAGATCATCGGACATGATCAGCAGGATGTTTTTGGCGCGGGGCGGGGCCGCCGATTCCGGCCCGCCGGCCAGGGCCGGCCCGGCCGCCAGCAAGAGACACCACGCCACCGCGGTCCGGCGGATCCTGACCACGCGTTTTTGGCGAATGCAGCCCTTCACAGCGCGGGCACCTCCCATTCCGGAATGCCCACCTCGTTTTTCTGCTGTTCGTATTTCACTTGAAACGGATTGGGTCCCAGCTTAACGCCGCCTTCATTGACCATGAAGGGCCGTACCTCGTCCCACCAGGCATCGTAGACCGCCATCATCGATTTCA
>NZ_JBFELV010000619.1:0-1870 GCF_041551955.1 Desulfosarcina sp.
ATCCTGGTCAGTTTTTCGTAGCTGCGGCCCAGATCGAAGATCCGGATCAAGCCTCCATTGGAATAGATCTCGTTGAGCAGATAGTTCATCAGGTAGGATTTACCCGCCCCGGTGGTGGCGGCCACCACCGCGTTGTTGTTGGTCGATCCTTCGTTGAACATTCCGTAGGAGACCACTTGCCCTTTGCGGCCTAAAAAAAGGGCCGTGGGCTGGCCGGAACCGGTAAAATCGCCCTGGATCGGCAACAGCCGCAAGGCGGTTTCAGCGGGCATGATTTTGTCGCGGTCCATAAAATCGACGTTGGTGCTGATGTTGTAAAGACCCAGGGGCATTGAGGCGATCAACAGCGGCGTTAAAATTCCCATATCCTCCTGGAGCACGAACCCGCCCCCCTGGGAATGCCAGATCCGACTGATCTGGGCGCAGTTGTTATCGACTTCCTCTTTTGAACGGCCGACATTCCAGATGATGGGGGTGACCCGCACAAACAGGTTGCCGCTGATCAATTCCTTGGCGGCCCAGCGGTACTCGGCTTCCCGTTCGTTCTCTTTCTGGCCGCGCACGCCCCTTTTTTCCTGGCGCATCATCAATTCGGTTTTGGAGCGGATGCGCCTGGACAGCTCACCGAAGACAACATTGACCGTGACCCAAAACGGGCAGGTAATCTGGTTGGTATCGTCATTGGCCCCCATGATACCGCCCATGATGCGGTTCATGACAAGGGGTTCGATCTCACCGATGGGCCACCCCTTGACGGTCTGGGCTTTGAGGTATTTGGAATCGGATCCACCTGTGATTTCCACATGGGTGAATTTGGCATCGATCACACCGGCGCGGATGATTTGTTTGCGAATCTCCAGGTCCGGGTCGTAATGGACCGCCTGGGTGTTGGATCGGACATTGAGCATCCTGGATAGAAGGCCAATAAGGCCGTCAGGATCGAGGGGGAGGGGGTTCAAACCGGACCCCTTGAGGGCTTCGGCCACCGACAGGGCGGCAAATTCAAACTTGTCGCTCAGTTCACCGCCCGGCGGGAATTTGAGGCTCACCAACAGGCGAAAATTGCGCACGGGAATGTTGTTGGTGCTCTTTAATCCGAACTCGGCGCCGGATAGGTGGCAGAGCATGTTGTCGGTGAGGGTGTCCAAAAAGGGATTATGGCGGGTTTTAAGGGCCTGGTAATGGGCGAAAAGGCCATCGCAATCCGGATCGGCGTACATCATGAACTGCAGGACGCTTCCATAAGGAATCCCGCTATGGATACAACCCTTGAGGGTGTCAAAGACATCCGTGCCGGCGTAAACCAACGGGGTGCACTCCCACACATAGCCGAAGGTGTCGTCGACACTATGGTAGGCTTTGCTATGGCGATCCCAGGCCTGGTAGGGCAGGTACACCGAGAGTTTATCCCGATCCACCAGGCGTCTGAAACGCTGGGCGTTCAGGGCGTCGCCCACGCCCAATATTTTATCCAGTAGCAGCATGGTTATTACTCGATGATGTTTAAGATCCAGCGGGGTTTGTCGCTTTCGAAAAATACATAGCGATGGCTGTAAAAGCGATCCTCGCGGTCATATCCTAAAATCAGGACCCGCATGAGCTTGGCGGATATCCGCACAGGCGTTATGGGCTGTTTCACCAGCCCGGCGATCTCCTGATAGAGTTCCTGTTTGTAAACCGAATCACCTTCTATCGGGATAGGGGCGTTCTCATTCGTTTGGGGTCGATCCTTGATGAGGGGCGAATCGTGCCGGGGGTCGATTTTTTGGGCTTCGCTATTTTTTGGATCGGCCTTGGATCTCCGGTAGGCCGTCTCCATGGAGACGCAATCGCCATTATAGGGATCCGGGCAGTCGCTGGAGGCATCATA
>NZ_JBFELV010000620.1:0-1854 GCF_041551955.1 Desulfosarcina sp.
ATCTCCTTTAAGGCCTGAAACACTTTCATCATCAGTAGCGGCGACAGCCCCATGGAGGGTTCGTCCAGCAGCATCAAACGGCGGCCGCTCATAAATGCCCGGCCGATGGCCAGCATCTGCTGCTCTCCGCCGCTCATGGTCCCCGATGCCTGTGATCGGCGCTCTTCCAACCGGGGAAAAATTTCGAACACCCGTCGAATATCTTTTTTGACATTGTCCCTGTCCTTGCGGGCAAAGGTGGCCAGTTGGAGGTTCTCCATCACCGTCAGGTTGCCGAACAGACGGCGGCCTTCGGGTACGTGGGTAATGCCAAGTTGGCTGACCACCTTGTCTGCCGGAAAAGCGAGCAGGTCTTTTCCCAGGCAGGTCATGACCGACCCGGCCTCAACCGGTACCATTCTTGAAACCGCCCGCAGGGTCGTGCTTTTACCGGCGCCATTGGCACCGATGATGGTGACGATTTCACCGGCGTCAATATTGAAACTGATCCCTTGCAGAGCTTTGATATTGCCGTATGACACCCGGAGGTTCTCCACGTTGAGCAGCATCAGAAGTCCACCTCCTGTTCGCCGATGTAGGCCTCGATAACCTTTGGATTGTTCTGGACCTCGTTGGGCGTTCCCTCCACGATGACCTGGCCAAAGACCAAGACCTGCACGCGCTGGCACAGCTCGTGAACCACCCGCAGTCGGTGTTCGATCAGAAAAATGGCCAGGTTGAAACGCTCATGGGCGGTGCGCACCACCTCGATCATGGCCATCATTTCATCCGGTGTCATGCCCACGGTGGGTTCGTCCAGAAGCAGGACCTTGGGTTCGATCACCAGGGCGCGGGCCATCTCCACCCGGCGCTGGGCACCGTATGGCAGGTTGACCACCAGTTGATCGGCAAACTGATCCACGGCAAACATCTTTAGATACTCCATGGCCAGTTCCGTTGTATACGCTTCCTCGCGCCGGCGTTTGGGGGTGTCCAGAAAGGCCCCCAGCAGGCCATAGGAGAGTTTCGAGTAGCGGGCCATTTTGATGTGTTCCAGCACGGTCATGTGGCGCCAGAGCTTCATCTCCTGAAACGTCCGGGCCAGGCCCATGGCAGCGGTCTGGTTGGGTTTCTTGCCCACCAGCTCCTCGCCATCGAAGATCACGGACCCTTGGGCAGGACGATAAATGCCGGTCATCAGGTTGAAGATGGTGGTCTTGCCGGCACCGTTGGGCCCGATGAGACCGGTAATCTGGCCTGGGTCCAAGTTCAGATTGTACTTGGAAACGGCCTGCAGCCCGCCGAAATTGTGGCTCATGTCAGTGACGTGAAGCAGCGGCATATTATTCCACCTCCTTGGGTCCGAACACCTGCCGAACATCGAATTCCTTGAAGGCGATAAGTCCGGTGGGCCGATAGATAATCACCAGAATCAACAACAGGGGGATGACGATCCATTTGAGAATTTCCAGCGGCCGCAGCGCCTCGCCCAGCAGGCTGATGGACACCGCACCGACAATGGAGCCGTAGACCGAATTCAGGCCACCGAAATAGACCATGGCCAGCACTTCGGCCAGTTTCTGGACGCTGAACATGGCCGGATTGACGTAGCGCAGCACGTGGGCCAGCAGGCCGCCGGCCACACCGGCCCAGAAAGCGCCGAACAAAAAAGCCGTCATTTTGGTTTTTCGGGTGTCCACGGTCATAGCCTCGGCCGCCGATTCATCGTCGCGCACCGCATTGAGGGCTTTGCCCATGGTAGACGTGACGAAGTTGTTGATGGTCCAGACGCCGAGAGACATGGTGATGAAAATAACCGGCAAGGTCGCCCAGTCCGGCTGTCCGGAAATGCCCCGGGAACCACCCAAGGCCTGC
>NZ_JBFELV010000621.1:0-1841 GCF_041551955.1 Desulfosarcina sp.
AAAGGGAAAAATCGTAAAGCCCCATGGTTTATACTCCTTATGCGGTTTTTAAGCGTTGCATCGCATGCGGCAATAAGAACCCCAACGTTGCAAAATCAGGAGGGATTCAGAGCCAAGGCGCCAAGGGGGCAGCCGTAGTGTTTTACTGCAATCCCTTGGCAACGCCGGATCTGGATTCCTCTGGCTTTCCCGTAAGGGTAACAACATCAAAAAAATTTTCTTTTTCAAGGAATTCACATTAGGTGAATTCTTGAATTCCTGGCGGTTGTTATAATTTCTATATATTTTCAAAGCGTAATAATAATTTTCGCATGTTTTTATGCAACGACGGGGAGAACAGTTCACCGGTATGAGGTGACACCCTTTTCTGGCAGCGCCTCCTCATCAGTTGCGCGTCAATAGCATTTTGCCGGTTTGGTGAATGCGCTATACTACTTGATGGTGGTCACCGGACAGGTAGCTTTGAGAATAATGTACTGTGCCGTAGAGCCGAGCAGCAGTTTCCGGGTCCTCGATTTTTTCTCGATGCCCACGAAAATCTGGTCGATATGGTTTTCCTGGGCGAAGATGACGATATCCTCCCCTGGAGAAAGCCCTCTGGCCATTTCCTGGACTTCGTGCTCGGTTCCGGCGCTCTCAAGCTTCTGCTGAACCCGCTTCAACTCCTGGTTGACCCGGGCGATGTCTTCGGGCTTTTCGCTGTGGCCGCCTTCCATGCTGGTGATGACAAAAACCTTGGCCCTGAAGATCGACGCATGTTTTATCGCCAGGTCAAGGGCGGCCTTGGACTCTGTTGAACCGTTGTAGGCAACGAGAAATTTCATATTGGTTAGCCTTTTCTCCGTCGAAAATGCGACTTTTTACGAGTTCACCAGCCTTTTAACCCTGAACCTGTTAACACTTACATCCAGCGTTTGCGGCGCTTATAGGACTTGACTTCCTTAAAGGATTTCCGTCCGCCGCCCTGGGTGATGCCCATGTAGAACTCTTTGACATCCGGGTTGTTCTTGAGCTCCTTGGAAGGGCCTTCCAGGACGATCTTGCCTGACTCCATGATGTAGGCATAATCGGACACCTGTAAGGCGATCTTGGCATTCTGCTCGACCACCAGAATGGTGGTGCCCAACTCCCGGTTGATGGTTTCGACGTTTTCGAAGATCTCTTTTACCAGCAGCGGTGCCAGGCCAAGGGAGGGCTCGTCGAGCATGAGCATTTTAGGCGCGGCCATCAGGGCCCGGGCAATGGCGATCATCTGCTGCTCACCACCGGAGCAATACCCCGCCAGCCGGTGGGTGATTTTGGAAAGCCGAGGGAAATGATCGTACATCTTGTCGTTGTCTGCGCGAATCTTTTGAGATCCGTCTTTGCGGGTGATGGAGCCGACGCGTATATTTTCTTCAACGGTAAGATGTTTAAACACCCGGCGTCCCTCCGGCACCATCACGGCGCCGAGTTTGACCACCTGCGTTCCCAGGACATTGGTGATGTCGCTTCCGTCAAATCGGATGTGCCCATCGCGGATAAAGCCGTTTTCCGGCTTGAGCAGGCCGCTGATGGCCCGCAACGTGGTGGTTTTGCCGGCGCCGTTGGTGCCCAGCAGGGCAACGATGCCGCCTTGGGATACATTCAGGCTTACTCCGCGCAGCACCTGGATAATATCGTTGTAAACCACTTCGATGTTGTTGACTTCGAGTAGCCTTGCCGAATCGTGTTTGTCCATGAGGCCGTTTTCTGATTCCAGGTGAATTCCGTGGGCCTTCACCTAATTGCCTGCGTAAAGCAAGCCTTGTGCCTAATATTATTCGGCACAAGAGATGTAAGAACGGTCGGCCGGCCCGGCG
>NZ_JBFELV010000622.1:0-1830 GCF_041551955.1 Desulfosarcina sp.
CAGGAAGAAGTATTGATTCCATGTGTTCTTGACGGAATTGAAAAAAGCGGTGAACTGTTTTTGGAAGGGAGAAACAATAACAAGAACGCCCCGACCGAGACCGGAAGGCGCTTGGGTGTGTTTGCCGGTTATGGTCAAAAGGATGATGTTTACTGCGACCAGCACGATCACCAAGGCAACCAGAATCATCCTTTTGGAAAACATGGGGTCCGTTAAACGATGACAATCTGTTTGAGAATTTCCAGGCTGTCCAGCATTTTGCCGGACCCTAAGGCCACGGTGGACAGCGGATCCTCGGTAACGGTGATGGGGAGCCCGCTCTCCTCTCTGAGCAGCTTGTCCAGGTTCTTCAGCAACGCACCACCACCGGTGAGCACGATACCCCGATCCACGATATCGGCGGCCAACTCCGGCGGTGTCTGTTCAAGGGCGATTTTCACCGTTTCCACAATAGCTTCAATCTGTTCGGAAATGGCTTCCCGGATCTCCTCGGAGTCAATGGCCAGTATTTTGGGGATGCCGGTGACCAGGTCACGCCCCTTGACCTCGATGGTTTCTATTTTGTTGGGGTCGGGGTAGGCGTTGCCGATGGTAGTCTTAATGATCTCGGATGTACGCTCGCCGATGAGCAGGTTGTATTTGCGTTTGACATACTGGATGATGGCTTCATCCATCTTGTCGCCGGCCACCCGCAGGGAGCGACTGTAGACGATCCCGGCCAGAGAGATGACCGCCACTTCGGTGGTGCCGCCGCCGATGTCCACAACCATGTTGCAGGTGGGTTCAGTGATGGGCAGACCGGCGCCGATGGCCGCCGCCATGGGCTCTTCGATGAGAAACACCTCGCGGGCGCCGGCAGATTCCGCCGACTCACGTACGGCTCGCTTTTCCACCTGGGTGATACCCGAGGGAACGGCGATGATGATGCGCGGCCGGACAAAGGTGCGCCGGTTGTGAACCTTGTGTATGAAGTGGCGCAGCATGGCCTCGGTCACTTCGAAATCGGCGATCACACCATCACGCATCGGTCGGATGGCCACAATATTTCCCGGGGTTCGGCCGAGCATGTTCTTGGCTTCCATACCCACTGCCAGGACGCGGTTTTTGGTGCGATTGTCCGTTCGAACGGCAACCACGGAGGGCTCGCTGAGAACGATGCCCTTGCCTTTAACGTATACCAGCGTATTGGCCGTACCCAGGTCGATAGCCAGGTCGCTTGAAAAGACACCCAGAATGGAATCGATAAAGTTCATGCCGCCTCTTTTTCGTTTTGAATCTCAACAGCGCCAAAAAAGTCTTGCACGAGGGGCAACGGCAATGGGGCCGGCCTTTCTGCGCAGTGGACGAGCTCAAGGCACCGCTACCAGAAATAGCCAGTGATTTCAAGACTTGATTTGATGAATTCGGCTTTAATCCAATTAGATTTCAAAATGTTCCATGATCCGGTCGTGGATGAGGGGACGGAATTGACCCAGCCGGGTGTTCCAGCGAAACGGATGCACCCGGTTGGTGAGTAAAAGAATGCAGGCCTCTTTGTCCAGGTCAAGCCAAACAGAAACCCCCGTGAAACCCAGATGCCCGACGGAATTGGCTGAGAAATAACGGCCCGCGCTGGAATGTTGCGTCGATGGGCGGTCAAAGCCCAGCGGCAATGAATGTTTATCCTTCCCGGTGAAGATGTCGCCAAGGATTTGCCTTGAAAAAATGGATGCTGACGAACGGCCCCGGAAATCGGCGACCAGGGCTCGAAGGAGCCCAAAGACGGCCACGGCCGTGCCGAACAGGCCGGCGTGTCCGTCAACGCCTCCGGCAAACCAGGCATTGTCATCA
>NZ_JBFELV010000623.1:0-1764 GCF_041551955.1 Desulfosarcina sp.
GGCTCATTCAAAGAACGCGATGATATGCAAAAATGGCTGCAAAAGTGGATCATGCAGTATGTCGACGGCGATCCGGCCAACTCGAGCGAGACCACCAAAGCCAAGAAGCCGCTGGCCGCGGCCGAGGTGACCGTAGCAGAGGTTGAAGGCAACCCCGGCTACTATACCTCCAATTTCTATCTGCGGCCTCATTATCAACTCGAAGGATTAACCGTATCTTTGCGGTTGGTGTCCAAACTCCCGTCCGTGAAGAATTGATCAACCTAATACTTATAGTGTCTTTCCAGAAATGGTAGATTTTGGTTCAGGCCAAGGCCGCAACGATTTTAAAACCGCAGGCGTAGCAGGCTACGTCGAGGATTTCAAAGGAGCGAGAACGCAGGTATGGGCAAAAAGATGCCGTTTCTGGATGGGCACCAACTACTAAGAAAGGAGTACTACCATGGCTGTAGACATTACCTTAAAAATCGATGGTGTTGACGGTGAATCGAAGATCGATGGTCATGAAGGCGAAATCGATGTGCTGGCCTGGAGCTGGGGTTTGTCGCAATCCGGTTCGATGCATGTCGGCGGCGGCGGCGGCGCCGGAAAAGCGAACATACAGGATGTGTCCATAACCAAGTTTGTCGATAAATCCTCTACGAATCTATTGCGCAAGTGCTGCAACGGGGCCCACCTGAAGGAGGCAGTCATGACCGTGCGCAAGGCTGGCGAAACCCCGGTTGACTACGTGGTCATCACGATGTCGCCGGTCCTCGTGACTTCCGTGAGTACCGGTGGAAGTGGCGGTGAGGACCGCTTGACGGAAAATGTCACCTTGAACTTTGCCAAGGTAAAATTCAGCTATACCCCCCAGAAAGAGGATGGCTCCGCCGATGCGGCCATCGATCTGACCTGGAATATAGAAACAAACAAAGAGGAATAGGGCAGTAGAAAAAATGACAGTGTAACGGTCCTAACACACTTGTAAATAATTGGCTCTTTCTTCTGGTTGCAACCCCCGGTTGGGCGGAAGGTCAATATCTACAAATGGGGATGGACGCTCGCCTTCGAGGAGAACAAATTCATTGATGAAAGTAGGTCGACCATGCTCGCAGAGACGTATTTCCGCGAAGGAAACCTTGCCGCTGCGCTGAAGGAATTGCAAAATCAGATTCGCAGCCATCCGGACAACAGCAGTTACCGTATATTCCTGTTTCAACTGCTCGCGATTCTCGGGCAGTGGGAACGGGCCTTGAGTCAATTGAACGTGCTGAGTGAGTTGGAGAAAAGCGCCTGGTCGATGGTGGGTCCCTACCGGGAGGCGATACGCTGCGAGGCGTTGCGGGCCGATATATTTGCCGGTCGACGCAAACCCATGATCTTCGGCGATCCGCCCCCATGGATGGCCTATTTGCTGGAGTCGCTGCGGCTGGTGGCTGAGGCTCACTATGAACAGGCAAAAACATTGCGCGATCAGGCGTTTGAAATGGCGAGCGCGCGTTCCGGTACGATTGACGAACAGCCGTTCAACTGGATTGCGGATGCCGACACGCGCCTGGGTCCGGTGCTGGAGGTGATCATCAACGGCCGCTATTACTGGCTGCCATTTCATCAGATTCGTGCCATTCAGATCACCGGGGTGGAGGATTTGCGGGACCTCGTCTGGTTGCCGGCGCATTTCACGTGGGTCAATGGCGGGGATGCCTTTGGGATGATCCCGTCCCGCTATCCCGGCTCCGAAATGGTGCAGGACTCGGCGATCCAGATGGCACGCAAAACGGA
>NZ_JBFELV010000624.1:0-1717 GCF_041551955.1 Desulfosarcina sp.
CTACGTAAAAAGCCCGATATCTGCGTTACGCTTCACCCTTCGTCACTGCGGCGTACCGTAAGTACGCTGCCTACGGCACCCGCGATAGCGGTATTCTCAGGGTTCGCAAGCCTTGATCTCGGCCTTTTTACGTAGCCGTCTGAAATTCAACTGATTACGGTTTCATTAAAAATACCCGATGTCACCTGGGAAAATGGTTCAGCTCCGCGCATAACAAACGGAATTCACATTAGATTAGGCAAAAGGTCCGGTGAAGTCAAGGAAAGACATGTTCAGGGGAACGATGCATTGACCGATTGGTGAATCGTTTGAATAGACCGTCTGCTCAACGGCTGACGGTTAGATTGGTGCCGGCCCGAAGGGAGCCGCCGTTGAAATGACCTTAGACCCGGCGTCGAGGTTTCCAGGCACTTGACTTTGCACCCGGCCGGGTCTTATTTTGAAATGTATCGTCGACCCGCCCATTCATACGCAGCCTGCAAACCTGTTGAAAGGATGTCGCCCCCATGACCGACCCAGGCTTTTCCACGCCAAGAGCTGAAATCGACCAACGCATCGAGAAACTCCAGCGGCGGCTGTTGCAAGAGGGTATCGACGGCGCCTTGATCCTGCAAAACACGGATCTTTTTTATTTTTCAGGCACCATCCAGCAATCACATCTCTACATCCCCGCCCAGGGCCCACCGCTGCTGATGGTTCGCAAAAGCCTGAAGCGGGCCCAATCAGAGTCTCCCCTTTCAACCATCCTATCGTTGAACAGCCCCAAACAGCTGATGACCCTAATCGAGGAAAATGGCCTGGCGCCACCGGCCGTCATGGGCATGGAGCTGGATGTACTGCCAACCAACCTCTTTTTTTCCTACAAGCGCCTGTTTCCGGCGGTGGACATTCGGGACATCTCCATACCGATCCGCATGGTTCGGGCAGTCAAGTCCGCTTACGAATTGAATCTGATTCGGCAAGCGGCGGCTTTTTCCGACCAGGTGGCGGAGACGGTGCCCCATCTGCTGCGCGAAGGGTTGACCGAAATCGAGTTGGCCGGAATGATTGAAGCGCAGGCCCGTCGACTGGGCCACCAGGGCATCGTGCGCATGCGGCTGTGGGGTGCGGAAATGTTTTATGGACACCTCATGTCCGGTGCCGCCGCAGCGGTGCCCAGTTTTTTGGCTTCTCCCACCGGAGGCGCTGCCGTGAGCGCTGCGGTGGCCCAGGGCCCCAGTTTCAGGAAGATAAAACGGCATGAACCGATTTTATTCGACTATGTATTTGCCTGGAAAGGGTACATCAGCGACCACACCCGGATCTATGCCATTGGACGCCCCCCGCAGTGGCTGGTGGATGCCCATGCCCACATGCTGGACCTGCAGGAGCAAATCAAAGCCATGGCCACCCCCGGCACTAGCGCCGGCGATCTTTATTCGGCGGCCATCGAGATGGCTACCCGGAAAGGAGTTGATGCATATTTCATGGGCGCCGAGGCAGACCGGATACGGTTTATCGGTCACGGCGTCGGATTGGAACTGGATGAATTCCCTTTTCTGGCCCATGGCCAGACCACTGAATTGGAGGAGGACATGGTGATCGCACTGGAGCCGAAGCTGGTTTTTCCGGGCGAAGGGGTCGTCGGGATCGAGAACACCCATGTGGTCACCCCCAGCGGTCTCGAACAGTTGACGCATGCACAGCAGCAGATCGTATCGATCTAACTATGGACGGC
>NZ_JBFELV010000625.1:0-1698 GCF_041551955.1 Desulfosarcina sp.
CTTGTACTCTACATGCGGAACACTGGTTACCCATAAAGAGAGCATTGATCTTTTTAAAGAACTTGGTGTGAAAATGACACCTGAACTTAAGTCTCCCAGCGTACTAATGCCATATAAGGGTTATACCCAGGAAGATTATGCCCAGCAGATGATTGACGAATACAAAGCAGCCGGTGTTTCGCCGAAGAAAGTCTATCCTCAGTCCTTTGTCCTCGAAGATTTAGAATATTGGATCAATAATGAGCCGCGATTCGCCAAGCAGGCTGTTTATCTCGATGGCCGTTACGGCGAACCTGGATTTGATCACAACAACCCGAACACATGGGATCCGACTATGGAGGATTTAGTCGATAAGGGCGTGAATATCATCGCACCGCCAATGTATATGCTCCTTGCGTTGGACGTCGATAACATTGTGCCCTCTGTATATGCTATTGCTGCAAAGGATGCAGGCCTCGACATCATTACATGGACCCTGGAGCGCTCTGGATTCCTCAAAGATGGTGGCGGGTTTTACTACCAGTCAGTGACAGATGTGATCAACAATGACGGTGATGCATATGTATTGCTCGATGTGCTCGCAAAGGACGTGGGTATTCTGGGTATCTTTTCAGATTGGCCAGCCACCGTAACCTATTATGGCAATTGTATGGGCCTCAAATAAAAAACAGATTTAACCAAAGAGGGCTGGCTCAGAAAGAATGGATGATTACCACCGGCCCTCTACTTCCATTGCTCGCAGACAGACTCTTGCGACAATTAAATCATACAAAGTGCCGGTCTGCTGACGAGCGAGCCCAAAATATCCATCGTATAGTTCCTGGATTCTGACGAGCAGGCCACCATGCTGGCATAGCGACTTCGGGAAAACAGGCGCTTAAAGCTGGATTTAATCGAGTGCTATTCAAAAAACGCGCTTATCCTGTTGCGGCGGCGAAAGTGCGAAGAAGCTCAAACCTTGGATATGCCGCCGATTCCGGATATAGCCGGCGCCGCCCTGTTTATCGAAATGGGCTTCGACCCCACGGACGACACCCTGGACCTGGAGGTGCTGAATGCGGTGGCGGAAAGCGGGGGCGCAGACCTGGACCGTTCGTGAGCCGGATACGAACCTGGATATCCTGATCGTCGACGAGATGGGCAAAAATATTTCCAGTGACGGGATGGATCCCAACGTGACCGGTTTCTGGCGGCGTGAAGGGGGGAGCCAAGGCCCGACTATGGCTGCCTGGTTTTGCTCGACCTGACCGATGCGTCCCATGGCAACGCCCACGGCGGATGCCGGTGCCCATGCAGGATGACCGGCAATCCGTCGAACAGGCGCTGAACATGCTGCCCAAGCCATCCGGCGCCCGTTTGGCAAGGGTCCGAAACACGTTCGATCTCAAGGCCCTCTGGGTCAGTCGGGCACTTCTTCCCGAATTCTCCGCCAAGCCCGGTTTGACCGTATTCGGGTCCCCACTGAATTTGGTTTTCGAGGAATCCGGGCGCCTGCAGCCCCTATAGCCCTGGCCCGTTGTTCCGGGAACAGCCCCACGGTGTTATCGAAGACGGCGGTCATCTATGCATTGCACGACCGAAGGGTCGGCACCACGGGCCACCGGCTCAACCGGACCCAACTGGCCCGTGAAGTAAGATCCTCCCGTTTCAATATTGTATTAAAACCATCCATGCTTAACGTTAATACCATTGACGGTC
>NZ_JBFELV010000626.1:0-1679 GCF_041551955.1 Desulfosarcina sp.
TAGGATCGCTGGTCCAGCACCACCTGTGCCGCTGCAGGGTCCAATCCGACCGTCGAGCATATCTGGAGTAGAACCGACTGGCGGGCAATGTTATCGCCGCGCTGGAAATAGGCGAGGAACACGGCGTGGTGAAAGGGGTCTCCTCGGCCCTGATCCTCGGCCCATTTGCCCAGTTCTTGGGCCAACCGGCTGTTGAATGTCATTTTACGCTCACCGAAGGGCAGGTTCAGCTCCCTGGCCACTTGGCGCAGGCGGGCCAGCATGCCGGGAATATCCACCGGCTGGCCGGCAAACAACGCCTCCAGGGTCTGTCCAGCCGGTGGTGTTTCCGGATGCAGGGGAAACGCCGTCCAGTTGACATGGATGTAAAATGCCGCTTTTATCCGTTCAATACGCCCGGTACTGAAGTAGCACCACGGTCAGATGTAGTCGGAAAAGATCTCCAGGGTGGCTGTCCCGGGTTCCTCTTTCATGTTGTCCCTCCCTTTGATGAATTCGCATGGTCTTTCCGCTGTTAGGGCTGGCGGGATGGGTGCTCCGGTTTGGGTTGCCATCGGAAAGCGATTGTCGCCGTCGATGAACGCTCGAGTGGTTAGGTCAATTTATCCGCGCAGCAAGAGGGATTTGACGATGCTGTTGACGATCTTCGGGTTTTCCTTGAGGCGCCGGGTGGAGTATCCGAACCAGTGGCGGCCGTAAGGGACATACACCCGCATGGTATGTCCGGCATCGATCAGCATGCGACGAAGCTCCGGTGTGACACCGTAAAGCATCTGGAATTCGTACCTGTCTCGGCCCATATCGTAACGGTCGATAAGCGCCAGGGCACCCTCCACCAGGGCCCGGTCGTGGGTGGCGATGCCGGGATAGATACCGTTTTGAAACATGAATTCGAGATCTTCCAGGAAATGGGCGTTGATCTCATCGTGGCGCTGAAAGGCGATGCGCCGGGGTTCCGCATAGATGCCTTTACAAATCCGAAAATTCAACGGAAGCGTCGGCGAGTGAAGGTCCATCAGGCCCTTCAGGTCGTCCAGGGTGCGACGCAGGTAGGCTTGCACGACCAGTCCCACGCTTTCCGGGAATTCGGCCTTTATCCGTCGAAACAAGCGTATCTCCAGATCTACACAATTTGAATCTTCCATGTCGATGCGGATGAAATTTCCGTAGCCGGCTGCCTTGGCGACGATTTCACGGATGTGATGGTAGCAGGCGTCGGCATCGATGAGCAGACCGAACATGGTGGGCTTCACCGAATAATTGCCGTCTATACGGCTGCGCTGGGTGACGTCGATCAGGGCCAGGTATTCGTCGCGATTCTTTTCGGCCTCTTCCAGATTCTGGATAAACTCACCCAGGATATCGATGGTGGTTTTCATGCCGTCGTCGTTCAGGGCCCGGCACACCCTCATGGCCTCATCAACCGTCTCCCCGGCAATGTAGGAACGGGAAAACAGCCAGACCAATCGTTTGGGAAACAGGGGCAGCGTGGAGGCGATCAGTCGGTTAATCATTGTTGCGCCACATACGTCGGGGGGGGTTGCGGTTGGGCGTGCGTTTCTGAGTATCGCGCCTGAATGATGCGGATCAGAGCGATCCGCTCCAGAAAAACTTCAACCAGTTCGGGGTCGAAATGGGTGCCGGCACCTTGGCTGATGATTTCGATGCTTCGTGATTCA
>NZ_JBFELV010000627.1:0-1634 GCF_041551955.1 Desulfosarcina sp.
AACAGCCTCGTCAAACGGCAACATTCGGCACCTCTTAATGGGTTATGGGTTCATGGGAATGTGTTTCTATTCTTCGACCTCCGGCAGCATGATCCGGGCGTCGGCGACAACGCACTTTTCCGCCGAACACATGACCGGGTTCAGATCGATGGAGACGATCATCTCCGCGGATGCCATGACAAATTCAGAAAAACAGATCATGGTCCGGGTCAGTTCGTCGGCATCGACCACCACGCCCCCCCGGTATCCGGAAAGCAGGCGACCGGCCTTGAGGCCCTTGATCATGGACGCCACATCATCGGGACCCACCGGCGCCATCCGCAAACTCACGTCCTGGTAGATCTCGACGCCGGTGCCCCCGATCCCCAGAAGGACCACCGGCCCGAATTGTTCGTCAATTTTGGCACCGATGATCAGCTCCAGACCGGCGACCATCTCTTCCACCAGCATCGCTTCGAAGCCGTCCAGACGGCTGAACCTTTCAAATGCGGCCGCCAGTTCATTCTTTGTGGTAATGCCCGTTTTCACACCGCCGTGATCCGACTTGTGGAGGATCCGCCCGGAAACGATCTTCGCCGCCAGGGGAAATCCGATGCCGGCGGCGACGGATTCGATTTCTCCGGGATCCGTGACCGTGGTAAAGCGCGGCACGGTCAGCCCGGCGGCGGACAGCAGATGCTTGGCATCGGGTTCGGTGACCCATCCCCGGGCACGGGATGCCTCTAGTACGGTCTTGATCTGGTTGTTCAGCATGGCTGGGACCTCCGTAGGGCTTCGACCATCAACACCGCCCCTTTGATGGACGGAGACACCGGAACCCCGTTGAATTCAAACCCCTCGATGAGCATCCGGTATCGATCCACATGGGGGACATAGGCCACCAGCGGTTTGTCGTAGCGCTTGCAGACCCGGCTCAAACGGGCGCCGATATCAGAGGTAATCTCCGGCGAATACGGGAGCAGCAGCATAACAATGCAATCGAGCTCCGGAATCCGGGACAGATGTTCGGCGGCCTCCAGAAAATCACTGTCCGTGGCGCTGCCGGTGAGATCGATGGGATTGCCCAAGGATGCAATGGACTGCACGCTGGGGCTCAGATCGGCGCGAATCTCGGCCTGCTTCCGGGAATCGATGACCGGAATGGACAAACCCCGCCGGCCGCAGATGTCCACCGCCAGTGCACCGTGTCCGCCGCTGCCACTGATGATGCCCACCCGGCCCTCGATGGACTCCTGATAACAGCTCAGCACCTCGCAAAACGAAACCAGCTCGAGTTCGTTGGCCGCTTCGACGATGCCGTGCTGGGCCAGCACCGCAGAAAATACCGTGTAGTCGCCGGCCATGGAAGCGGTGTGGCTGGAAACGGCCCGCATCCCTTCACGGGTCTTGCCGGCTTTTAAAACGATCACCGGTTTGGCGCAGCCGCGGGCGGCGGTCACAAATTCCCGCCCTTCACCGGGGCCAAACCCTTCGATGTAAAAGGCGATCACTTTGGTTTCCGGATCCTGGGCCAGGTATTTTAACAGGTCCAGTTCTCGAACCAGCGCCTTGTTGCCGATACTGACCCCCACCGACAAACCGATCCCCAGTTCGGCGAATTTGGTCATTTGATCGACCAGCACACCACCGCTCTG
>NZ_JBFELV010000628.1:0-1617 GCF_041551955.1 Desulfosarcina sp.
GCAAGTGGGTGGCCACAATGGGTGCGTTCACTTTCATGGTTCGGAATTTCGGCATTCTGAAAATCGTGTTATTCACACCGACACGGTCGGACCAATACAATGCCGGCCCTTCGGAGGTCAGTTTGATGACCAATGCGAGCAACAACATGGGAATGCCGAAAATAACCAGGAGGCAAAGTGATAAGGATATGTCAAACCAACGCTTCATGATCGGGGTAGTCTTATGGTTCCGGATATTCTATCTGTAAAAATTTGAAACACTCAGTTTGGGTGAAAATGTGACACCATCGAGCCTGTTTCAAAACGTCTTAGTTCGTTCAAGATCAAGGCGGGAGATCATTTCAACCGCAGGCGTCGCCGCGCTGCGTTGAGGATTGAAATGTGAGCCCAACGCCGATATTGGCCGAAATGGGGCGTTTTGAAATTGGTTCCACCATCATTTTGTTTTATACCAATCCGCCGTATGCTGTAAGCCGGATTCAATGGAAAACGGGGGTGTCCATTCAAGCTCTTTTTTAATTTTGGAGATATCGACGGTCAATGATCCGAACAATCGATTTATGGCATCTCCTTTGCCAAGAAGATTGCCAATTAAACGCAGCAACACCTGCGGAAACGGAAAAAGAAATACAGGTCTTTTCAGCGAGGCTGCGATCAGTCGGATAAGTCCGGGCGTCGACACATCCTGGTCATCGCTAACCAGGTAACGATGCGCGACAGACCCGTGATGCCGACGAACATGTGGTGCGCTTCCTCCGTCAGCATGAAGCGGCAGGTGCGGGCCAGCGGGTCGAAGCCCGACTCCGACAGCGCGGAGAGCTGGTACTTGCCGTCACGATCCGTGAAGAAGGTAAACATGTAGAACGACAGCCAGTCCGGCGTCTGCTCGTTGAAGGCGCCCAGCAGCCGCGGCTTGTCCTCGTCGCCCGAGCGCCGCTGCAGCAGCGCCTCGGCTTCCTCGCGGCCGTCGCGACCGAAGTAGGCATGCAGCAGATAGGCCATTGCCCACAGGTGACGACCCTCCTCGACGTTCACCTGGAAGAGGTTGCGCAGATCGTAAAGCGAAGGGCAGGTGAGCCCCAGCAGCCGTTGCTGCTCCACCGACGCCGGCTCGGTGTCGCCCTGGATCACGATCAGTCGACGCAGCGCCGCGCGATACTCGCCCGGTACCTCCTGCCAGGCGGGTTCCCCGCGGTGCTCGCCGAAGGCGATCTTGCGCTCCTCCTGCGGCTGGGCGAGGAAGACGCCCCAGCGGTAGTCCGGCATGTGCGTGTAGCCGAAGCTCGCCCAGCCTTTGCGATCCACGCTGGTCGCCGTGCGCAGGTAGACCTCCCGCGCCTGGCTGTCCGCCGGCCCCATCTCGTTCCACCATTCCAGGAACTGCGGCTGCCAGGCTTCCAGGGCACGGCGCAGACGGCGATCGTGGGACAGACCGACGTTGTTGGGGATCCGCTCGCTCAGCTCGACGCTTGCCATGAGTTCATACTCTCCGTCTGTCGTAGGTTGCTTTCTTGCCGGTGCCATAGCGCCTGAGCGCACCGTCGTCGCCCACCGCGTTGGGCCGCTGGAAGATC
Source organism: Desulfosarcina sp. (assembly GCF_041551955.1). GTDB lineage: Bacteria > Desulfobacterota > Desulfobacteria > Desulfobacterales > Desulfosarcinaceae > Desulfosarcina. Next base: position 1,575 of record NZ_JBFELV010000628.1, read on the forward strand.
CAGTTCTGCCACGCGCTCAGTCGCCCGAAGATCTTCGACTCCA
>NZ_JBFELV010000629.1:0-1522 GCF_041551955.1 Desulfosarcina sp.
CAGCCCCAGCCCCCGGCAGTCCAGCCACACCAGGTAGGTCCCCTCGGGCCGAATGACCCGGATGCCCGGGACATGCTTGTCGATGAATTCCTGCAGATAGTCCAGGTTGTCTTCGATATAGGCCATCACCTGCACCAGCCAAGGTTCGCCTTCCCGGTAGGCGGTCTCGCAGGCCAGCACGCCGAAGGGAGACGCCCACTTGCTCATGCCGCAGCTGTTGAGGGTCTGCTGGAAGCGGCGTCTCAAACCGTCGTTGGGGATGATGATGTTGGAGGTGTGCAGGCCGGCCAGGTTGAAAGTTTTACTCGGAGCCGTGCAGACCACCGTATTGTAGGCCATCGCTTGGCTGATGGCGGCAAAGGGCGTGAAAGTGACGCCCCTGAAAATCAGGTCGGCGTGGATCTCGTCGGCAACCACCAGCACACGGTGCTTCAGGCAGATCTCCCCGACACGCATCAGCTCTTCAGGGGTCCACACCCGGCCCACCGGGTTGTGCGGGCTGCACAGGATGTAGAGTGTGGTCGCCGGATCGGCCGCCTTTTTTTCGAAGTCCACGAAATCCATCGCGTAGCGGTTCCGATCGAGGATCAGGCTGCTGGAAACAATCTCGCCGCCGTTGTTCTCAATGGCATTGAAGAAAGGATAGTAGACCGGCCGCTGAACCAGCACCTTCTCACCGGGTTGGGTGAACGACCGCACAAGGAAATTGACCGCCGGAACCACCCCGGGCGTGGAGACGATCCAGCCCGGTTCGATCGTCCAGCCATGGCGTCGTTTCATCCAATCCACAACTGCCCGGTCGTGGTCTTCCGTCCGGATCGTGTAGCCGTATATGCCGTGTTGCGCGCGCCGGACCAAGGCATCCACCACTGGCTGAGGAGCAGGAAAATCCATGTCCGCCACCCACAGGGGCAGGACCCGTTCTTCACCATAATAGTCGTCGGTGGCATGCCAGAGCGACGGGTTGTCGGGATCCTGGATGACGCCCCATTTGGCGGATTGGGTGTCTTTGCGGTTGATCTCCCGGTCGAAATCGTATTTCATGACGATGTTTTCCTCTTATGACTGATTCGTTGACGGCAAACAGCCCACAGGAGGTCTCATAACACCCGATCCTTCCAACGTCGATTGTTTTCTCGACGTTGATGGTTTATTTTAAAGGATTCAAGGGGTCGGGGATTCGAGGGGTCAAGTGAAAGGCCCAACAGTTACACGGGTCCGAGGCCGGAAGGTTCCGGTATTTAAGGAAAGCCAACCGTCTCGATAAAATCGCAAGCCAACCACCCCCTCGACCCCTTGAACCCTGGAATCCTCGAACCCTTTTTTCACATCTGGAAGCAGATAGAAATCAGCTTGCCGTTGTCCGTACCCTTGGGAGAAAATATGACCGTCTCACCGACCGCCGACTGGCACCAAAAACGGGCAACGCCTGATCAGGCTCTGGCCCGCATCGAACCGGGAATGAACATTTTCCTGGGTACCGGTGCCGCCGAACCCCGCACCCTGGTCAAGCGCCTCATGG
>NZ_JBFELV010000630.1:0-1461 GCF_041551955.1 Desulfosarcina sp.
ATCTCATCCACCATCGGAGAAGAGATGTGTCGAAGGTCCATACGGTCGATGGTGGATCTAATGAACCGGGCGATCTCTTTGGCCTGGCGCTTGTTAACGGCATTGGCGCCAATCAGGCTTTTGCAAAAGACCTGGTCATCCCAAACGTGGGTGTTCAAGTCCACGTTACCATCGTCCACGATGAGGATTTTCTCTTTCTGTGCCATAGGTTGTCACAACTCCATAAAAGGGTAAGCGGTTTACGAACCTACTGCCCGGACCCAGAACCATAGTTCCGCTTGCAAACATCAGGGTTTAAAACGGTTAGTATCCAACTCCGGATTCTAAGGGAAAAAGAAACACCAAGCGCCGGTACGTGGCGGCTTCGGTGTTTCTAAGATGCGGGACCCTGCCCGAATCGGATTTAATGCCGGCACGACACACGGGGGAAAAGGGGACCTACCAAACAGGGTTAAAACGATGGATACAGTCAATGCCGCAACCCTGCCGAGCCAGCGTACGAATTAATTTCTCATACAACATATTGTATGTCAAGCAGCTTTTAGCACAACATATACCTATTTCAGCCATTCAAGAAAAACTTGCCCGTTTTCACGGGGAATCGATACCGAATTGATCCTCCACGGATTGGTTTTATAAGCAAACACAACCAGTTGGTCGTCGGTGGACGAAACGGTCAGAGCCACAACATATGGAAAAAGCGCCTTGACAGACAACAACATCTTGTTGTATTAACCCCATTACCGCCTCGTCGTCCATGAGGCTGGAATCACACTGAATCCATATTTTTTTTGATGGGTTGCACACCCTGAAAAAAATGCCGCCCGCGGCTTTTTTTCGTCGTTTTAAACCACTAAAAGCGAATGCTGCAGCCGAGGAGATGCCCGTGATTGAGCAGATCAAAAAACGTGACGGCCGAATTGTCGAGTTTGCCCCATCCAAAATCACAGCAGCCATCGCCAAGGCTGGCCGAGCCTCCGGAGAATTCGGGGAACGGGACGCCAAGAAGATGACCCTGCGGGTCCTGACCTTGGCCCATGAACTTCGCATGGGCACCACCCCCGAGGTGGAGGAGATTCAGGATATCGTGGAGCGGGTACTGCTTGACTCTCCCTATTATAAAACAGCCAAGGCATATATCATCTACAGGGAGCAGCATGCCCAGATCCGGCGCATTGCCACCGAGGCCCAGGTGGACTTAGTGGAGCACTATATCCGCAAACTGGACTGGAAGATTAAAGAGAACAGCAACATGTGCTACTCCCTCCAGGGGCTCAACAACTACATTTCATCAGACGTCACTGCCGAATACTGGCTCAATAAAATCTATCCGCCGGAGATTCGGCGGGCCCATGCCGACGGCGACCTTCATATCCACGACCTGAGCCTGCTGTCGGTCTACTGCGTTGGCTGGGACCTGACCGACCTCCTGCGAAACGGGTTCAAGGGCGTCGAGGGCAA
>NZ_JBFELV010000631.1:0-1363 GCF_041551955.1 Desulfosarcina sp.
CTGGTCTGACCGACAGCAATTTTGTCTGGCATGGTGCGCCTGCTGCCGCTATTGAAGAGGCGATCGGTATAGCATTCAGAACAGTATGGAACCTATTGATTCTTTTGTAAGATTTCTTCAATCCTGCATATCGCCGATTGCACTGATTTCGGGCGTAGGGCTGATTCTGCTTTCCCTCACCAATCGGCTTGCCAGGACAATTGATAAATCAAGAATGATTGTCAACGAGTTAGATAAGGGCCAGGTTGCCGATGAAAACAGGAAGCTAATAGAGTTGAAAATTCTATTTGATAGAAGCAAAATTCTTCGCAACTCCATTGTTTCCATATCATTTTCCATTTTATCAAGCAGCCTGATCATCCCGATTCTGTTGATAATGAATTTGTTTGATGTAAATTTGACATTCCTTGGCGTACTATTTTTTCTCTTTAGCGCCATAGGTATCATTCTATCGGCGATATTTCTATTCATTGATGTGCGCCTTACGCTAAAAGCGCTGGAGTTCGAGGTGAAAGATCATATTCAGTAGACTTCATCGACGAAGGGGATCTGGTGATCGCACCAGGCGATGATTTTTTAGATTTCACATTTTTTTCACGTTATCTTCACGGCCGGTTCACACGCCCCAACCTATACTTCGCCCATGTTTAACGAGACTATGGTCTTGCTTATGCTTGCCTTGGAATCGTTTGGCTATTATACCGGAAGGAATATCAACCACACCCCGGAGGGGACCCATGGCGCCAAACATCCGGCTGCTCATCATCGAGGATAACCCGGCCATTGTGGAAAACATGACCGATTTTCTGGAATCCAAAGGCTACATCCTGGATTTCGCCATGGACGGCATCGGCGGCCTCCACCTGGCCCTGACGCAGGATTACGATGTCATCGTCCTGGACCTCATGCTGCCGGGCATGGACGGCATCACCCTGTGCCAAAAACTGCGCCGGGAGGCCGACAAACAGGTCCCGGTGATCATGCTCACGGCCAGGGACACCCTGGACGACAAGCTGCTCGGTTTTGAATCCGGTGCCGACGATTACCTGGTCAAGCCCTTTGCCCTGAAAGAGCTGGAAGCCCGAATCAAAGTGCTGGCAAAACGGCGGACAGCCGAAAACAAGGTCCTGTGCGTTGCCGACCTCAAAATGGACCTGGGGACCTTCGAGGTGACCCGCCAGGGGAAAAAAATCGACCTGAACAACACCTGCATCTCCATTTTGAAGCTGCTCATGGAAACGGCCCCCAATGTGGTCGCCCGCCAAGACTTGGAGAACCATCTTTGGGGGGACTTGCCTCCGGGCAGTGATGTGCTGCGCAGCCATATGTACACCCTGCGGAAAAAGATCGACAAACCATTTGA